>JAGWPW010000078.1 GCA_028870315.1 Sphingomonadales bacterium | reverse complement strand
GCGCGCAAGGAACTGGCCGAACTGCTCGGCGTCAAGGTCCACCTCTTCCTCCACGTCAAGGTCGACGAGCGCTGGGGCGACGACAAGGAAATCTACGAGGAACTCGGGCTCGACTGGGTGAACTAGCGCGCCCCGCCGCCGCGATGTTTGGCAACTAGGCAATTGCCCCGTAGCCCAAGGCCCGACACACTCCCCGCACACAAGAAGCGAGAGGACGAACAGACGCCATGGACCTGCAACTCAAAGGCCGCCGCGCGCTGGTTACCGGCAGCAGCAGCGGCATCGGCGAGGCAATTGCCCGCGCGCTGGTCGAAGAAGGCGCGAAGGTCGTCATCCACGGCCGCAATCGCCAGCGGGCCGAAGCCATCGCCAGCGAGATCGGCGCGGCGGGTGTCGCCATCGGCGAACTGCAGGCTGAAGGCGCAGCCGAGGCGGTCCATGCCGAGGCGGTCGCGGCGCTCGGTGGAAAAGTCGAGATCCTGATCAACAACGCCGGCGGCAATTCAGAAGGCAACACCTCGAAGGCCCCGGCCGACATCCCGATCGCGGACTTCGTCTCGAACTACCGCGCCAATACGCTCGGCGCGGTCGCACTGTGCCAGTTGTGCGTACCCGACATGGTCGCGGCGACATTCGGGCGGATCGTCAACGTCTCCTCGGCGGTGGCGATGCAGCCCAACTACATGGGGGTCGACTATTCGGCGGCGAAGGCGGCGCTCAACAATTTCACCGTCAGCCTCGCCGGATCGCTGCGCGGGGTGAACGTCACCGCCAACGTGCTTACGCCCGGCGTGATCATGGTCGACGGGCTGGTGCGCTTCGGCCGCGCACGCTTCGGCGACCCCGAAATGGGCTTCGAGGAGGTCAGCCGCCGCTTCGCCGAGGAGAAGGTGTTCGACGTGCCGCCGGTGGGCCGCTTCGGCTATCCGCGCGATCTTGCGATGGTCGCCTGTCTGCTGGCGAGCCCGCTTTCGGGATTCATCACCGGCGCCAATTACCGCGTCGACGGCGGGCAGGTCCGCGGGCTGAACTGAGGAGAAGGCCATGGCCGGAAAAACCTATCGCGTCATCCAATGGGCCACCGGCACGGTCGGCAAGGCGGCGCTCAAATATTTCATCGAGAACCCGGTGACCGAACTGGTCGGGGTCTATGTCACCAGCCCCGGGAAGGTCGGCCGCGATGCGGGCGATATCGTCGGCCTGGCAAAGACCGGCGTCACCTGCTCGAACGACATCGAGGCGATGATCGCGCTGCCCGCCGATTGCGTGCTCTTCGCCCCGCTCAACATGGCCGACACCACGCTCGACCATGTCTGCCGCCTGCTCGCCTCGGGCAAGAACGTGATCTCGCCGGCCGGACCGTTCCTGCCCAACAAATGGTTCCCTGACGAGACGCGGCGCATCGAGGACGCGTGCCGGACGGGCAACAGTTCCTATCACGGCTGCGGCATCCACCCCGGATTTTCGGGCGACGTGCTGCCCCTGACGCTGGCCCGGCTGATGAGCCGGATCGACTGCGTCGAAGTTACCGAGATCATCGACAAGCTCAGGAACCCGATGATCTATACCGAGGTGATGGGCTTCGGCGCCGACCCCGAGGAACTGCTCGCCAAGCCGCGCCGCAGCGCCGAGACCTACAAATATTTCTATTCCTCGATGGCGCTGGTCGCCGAGGGGCTGGGCAAGACGATCGAGGAGGTCACGGTCAAATTCGACGTCTCGCGCGCGACCGAGGACATCGTCCATCCGCATGGCGTGGTGAAGAAGGGCATGGTCGGCGGCCAGCATTACGAATGGACCGCCTGGGTGGAAGGCAAGCCGCTCGTCGTCTATCACTTCTACTGGCAGCTCGGCACGAAGCTCGACCCGCTGTGGGAACAGGGCGAGGCGAAATATCGCGTGCGCATCCACGGCGATCCGCCGCTCGAATGCCACCTGATGGCGATGCCCGATGCCGACGGCCGGCACCCGTTCCTGGGGCTGCCGTGGACCGGGCTTGTCGGCTGCACGGTGGTGCCGCAGGTCTGCGACGCGCCCGCCGGCGTGGTGAGCCATCGCGATCTCGGGCTGGTCGAGCCGCGCGGGCTGGTGCGGCGCTGATCGCGCCGTCGCGCTGTCGGTGCGGCCGCGGCCGGGTCCGGATTGCCTGCGCGGCGATGCGGCGCTATTGCGCTGGACGCCGGCCGGCTTCGTGCCGCGGCGCAGCGAACTGTGGACGCGATGAATTACGACGGCAGGATTGAGCGCGACGCAGAGCCCGACGCCTCGGCGCCGGCAGAGGCCCGCCGCCTGCTCGACCAGATCGACGAGGATGAGCGCCGCCTGCGCCGGCGCAATCTCCTGCTGCTGGCGCTGGCGGGGCTGGCGCTGCTCGCGGTGTGGTTCGTGCTGCACCACAATCAGCCCACGCAATTGGCAAGCGATGC
This sequence comes from Sphingomonadales bacterium, assembly GCA_028870315.1. GTDB lineage: Bacteria > Pseudomonadota > Alphaproteobacteria > Sphingomonadales > Sphingomonadaceae > Novosphingobium. The sequence goes on along the minus strand of JAGWPW010000078.1, from coordinate 11,045 downwards.
GTCCTCGCAGGCGCCGACGGTGACGGTGATCGTGCCGGGAAGCACGATGGTCGCCGGCACGATCGGCGCCACCGGCACGATCGCCGCGCGGCGCGAACTGCCGGTGGGATCGGTCGGCGATGGCGGCGAGGTGTCGGCGGTCTATGTCGATGCCGGCCAATGGGTCCACCGCGGCCAGGTGCTGGCGACCGTCGATCGCTCGGTGCAGGTCGAGCAGCGCGCCAACCAGGCGGCGCAGATCACCGCAGCCGAGGCCGATGCCCGGCTGGCCGAGGCCAATCTCGAGCGCGCGCAGAAGCTTGTCAGCCACGGCTTCATCTCGAAGGCGCAGATCGACCAGTTGGTCGCCACCCGCGACGGCGCGGCGGCGCGGGTCAAGGTGGCGCAGGCGCAGCTTGGCGAGATTGACGCGCGCATCCGCCGCCTGTCGATCGTCGCGCCCGAAAACGGGCTGCTGCTCGAACGCAATGTCGATCCGGGCCAGGTCGTCGGCGCGGGCAATGCGGTGCTGTTCCGGATCGCCAAGGATGGCGAGATGGAGGTGCAGGCCAAGCTCAGCGAAAGCGACCTCGCCCAGCTTTCGCTCGGCGAGGCGGCGAGCGTCACCCCGGTCGGGTCGAGCCAGAGCTTCACCGGCCACATCTGGCAGCTTTCGCCCGAGATCGATCCGGCCACCCGGCAGGGCACCGCGCGGATCGCGCTGGCCTATGCGCCCGCGCTTCGCCCCGGCGGCTTTGCCGAGGTCGAGATCCGCGCCGGAACGCTGACCGCGCCGATGCTGCCCGAATCGGCGCTGCTTGCCGATAATCAGGGCAATTACGTCTTCGTAATCGGTCCGGACAACAAGGCGCGACGGCGGGCGATCAAGGTCGGGCTGGTCACCGATCACGGAGTTGCCATCGCCCGGGGGCTGTCGGGCGATGAAAAGGTGGTGCTGCGCGCCGGCGCCTTCCTGTCGGAGGGCGAATCGGTAAAGCCCGTGCCGGCACCGCAAGGCTGATTGATTCCCCCGCGCGATGAATTTCCGCAACCTGTCTTCCTGGTCGATCCGCAACCCGGTGGTGCCGATCGTCGTTTTCGCCGGGCTGGTGCTGATGGGCATCGTCAGCTTCATGCGCATGGAGGTGCAGAACGAGCCCGATATCGATTTTCCGATGGTCATCGTCACGATCACCCAGCCGGGCGCGGCGCCGACCGAGATCGAAACCCAGATCACCCAGCGCGTCGAGGCGGCGGTGCGATCGATCCCCGGGGTCGATTCGATCGATTCGACCGCGTCGGAAGGGCTGAGCACCACCCAGATCGAATTCCAGCTGGGTACCGACACCAACGCCGCGGTCAGCGAGGTGAAGAACGCGGTCGATCAGGCGCGCAGCAGCCTTCCCGACGGCATTCTCGAACCGCAGATCGACAAGGCGAGCAGTTCGGGCGATGCGATCGCCTATTTCGCGGTCGAAGCCGACGACATGAGCATCGAGCAATTGTCGTGGTTCGTCGACAACACCGTCGCCAAGCGGCTGTTGTCGATAGAGGGCATGGCGCAGGTGCAGCGCCAGGGCGGGGTCAGCCGCGAAATCCTGGTCACGCTCGATCCGGCGCGGATGCAGGCCTTCGGGCTGACCGCGCCGCAGATCAATCTCGCGCTGCGCGCGCTCAACATGAATGCCGCGGGCGGCCGCGCCGAGATCGGCGGCATCCGCCAGTCGGTGCGCGTGCTCGCCAATGCGCAGGATGCCTATACGCTGTCGCAGACGCAAATCCCGCTGGGGCCGAACCGCTCGGTCAAGCTTGCCGATATCGCCTCGGTCAGCGACAGCCACGGCGAGGTGACATCGCTCGCCAAGATCAACGGGCGCGAGGTGGTCAATTTCGCCATCACCCGCGCCCGCGGCGCCTCGGACGTCACCGTCTATGATGCTGCCATGGTCCAGTTGAAGAAGCTGGAGCAGGAGAACCCGGGGGTCCATTTCGTCCAGTTGTTCACTTCGGTGGACTACACCAAGCAGCAGTACGAAAGCTCCATGTCCTCGATGGTCGAGGGCGCGATCCTGGCGGTGATCGTCGTCTTCTTCTTCCTGCGCGACTGGCGCGCGACGATGGTCTCGGCGATCGCCATTCCGCTCTCGGCGATCCCGACCTTCTGGTTCATGAAAAGCTGGTTCGGCTTTACCCTCAACGAGCTGTCGCTGCTCGCGCTCGGCCTTGTCGCCGGCGTGCTGGTGGATGATGCCATCGTCGAGATCGAGAACATCGTCCGGCACATGCGCATGGGCAAGACCGCCTATCAGGCGGCGATCGACGCTGCCGACGAGATCGGCCTCGCGGTCGTCGCGACCACCTTCTCGATCGTCGCGGTGTTTCTTCCCGTCGGGCTGATGCCCGGTGTCTCCGGGCAGTTCTTCAAGAATTTCGGGCTCACCGTGGTGGTCGCGGTGCTGATGTCGCTGATGGTCGCGCGCACGATCACGCCGATGGTCGCCGCCTATTTCCTCAAGGCGCATGGCCATGCCGAACATGGTGGCGGCCGGATGATGGAGCGCTATCTCGCGGTGCTGCACTGGTCGCTCGACACGCGCGCGGCGGAGGCCTTCCGCGCGCGCCGCGCCGCGGCGCGGGCGCGGCCCGCCTTCTCCCATCGCCTGCTCACCTCGCTCGGCGCGCGGCTGCGCGACCATCGCATCTGGATGATGGGGATCGGCCTTGCCGCGCTGGTCTTCACCGGACTGCTGTTCGTGTCGCTGCCGATCGAATTCTTCCCCGATGCCAACAGCGATTACACCTCGGTCAAGATCGAGATGGTCCCCGGCACCACGCTCGCGCAGACCGAAGCGATGGCCGACCGCATCGCGGCGCTGGTGCGAAGCCAGCCCGAAGTCGATCATGCGCTGGAAAACATCGATGAAGGCAGCGCGCAGATTTTCGTCACGCTGCGCAAGGACCGCAAGCGCAAGACGATCGAGGTGGAGCATGCGCTGACCCCCCGGCTCGGCGCCTTCGCCGATGCGCGCGCCGCCTTTCAATCGCTGATGAACAACGGCGGATCGGGCACCGGGCGGCCGATTTCGGTGATGCTGTCGGGGTCGGACGCGCATCAGCTCGAAGCAACCGCGGCCGAACTCGTCGAGGAGATGAAGGGGGTCAAGGAACTCGTCGCCCCGCGGATCAGCGGTAATCTCAAGCGCCCCGAGGTGGTGATCCGCCCGCGGCTCGACCTCGCCGCGATGCTCGATGTCTCGACCAGCACGCTCAGCCAGGCGATCCGCATCGCCACCATCGGCGAGATCGACCAGAACGCCGCGAAGTTCTCGCTCGCCGATCGCCAGATCCCGATCCGCGTGCGCCTGCCCGAAAGTGCGCGGCGCGACATGGCGAGCATCGAGAATCTCCCGGTCCAGACCGGCAGCGGCGCCTCGATCCCGCTGTCGCGCGTTGCCGAGATCACCTTCGGATCGGGGCCGACGTCGATTCAGCGCTACAATCAGGACCGGCGGATCTTCATCGGTGCCGACCTTGCCCCCGGCGTCGTCAAAAGCACCGCGACCGGGAAGATCGATGCCTTGCCGATCATGCAGCACCTGCCGCCCGGGATCACCAGCCCGCCTTACGGCGAGGACCGCTGGCAGACCGAGATGCTCGACAACATCACGCTTGCGGTGCCTTCGGGGATCATGCTGGTGTTCGCCGTGCTGGTGCTGCTCTATCACCGCGTGATCTCGCCGCTGGTCAACATGGGCTCGCTGTTCCTCGCCCCGCTCGGCGGCCTGCTTGCGCTGGTGCTGACCGGACAGCCGCTGTCGATGCCGGTGTTCATCGGCATCCTCATGCTGTTCGGGATCGTCGCCAAGAACTCGATCCTGCTCATCGACTTCGCGATCGAGGAGATGGCCAAGGGGGCGAGCAAATTCGCGGCGATCGTCGAGGCCGGCCACAAGCGCGCGCAGCCGATCGTGATGACCACGGTCGCGATGACCGCCGGCATGGTGCCAACCGCGGTCTCGCTGACCGGGGACAACGCCTGGCGCGCGCCGATGGGCACGGTGGTGATCGGCGGGCTGCTGCTCTCCACGCTGCTGACGCTGCTGATCGTCCCAGCCGCCTTCAGCCTCGCCGACGGTCTGGAAAAACGCCTCGGCCCGTGGCTGCGCAAGGCGGTCCTGACCTATGAACCGCATCATGCAAGCGCCGCTGCGCCGGCCGAGCCCGCGGAGTGAGGGGCTGATCCGCAACGCGCAGGCGCGGCGCGGCCGTCGCGCGCCCGTCGCCGAAGATCGGGCGCGCACCATGCGGCTTGTCGCGACCGCGCTGCTCGCGGCAATGGCGGCGATGCTGCTCCTCGCGCGCCATCTCGCCGCCACCGAGCCGCGCTGGGGATGGCTGCGCGCCTTTGCCGAGGCGGCGCTGGTCGGCGGGCTGGCCGACTGGTTCGCGGTCACCGCGCTGTTTCGCCATCCGCTCGGCCTGCCGATCCCGCACACCGCGATCATTCCCGAAAACAAGCACCGCATCGCCGAGACCATGGCGGCATTCCTGCGCGCCCATTTCCTCACGCCCCAGGTGGTGTCGCGCAGGCTGGCGGCGATGAACCTTGCCGCCGCCGCGGGCCGCCTGCTTGCCGACCCGCGCCGGCTCGGCGAAGCGCGGCTGCGCCAGGGCGCCGTGGACCTGCTCGGCGACCTGCTGCATGCGCTCGACGATGCGGCGCTGCGCGGGCTCATCGCCAGCGCCGCGCGGCGCCAATTGCACCGGCTCGATGCGGCAAGTCTGCTGGGCGGGCTGGTTGAAGGGGCGCTGGCCGATCGCCGCCACCTGCCGCTGGTCGAGGCGGCCCTGCGCTGGCTTGGCGAGATGCTCGCGGCGCATGAACCGCTGCTGCGCGCGATGATCCGCGAACGCGCCAATGCGCTGCTGCGCTGGACCGGGCTCGACGAGCGGCTCGCCAATGCGCTGCTCGATGGCGCCTATCGGCTGCTTGCCGAAAGCATCGTCGATCCCGAACATCCGCTGCGCCGCACGATCGAGGCGCGGCTGGCGACGCTTGCCGATGCGCTGCTCCACGATTCCGCGCTGCGCCAAAGGGTTGCGGCCGCGCGCGACGAACTGCTCGCCAGCCCCGCTGCCGCCGCGGCGTTCGATGGGCTCTGGCACCGCGCCCGCGCGGCGCTGCTTGCGGCGGCGGGCGATCCGCAGCGGGCGCTGGCCGGCAGTCTCGGGGCCGGAATCGCCAGCTTCGGGGCAACGCTGCGCGACGATGCCCGGCTGCAACGCGTGGTCAATCGCGTCGCCCGCCGCACGCTTGCAGGGCTGGTCGCGCGGCATGGCGATGCGATCGTCGCGCTGGTCGCGGACACGGTGAAACGCTGGGACGCGCAGACGGTGACCGCGCGGATCGAGCGCGTGGTGGGGCGCGACCTCCAGTTCATCCGGCTCAACGGCACGCTGGTCGGCGGGGTGATCGGCCTTGTGCTTTACGCGCTCGACCGTTTCACCTGATTCGCATCAGCGCGGCGCCGGGATCGTCGGCGCCAAGGCAGCCGCCGACAAAGCCCGCGCCTTGCAGCCAGTCCGCGCGAATCGGCTGGCTTGCCGACCAGTCGCGCACGCAGATCCGGCGGGCGATTTTCCACGCCCCCGCCGCGCGCGTCAGCGTGTCGATGTAGCGCCCGCCCAGCTGGTGCATGGTCGCGCCGGGGTCGCCGGGGCGGTTGGAAATGCTGGCGAGGAAATAGGTCTCGGCCCGCGCCGCATCGCCATCGACGATGATCAGCGACTGGCCCATGAGATGGCTGCACATCGTGCCATGCGCGACAAGATCGTCGGTGATGATCGCCGCGAAGCTGCGGCCATCGCATTTGTTGGGGCCGTGATCGTCCCAGCTTTCCTCGGCATAGACCGCGCCCATCACCGTGGCATCGCCGCGATCGCAGCCATGCGCGTAGCGGGCAAGCAGCTGCCGGATTTCGTGATGGTCGAGCAGTTCCTGAAGCCTGGGGTCCATGTGCCCATGCTACGCGCCGCCGCGCGACAGGCAAGCGCGCGGTTGCGCAAACCGGGCGGCGGGAAAGCGCTCCTTCACGCTTTCCCGGTCACACCCCTACAGCTTTTCGGTGAGTTCGGGGACGAGCTTGAACAGATCGCCGACGAGGCCGATATCGGCGACCTGGAAGATCGGCGCGTCCTCGTCCTTGTTGATGGCGATGATGGTCTTGCTGTCCTTCATGCCGGCCAGGTGCTGGATCGCCCCCGAGATGCCGATCGCGACATAGACTTCGGGCGCGACGATCTTGCCGGTCTGCCCCACCTGATAGTCGTTGGGGACATAGCCCGCATCGACCGCGGCGCGGCTGGCGCCGACGCCCGCGCCAAGCTTGTCGGCGAGCGGGAAGATCGTCGCCTTGAAGGTGTCGGCATCCTTCAATGCGCGGCCGCCCGAGACGATGATCTTGGCGCTGGTCAGCTCGGGGCGTTCGAGCTTGGCGATTTCGGCGCCGGCGAAGCTGGAAAGGCCGGCATCGGTGGGGCCAGTGACCTTTTCGACCGCGGCGCTGCCGCCGTCGGGCGAAGCCTTGGCAAAGGCGGTGCCGCGCACCGTTATGACCTTCTTCGCGTCGCTCGCCTGCACCGTGGCGATGGCGTTGCCCGCATAGATCGGGCGGGTGAAGGTGTCGGCACCCTCGACCGAAAGGATGTCGCTGATCTGCATCACGTCGAGCAGCGCCGCGACGCGCGGGGCGATGTTCTTGCCATGCGCGGTCGCGGGGGCGAGGAAGGCATCGTGATCCGCCATCAGCCCGGCAACCAGCGGTGCGACATTCTCGGCGAGCTGGTCGGCATAGGCGGGATCGTCCGCCAGCAGCACCTTGGCGACGCCTTCGACCTTCGCGGCGGCATCGGCAGCCGCCTGCGCGTTCGATCCGGCGACGAGGACATGCACCTCGCCCAGCTTGCCCGCGGCGGTGACGACGGCGAGCGTCGCATCCTTGAGGCTGGCATTGTCATGCTCGGCATAGACGAGGACGCTCATGAGGCGACTCCCATTTCCTTCAATTTGGCAACCAGCGTATCGACGTCGGGCACCTTGATCCCGGCCTTGCGCACCGGCGGCTCTGTAACCTTGAGCGTCTTCAGCCGCGGCGTGGTATCGACCCCGTAATCGGCCGGGGTCTTGTTCGCGAGCGGCTTCGACTTGGCCTTCATGATGTTGGGCAGCGAGGCATAGCGCGGCTCGTTGAGGCGAAGATCGGTGGTGACGATCGCGGGCAACTTGAGCTTGACCGTCTCCAATCCGCCATCGACCTCGCGCTTGACCAGCACGCTGTCGCCCTCGACCGTGACCTCGCTCGCGAAGGTGCCCTGCGGCCGGCCCATCAGCGCGGCGAGCATCTGCCCGGTCTGGTTGCAATCATCGTCGATCGCCTGCTTGCCGAGAATGACCAGACCGGGTTCTTCCTCGGCGGCGATGGCCTTCAGAATCTTGGCAACCGCCAGCGGCTCGACCTCGTCATCGGTCTGCACCAGGATCGCGCGGTCGGCGCCCATGGCCAGCGCGGTGCGCAGCGTCTCCTGTGCCTTCTGCGGCCCGACCGAAACCGCGATGACCTCGGTGGCCACGCCCTTTTCGCGCAGCCGCAGCGCTTCCTCGACCGCGATCTCGTCGAACGGGTTCATGCTCATCTTGACATTGGCAAGATCGACGCCGCTGCCGTCGGCCTTGACCCGTGGCTTGACGTTGTAATCGATCACCCGCTTGACGGGCACGAGCACTTTCATGGGCGGTCCTTCCCCCGGTTTAGCCGAGCGATTAAATGGCTCGCCGGCCCATTGCCGCAAGCGCTTCGCGCGTCAAGAGCGGAAAAGAACAGGCAAGGGCGCCGCGGGCGCGCCGGCGGCCCGCGGCGCCTTCAATTCAGGCCGCCTTCTTCACCTCGGCGACGATCTTGCGCGCGGCATCGCCGAGATCGTCGGCCGAGACGATCGGCAGCCCCGAGCCTTCGAGAATCTGCTTGCCGAGTTCGACATTGGTGCCTTCGAGCCGCACCACCAGCGGCACCGAAAGCTGCACTTCCTTCGCCGCGGCGACGATGCCCTCGGCGATGATGTCGCATTTCATGATGCCGCCGAAGATGTTGACGAGAATGCCCTTCACCGCCGGATCGGAGAGGATGATCTTGAACGCCGCGGTCACCTTCTCCTTGCTGGCGCCGCCGCCGACATCGAGGAAATTGGCGGGGAAGGCGCCGTTCAGCTTGATGATGTCCATCGTCGCCATGGCAAGCCCCGCGCCATTGACCATGCAGCCGATGTCGCCGTCGAGCTTGATATAGGCGAGGTCGTATTTCGACGCCTCGATCTCGGCCGGGTCCTCCTCGGTCTCGTCGCGCAGCGCCACGACATCGGGATGGCGGTAGAGCGCGTTCGAATCGAAGCTCATCTTGGTGTCGAGGACCAGCAGCTTGCCGTCTTTCGATTCGACCAGCGGGTTGATTTCGAGCATCGCGCAATCCTTGGCGACGAAGGCATCGAAGATCTGCCTGGTCAGCACCTGCGCCTGCTTGTTGAGATCGCCCTTGAGCTTGAGCGCGAAGGCGACCGCCCGGCCGTGGTGCGGCTGGAAGCCCTCCGCCGGATCGACGGTGATCGTCATGATCTTTTCAGGCGTCGCATGCGCAACCTCCTCGATGTCCATGCCGCCCTCGGTCGAGGCGATGATGGCGATGCGCCCGGTCTTGCGATCGACCAGCATCGAGAGGTAATATTCCTTAGCAATGTCGACACCATCGGTGACATAGAGCCGGTTGACCTGCTTGCCATGCTCGCCGGTCTGGATCGTCACCAGCGTGTTGCCGAGCATTTCGCTGGCATGCGCCTCGACTTCGGCGAGCGACTTCGCCAGCCGCACGCCGCCCTTGGCGTCCGCGCCCAGTTCCCTGAACTTGCCCTTGCCGCGCCCGCCGGCGTGGATCTGCGCCTTGACCACATAGAGCGGCCCGGGCAGCCGCCTTGCGGCTGCGACCGCCTCCTCGACGCTCAGCGCGGCATGACCGGCGGGGATGGCGACGCCGTACTGCGCGAGCAATTCCTTGCCCTGATATTCATGAATGTTCATGGCGGTGAAGAGTCCTGCTGTGGGGGAGCGCTATATTGCGCCGCCGCATAAGCGAGGACCGATGGCTTGAAAAGGGCCGCCGCGCAGAATTATGAACGCCAGTTGAGAATGGTTTGCAAATCCCGATGATCGACCGCCAGCGCCTCGAAGAGATCGTCCGCGAAGCCGGGCGGATCGCGATGGCGAGCTGGCCCGGCGCCGGCCACGCGCTGGAGGTGTGGGAAAAGGACCCCGGAAACCCGGTCTGCGCTGCCGATCTCGCGGTGAATGCCTTCCTGCGTCGCGAGCTGACCCAACTGCTTCCGGCCGCGGGCTGGCTGTCCGAGGAAACCGCCGATGCCCCCGGGCGGCTGGCGCGCAGCCTGCTGTGGCTGGTCGATCCGATCGATGGCACGCGCGATTTCATCCACGGGCGCAGCGGCTGGGCGATCTCGGTCGCGCTGGTCAGCGCCGGCAAGCCGCTGCTCGGCTATCTCGATGCGCCCGCGCGCGGCGAATTCTGGCAGGCGGAAGCCGGGCAGGGGAGCCGTCGCAACGACGCGCCGCTGGCGGCAAGCCGGCGCGCGCGGCTGGGCGGCGCGCGGGTTCCGGCACGGGTCACCGCGCCCGAGGACGCCGATCTTGTCGCCATCGCCCAGCCCAACAGCATCGCCTTGCGCATCGCCATGGTCGCCGCCGATGCCGCCGATCTGGTGGCGACGCTGCGCTGGGGCTGGGAATGGGACATCGGCGCCGCCGCGTTGATCGCGCGCGAGGCGGGGGCGATGGTCAGCGACGCCTTCGGCGAGCCGCTGAGCTTCAACAAGCGCGATCCGCGCGCCTTCGGGGTGCTGGTGACCGCGCCGGCGATTCACGCCGCGGCGGTGGGCCGTCTTGCCGAGCGCGCCGCGCGGCTGGCGCAGAAGCCCGATTGAAGCACGATTGAGCAGCGAAATCGCACCGGGGGCATGGCCCTTGGCGGCCGGTGCCCCTATGGGTCGGGCGATGGCTGAAAACCCGTTTCCCGGAATCCCGCTGGTCGAATCGCCGATCTTCGGCACCGAGATCCACCGCATGCCGCTCTCGCCCGAAGAGCAGGCGATCGCGACCGCGCTCAACCGCGACGGCTTTGCGCTGTTCGACTTCCCCGATCCCGATCTCGGCGCGCGCATCGCCGCGATCCGCGCCGGGCTTTCGCCTGAGCTTGGCATCGACGATCACGATCCCGGCTCGAACAAGCTGGTCGCCCCGGGCCGGGTCCAGGATGCCTGGCGCAGCCATGACGATGTGCGGGCGATCGCCGCCAATGCCGCGGTGGTCGACCTGCTCTCGCGGCTTTACGGCCGGCCGGCCTTTCCCTTCCAGACGCTGAACTTCGCCGCCGGCACCCAGCAGCATCTCCACACCGATGCGGTGCATTTCTCCTCGATCCCGCCGCGGTTCATGTGCGGCGTGTGGCTGGCGCTGGAGGATGTCGACGAGGATGCGGGGCCGCTGTGCTACGTTCCCGGCTCGCATAAATGGCCGCTGCTCGACAATTGCGTGATCGGCCGCCGCGGCACGGGCGACGAGAGCATTTCGGCGCAAATACCCTATCACGCCGCCTGGGACGCGCTGATCGCCGATCAGCACGCGCCGGTCGAGCGCTTCTGTGCGAAAAAGGGGCAGGCGCTGATCTGGCTTGCCAATCTGCTGCATGGCGGCAGCCCGCAGCTCAACCCTGCGCGCACGCGCTGGTCGCAGGTGACGCATTATTTCTTCGACGACTGCGTCTATTACACGCCCGCCTTTTCGGACGAATATCTCGGGCGGCTGGCGCTGCGCCAGATCGTCAGCATCGCCGACGGCGCGCCGCGTCCGAATCATTATCTTGGCGAAATCATCAGCCCGCCGGCGCCCCCCGCTCCCGCCCCGCCGCGCCGCCGCGGCCGCCGCGGCTGGCGCGCGCGGGTCGCGAAGGCGC
>JAGWPW010000077.1 GCA_028870315.1 Sphingomonadales bacterium | reverse complement strand
TGAACCCGATCACCCGCATACAGGATCACGGGCGGGCGGCGGCGGCGCGGTCCTTCGTGCCCTTCCACTGGCGCGAGGCGCTGCTTTGCGCCCCCGCCATGCCCTTGCTCATCCTCGCGGGCGTGCTGACCGGCGAGGCGGTCTCCGGCGTGACCGCGGCGGGTGCGGCCTTTGCCGTGGGCTTCGGCGCGGCGCGCGAATTGCGCGGCCGGCGCTGGGGGGCGATGGCGGCGGCGACGCTCGGCATGAGCCTGTCCGCCTTCGCCGGCAGCCTTGCCGGGCTCGATCCCGCGTTGTTCACCGTCATCGCCGCGGGCGCGGGCGCGCTATGCGCGGCGGCGGCGCTGTATGACGAGAATCTGTGGTGGGTAGCGCTGCAGGTGGTGATCGCCTTCTTCGTTGCCGGCTATTACGCGGGCAATGCCGAAGCGGCCGAGGCGCGGGCGCTGGCGGTGCTGGCGGGCGGGTTGGCGCAGATGGGGATCGTGCGGCTGCTCGCCTGGAGCTTTCCCGCCGCCTCGGCGCCGACCATCCTGCCGGCGCGGCCAAGCGCTCCTCGCATGCTGCGCCTCGCCCATATGGGACGCGCGGCGGTCTGCGTCGCGGCGAGCCTTCTCGTCGCGCGCCGGCTGGCGATCAGCAACAGCTACTGGGCGCCGATGACCGCGCTGCTCGTGCTCAAGCCGCGGCTGCACGAGACCCGCGCGCGCGGCATCGCCCGGCTGACGGGAACGCTGGCCGGCTGCCTCGCGGCGACGCTTTATGCGCATCTGTGCCGTGATTGGACGGGGCTGCTGGGGGTGGGCATGGCGGTCTCGGCGCTGCTGTCCTATGCCTTGCAGCGCGCGCATTACGCGAGCCTGACCGCCGCGATCACCGCAACCGTGGTGCTGCTGCTGACGCTGGGCCATTCGGTCGCCCTCGCCAATGCCGAGCATCGCCTCGAAGCGACGCTGCTTGGCGGCGGCATCGCGCTCGCCGTGGCGGCGCTGGTGCCGCATGGCGGCCGCGCCGGCCGGCCGGCGGTCGATCGCATCGGCAGTTGACGGCGCCGCGCGCGCGCGGCTGCGCACAGCGCACTTGATGACAGGGGCCATGGCGCCCTATCGCGCAGGCGGGCGCCGTGTTCGCGCGCGCCCCCGGGAGAAATTGGAAGCATGACCTACCCCCAGCTCACCATGCTGATCGCCGGCGAAGCGGTCGGCGCCGCGGGCCGCCGCAGCCATGCCGTCGTCAACCCGGCGACCGGCGCCAGTCTCGGCGAGCTGCCGCTGGCAGACGCCGCCGATCTCGACCGCGCGCTCGCCGCCGCCGCCGCGGGCTTTCGCCGCTGGCGCGACACCCCGGCCGCAAAGCGCGCGCAGGTGCTGTTGGGCGCGGCCGCGCTGCTGCGCGAGCGGCAGGAGGACATCGCCCGCAACGCCACGCTCGAACAGGGCAAGCCGATTGCCGAAACCCGGCTGGAGGTTGTTTCGGCGATCAATCTCTTCACCTTCTACGCTGCCGAATGCCAGCGCGTTTACGGGCGCCAGCTGACCCGGCCGGCGGGTCTGCGCTCGATCGTCACGCATGAGCCGGTGGGGCCGGTCGCCGCCTTTGCGCCATGGAATTTCCCGATCATCAATCCGGCGCGCAAGCTTGGCGCGCCGATTGCCGCGGGCTGCTCGGTAATCCTCAAATCGGCCGAGGAAACCCCCGCCTCGGCGCTGGCGCTGGTGCAGGCGCTCCATGATGCCGGGTTGCCCGGCGATGTCGCGCAGGCGGTGTTCGGCGTGCCCGACGAGGTAAGCCGGCATCTGCTGGCCAGTCCGGTGATCCGCAAGCTCTCGTTCACCGGCTCGACCGTTGTCGGCAAGCATCTGATGAAGCTCGCCGCCGAGGACTGCAAGCGCACGACCATGGAACTGGGCGGCCACGGCCCGGTGCTGGTGTTCGCCGATACCGATCTCGATCGTGCGCTCGATTCGCTGGTGGCGAACAAGTATCGCAACGCCGGCCAGGTCTGCGTCAGCCCGACCCGCTTCCTCGTCGAGGACAGCATCTTCGGGCGCTTTCGCGACGGCTTCGTCGAGCGCGCGCGGGCGATCACCGTCGGCGACGGGCTGGCCGCGGGCACCAGAATGGGACCGATGGCCAATCCGCGCCGGCCCGAGGCGATGGACCGGCTGATCGGCGGCGCGCGCGACGCCGGGGCCAGGCTGCTGACCGGCGGCCAGCGCGTCGGCAACCAGGGGTTCTTCTACACGCCCTCGGTGCTGGGCGAGGTGCCGATCGAGACCGCGATCATGAACGAGGAACCGTTCGGCCCGGTGGCGATCCTCAACCCCATGGCGGGCGAGGCGGAAATGGTCGCCGAGGCGAACCGGCTGCCCTATGGGCTCGCCGCCTATGCCTGGACCGCCGATGGCGCGCGCCAGCGCCGGCTGGCGCGCGAGATCGAGGCGGGGATGGTCAGCCTCAATGGCGCGGGCGTCGCCAGCCCCGATTCGCCTTTTGGCGGGGTCAAATGGTCGGGCCACGGCCATGAGGACGGCCCCGAGGGGCTGATGGCCTGCCTCGTCACCAAGGCGGTGCACGAGGCCTGAGCCTTTCGCACCCGGCAGCGGAGACCGACATGGCCGATACCGACGAAACCGATCCCGCCCGCAATTGCCCGCCGGGCTATGTCCCGCCGCAGGTGTGGCGCCGGGATGCGCCGAGCGGCGGCGCCTTTGCCCACATCAACCGCCCCGTTTCCGGGGCGACGCATGAACAGGCGCTGCCCGTCGGCCGCCACCCGCTCCAGCTCTATTCGCTGGGCACGCCCAACGGCGTCAAGGTGACGATCATGCTCGAAGAGCTGCTCGAAGCCGGCCACACCGGCGCCGAATACGACGCCTGGCTGATCGAGATCGGCAACGGTGACCAGTTCGGCAGCGGCTTCGTGGCGATCAATCCCAATTCAAAAATCCCGGCGATGGTCGATCGCTCGCTCGACCCGCCGGTGACGCTGTTCGAAAGCGGCGCGATCCTGTTCTATCTCGCCGAGAAGTTCGGCGCCTTCCTGCCCGGCGAAGTTCACGCCCGCGCGCAATGCATGAGCTGGCTGATGTGGCAGGTGGCAAGCGCGCCGATGCTTGGCGGCGGCTTCGGTCATTTCTATGCCTATGCGCCGATCAGGATCGAATATGCGATCAACCGCTACGCGATGGAGGCCAAGCGGCTGCTGCATGTGCTCGACACAAGGCTTTCGCGCCACGAATATGTCGCCGGCGATCATTATACCATCGCCGACATCGCCAATCTCGCCTGGTATGGCGCGATCATGCGCGATGCCTATGACGCCCAGCGCTTCCTCGCCACCGAGGAATACCGGCATATCGATCGCTGGCTGACGCTGCTCGACGCGCGCCCGGCGGTGCGGCGCGGCCGCATGGTCAACCGCGGCGCGGGCAGCCCCGATACGCAATTGCGCGAACGCCACGATGCGCGCGATTTCGAGGTGAACCGCGAGGATATGGTGCAGGCGCGCGGCGGGGTGCGGATCTAGGGCCGATGCCGGTTTTTGGCGCCATCCGGCTTGACGGCCCCGCCGGTCGGCGATTGAGCCGCCGCGCAGGGTTTAAAGGATCGGCGCTGCGACACGGTGCCCGCCGCAACTGCGGAACGGGCGAAGCCGCGTCGTCAGTCTCGGAGCAGGCCAGGCGGCGCACCGGCCATCGCCGATGGAGCGAAGCCGCCGGGTCGGAAATGCTGGGGGCAGGTCGCACCGCGCGGCCTGCGGTGCGGAGCGGATTGGCGCATGGATGATTCCCTGGCAGCGCCCGGCGGAACGCTGATCGCAGACGGCCGGGTGCCGGACGGCGCCCGCCTGGCCGGGCTGCGCCTCGTGGCGGGTGACTGGGCGCTGACCGCCTGCGCCTATCTCGCCGTCGCGCTCGTCTTGCGCGGGCTGACCTTCGGCAATCCCGTCGTCCACATCGACGAGCAGTTCTATCTGCTGATCGGCGACAGGATGCTGCATGGGGCGCTGCCCTATGTCGATATCTTCGATCGCAAGCCGCTGGGGCTGTTCCTGCTGTTCGCGGCGATCCGCAAGCTCGGCGGCGAGGGCTTCATCGAATATCAGATCGTCGCGCTGCTCGTCGCGAGCGCCACCGCGCTGCTCGTCAACCGGCTGGCGCGCGAGATCGCGCCGCGCGCGGGCGCCTTCTGGGCCGGGGTGGGCTATCTTCTCTATCTCTCGGTGTTCGACTGCTATGGCGGCCAGGCGCCGGTGTTCTTCAACCCGCTCGTCGCGCTGGCGGCGCTGGTGGTCTATCGCGCCTGGACCGCCGCGCGCGCGGACCGGCTGTTCGCCAGCGGCGCGCTCGCCATGGCGCTGGTCGGCATGGCGTTGCAGATCAAATATTCGGTGGTGTTCGAAGGGGTCGCCTTCGGCGTTGCGCTGCTGGCGCGCGGCTGGACCGCCGGCTGGCGCCTCGGCCGGCTGCTGTTCGCGGCGGCGGCGTGGTGCATGATCGCGCTGGCGCCGACCGCGCTCGCCTTTGCCGCCTATGCCGCGATGGGTCATGCCGATGCCTTCTTCTTCGCGAATTTCGTCTCGATCCTCGGCCGCAAGGAGCCACAACTCGACGCCTACAGCCGCCTTGCGCAGGAGGTGGCGGCGTTGTTTCCACTGTGGCTCGCGATCTTTGTCGCGCCCGGGCGCCTTGGCGCGGCGCGTGAAGGCGCTTCGGCGAGCGGTCATGCGCTGCTGCGCGCATGGGCGATCGCCGCGGTTGCCGGCTTCCTGCTGTTCGGCACCTGGTACGATCATTATGTCGCGCCGCTGCTCGCGCCGCTATGCGTGCTGGCCGCGCCCGCGCTGGGGCGCGGCGCGGGCGAGGCGCGTTTCGCCTGGCGGCGGAGCTGGCTGCGCCTTTCGGGCGATGCGCGCATCTATACACGCCTGATGGTCGGTTTCGGCACGCTTGCCGCCGCCTTCATCACCGGGCTGCACATGCATGCCCATGGCACGCGGGCGCAGGTCTTCCATATCGCGCAACTGCTGAAATCGCGCATGGGCAATGGCTGTGCCTATATCAACGAGGGCGATCCCTCGCTCTACATGATCACCGGCTCGTGCCTGATGACGCGGTTCATTTTCCAGAACCACCTCAACGGCGCCGATGAACGGAACGGGCTTGGCGTCGTTCCCGAGCGCGAGGTGGCGCGGATCATGGCGCTGCGCCCGCCGGTGGTGATGATCGCCACCAAGCCGCAATCCCGGCCGACCAACTGGCAGAGCCGGGCAGTGGTGCTCGCCGCGCTGTCGCGCGATTACACGCGCTATGCGGTGGCAAGCGCGGGCAATCGCGAATATCAGCTGTTCGCGCTGCGCCCGGCGCTTGCCAGGGGAGGAAATTGATTCCACCCCGACAGGAGCGTGCGGGCGCAACTGCGGATCATTGGCGGTCGCGGTGTCCCTGCGCCGTCGGAACGCCGGACGGGCGGGGGACTGGGTGACAGCACGGATAGAGGCGCGATCGCGGCAATCGCCGCTGGCGAGCGGCATCATCGTTCCCGCGGCGCTTGTCGCCATCGCCGCCGTCATCCGGCTGCCGGCGCTGCTCTATGCGCGCGCGATCGACGACGAGGCGGTCTATGCGGTGGTCGCGCGGGTCATGCTTGCCGGCGGGCTGCCCTATCGCGACGCGATCGAGCGCAAGCCGCCGCTGCTGTTTGCGGTCTATTGGGCGATCTTCGGGCTTTTCGGCCCGGACAACTGGCTGGCGCTGCATGGCGTGATGCTCGTCTGGGTGCTGCTGACCATGCTCGGCCTGTTCTGGCTGGTGCGCCGCCTGTTCGATACGACGAGCGGGGTCATCGCCGCGCTGCTTTATGCGGTGCTGCAACCCTGGGCGACCGCGAAGAATCTCGCCTTCAACGGCGAGGTGCTGATGAACCTGCCGCTGGTTGCGGCCTATGCGCTCGCGCTGCGGCCACGACCGGGGGGAACACGCGCGTTTGCCGCGGGGCTGCTGCTGGCGATCGCCTTCCTGCTCAAGCAGCCCGCGGCGATCGCGGCGGTGCCGCTCGGTTGCTACCTGCTGTTCGCGCGCAACCGCGCGGCCGGGGTCTTCCCGCGCGAGGCCATTGTGCTTGGCGCCGGCTTTGCCCTGGTGCTTGCGGCGACGGTGGCGGTGCTGTGGTGGTTCGGAATCCTTGGCGAAGCGTGGTACTGGACGGTGGCCGATCACACCGTCCCCTATGTGTTCTGGTTCCATGGGTTCGTCCACACCGTCCTGTTCGCGATCATCGCGCTGCCGGTGCTGCTGGCGCTGGGCTGGCGCGGGCGGCTGCGCATCGCCTGGCGCGATCACGGCGCCGAATTCGCCGCGGTCCTCGGCTGGCTCGCGGTATCGGTGATCGGTGCTTCGGCGGGGGGACGCTTCTATCCGCATTATTTCATCCAGTTGCTGCCGCCGCTTGGCGTGCTCACCGCCCCGGTCTTCGCCATGGCGGCGCGGGCCCAGCCGCGGGGTCGGTGGAATCTCGCCAGCTTCGCGGCGGCGTGGCTGGCGCTGGGTTCGGTGATCACCTTCGCGGTGGAAAGCGTGCAATTGCGCGCGAGCGCCCCGTCGCCGGCGGGGCTGTGGCTGCGCGCGCATTCGGCGCCGGGCGATCGCATCTTCGTCTGGGGCCAGCAGACCCCGCTCTATCTCGACGCGGACCGGCTGCCGGCAAGCCGCTATATCGCGACCTTTCCGCTGACCGGCTACATCTTCGGCGGCGCCGTGCCGGGGCTTGCGACGCGCGATCGCATCGTCCCGGGGGCCTGGTCCAATCTGTTCGCCGATTTTCGCGCGCACCCGCCGCGCTATATCGTCGATACCCAGGCAAGCCCCGCCGCCGCGCTGCCGTTCAAGTCCCCCGCCGGGATCGCCAGGCTGGCGGCGAGCGACTATCACGCGATGAAGGATTTTCCGCAGTTTGCGCAGTTCGTGGCGCAACACTACCGCCGCGTCGCCGCGCCCGGCGACGACGTGATCTATGAACGGGCGCGCTGAAGGCGCTGGACCATCGGGGCGCGGCGATTGTATGGGCAGCATCGCGCCGGCTTAGCTCAGTTGGTAGAGCACCTGATTTGTAATCAGGGGGCCACGGGTTCGAATCCTGTAGCCGGCACCATTTTTCAATGACTTATGGAGAAGGATGCGAAGTGGCCTGCATTCAGGCAGGATTACGGGATTACGGTGACGGGATTACGGTGACGGATTACGGTGACGGATTACGGTGACGGATTACGGTGACGCTACACTTATTCCTGGGATTACGGTGACGCTACACTTATTCCTGTTGTCGCCCATCGCCACGCTGCGTCTCATGGTGAAGGATGCCGGGAATTACATATCGAGCCAGTCGCGCCACGACCGCTCCTTCTCATGCACGAAACCCGCCGTCAATTAAATGCAGCGTCACCGTAATCCCCACCGTAATCCCCGTAATCCCAATGCAGCGTCACCGTAATCCCATGCACGAAGCCCGCCGTCGATTAAACGCAGCGTCACCGTAATCCGAAGCCCGCCGTCGATTAAATGCAGCGTCACCGTAATCCGTCACCGTAATCCGTCACCGTAATCCGAAGCCCGCCGTCGATTAAATGCAGCGTCACCGTAATCGGTCACCGTAATCGAATGCAGCGTCACCGTAATCGTAATCCGTCCGTAATCCGTAATCAGTCACCGTAATCACGATCGATGTGCAGACCAACCGGGCCACCTCACTTCATGGGTTCACCGGATCATCGCGGATTGGGATTGGCGTCATGGATGGCGTTGATCGCCTGCACCAAATCCTTGGGCAGCGTCAGGTCGATCGCGCCGAGGTTGGTGGCAAGCTGCCCGGCCGAACTGCCCGCCATCAGCACCGCGGTGGTGAACGGCTGCTGGCGCGCGAACGCCAATGCCATGTGCGCCGGCTCGAGCCCGGCCTGCCGCGCGAGATCGGCATAGGCCTGGATCGCCGCCTGCTTGCCCGCGGTGAAGCGCGCCAGGAACCCGGCGCTCTGGCTCGAGCGGCTGCCGGGGATCGGGGCTGGGGCGGCGCCATACTTCCCGGTCAGCGTGCCGCCGGCCAGCGGCGAATAGGCGATGAGGCCGCAGTGTTCGCGCACCGCGACTTCGGCGAGGCCCAATTCGAAGCTGCGGTCAAGCAGGCTGTAGCCGTTCTGGATCGACGCCACCCGCGCCAGCCCGCCGCGCTCCGCCGCCGCCAGATAGCGCATTACCCCCCACGGCGATTCGTTGCACAGGCCCACCGCGCGGACCTTGCCCTCGACCACCAGTTCCGAAAGCGCGGCCAGCGTCTCCTCGATCGGCACCGCGCCTTCCGGCTCGGGCACCAGCGAATAGCGTACCCGCCCCAACGTGGTGATCGGCCGCTCGGCCCAATGCACCTGGTAGAGATCGATATGGTCGGTGCCGAGTCGGCGCAGGCTGTATTCCACCGCCTGCCGGATGTTGGCGGGATCGAGCTTGCGCCCATCGCCGCGAATGTGCCGCATGTCGCCCGCTGCATTGCCCGGCCCCGCCACCTTGCTGGCGATCACCACCTTGTTGCGTACGCCGCGCGCCGCCACCCAGCGCCCCAGCACTTGCTCCGAAGCGCCCTGCGTCTCCGGCCCGGTCGGCGTCGGATAGTTCTCGGCGGTGTCGAACAGTGTCACACCTGCGTCCAGCGCCATGTCGAGCTGGCGAAACCCGTCGTGCTCCGGCGTCTGCCCGCCGAACGTCATCACCCCCAACCCCAACGCGCTCACCGGAATGCCGGTGCGCCCAAGTTGCCGATATTCCACGCCAGTTCCCCCTTTACCGCGAACTGTGTGCGCCTTATTCGGCGGCCGCGTCCACCGGCGTGAACGGTGGCCAGCCTTTGGCGTAATGCACGCCGGTGATCGGGGCGAGGATTTCCGCCGCCTTGGTGCGCGGGTTGAAGAACTGGCTATACCACTGGCGCGACTGGCGGAACGGCCCGTCCGAAGGCAGTTGCATCACATGCAGCGCCGGCTTCTTCACCGCCCACACTTCGCCGTCGCGCAGCAGCCCGCCGCCGAACAGCGCGCTGGCCTTGTCGCGCATTGCCCGCGAGGTATCGTCCACCACACCCGAGGGTGATCGCACCATCGCCGCCTGCCACGCGCGGCAGGTGCCGTCGTCGATCGGCGTCACGCAGATGATCTGCGCCGCGCCCATCTCGCGGAAGCGGCCGAAGGCGATGCCGGGGCCGACATAGCCGGCTATGGTCGAATAGGTCTGGCCGAACAGGCCCGAGCTATTGTCCTCCACCGCCGAGCTCTGCCGCTGGTGCATCAGGTGGCGGTCGTACTCGTTCTCGTAAGTGACGGCATGGCCACCATGCAGGTGCCCGAGGTGCGCGACGTCGGACATGTTGTCGAAGATCTCGATCGGGTGGTTGAGGTCGCACAGCGGCTCAAGACCCTGCCAGCGCACCCACTGCGGATCGTCCCACTCGGGAAACGGCGCGATATCAAAATCGGGCTCCTGCCCTTCGGGATCGTGCCAGGTGAACACGATGCCATAGCGATCCTCAACCCGCCACGGCTTGACCCGCGCGCCGGGCGGGATCGGGCCATCGTGATAGGGGATGTGGTTGCACTTGCCGTCCGGCCCGAAGCGCCAGGCGTGGAACGGGCAGCGGATATTGTCGCCCTCCATGAAGAACGCGGCGGTGGTGGTGGCCGAGGTTTCGCCGCTACCGAGCTTGGTGCCCATGTGCGGGCACCAGGCGTCGAGCATCACCACCCGGCCGCTCTCGCCGCGGTACAGCACCATGTCCTGCCCGAAGTAGTGGACGTTGATCGGGGTGCGGGTCACTTCGCTGCTGTTGGCCACCGCGAACCAGCCGCGCGCGAACGCATATTCCCCAAGCTTGTAGTCTGCCGAAGTCGCCATCGCGCACTCTCCCGCCATCTGCTGTTGGGCCAAGGATTCCACGCTTCCCCTGATGCCGCCACTACAATATTCGTGCGCAAGGGTCTTGTAAGAGCAATCTCGACGCGGCCTCGGTGGCCGCGTAGGAAGCGGGGATGGATTACGGTGACGCTCGGATTACGGGATTACGGTGACGGGATTACGGTGGATTACGGGATTACGGTGACGCTGCACTTATTCCTGTTGTCGCCCATTGCCACGCTGCGTCACATGGTGGGGAATGCCGGGAATTACATATCGAGCCAGTCGCGCCATGACCGCACCTTCTCATGCACGAAGCCCGCCGTCGATTAAATGCAGCGTCACCGTAATCCCCGTAATCCCGATTAAATGCAGCGTCACCGTAATCCGAGCGTCACCGTAATCCGAGCGTCACCGTAATCCGTCACCGCAATCCCGACTCGTGATCGAAATGAAGCAAGGGGCAAGGGGGCATATGCCCCTTGCCCTCCGCCTCGCTTCAACCCCGATCCCCGCGCCACCCCCTTGCCCCCATCCGCTGAATCGCTACAGACGCAAGCGACAGCGCAGGGGATCACGCCATGGCCGAATTCTTTCTCGACGCCGCGAGCCGCGTTTCCAAAAAGGGGCGGGTGCACAAGGCTTCGGGGGCGAAGCGGGTGAAGAACTTCACCGTCTATCGCTACGATCCCGAATCCGGCGAAAACCCGCGCTATGACAGGTTCGAGATCGATCTCGACCAATGCGGACCGATGGTGCTCGACGCGCTCATCAAGATGAAGAACGAGGTCGATGCGACGCTGACCTTCCGCCGCTCCTGCCGCGAGGGGATCTGCGGCTCGTGCGCGATGAACATGAACGGGCGCAACGGCCTTGCCTGCACCACCGCGATCGAGGATCTGCCGGGCGAAATCCGCATCACCCCGCTGCCGCACATGGAGGTGATCAAGGATCTGGTTCCCGATTTCACCCATTTCTATGCGCAATATGCCTCGATCCGGCCGTGGCTCCAGACCGTCTCGACCACGCCATCGGGCAAGGAGCGGCTGCAAAGCCCCGAACAGCGCGAAAAGCTCGACGGGCTTTACGAATGCATCCTGTGCGCCTGCTGCTCGACCTCGTGCCCCAGCTATTGGTGGAATTCGGACAAGTTCCTGGGCCCCGCGATCCTGCTCCAGGCCTATCGCTGGCTCGCCGACAGCCGCGACGAGATGACCGGCGAACGGCTCGACGAGCTCGAAGACCCGTTCCGCCTCTATCGCTGCCACACCATCATGAATTGCGCCAATGTCTGCCCCAAGGGGCTTTCCCCGGCGCGGGCGATCGCCGAGATCAAGAAGATGCAGGCCGAGCGGGCGATCTGATCGGCAATGGCGCAGGGCACGAATCCTTCGCCGCCCTGCCGCCGGTGCTGAGCCTGGCGAAGGACGGTCCTTGCTGTTCGTCGGAAGAAAAATGCAGTGCTTCGACAGGCTCAGCACCGGCGGGTCGGGGTTTGACGCGGCGGTTTCCCGCGTGAGCCGGGCATGAGCGAGGCCGCGCCCGCCTTTTTCCACTGCGCGCCGCATCCCGACCATCCGGGCTGGCAGCTTTACCAGCTCTCCGGGCCCGAGCGCTACAACCGCGCGGTGCTGGGCGATCTGCTGGTTCGCGCCGAGGATGACAGCCACGCGCGGGTGCGGCTTGCCCCGCAGCCCTGGCATGCCAATTCGACGGGGCGCTATCATGGCGGGATCACGCTCGGCCTCATCGACGTCGCGCTGTTCGCCGCGATGTATGTGCTGCGGGCGGTGCCGGTCTCGGGGTCGGTGACGGTCGATATGCAGACCCAGTTCATCGGCGCAGGAGATGCCGCGCGCGCGCTCGACTGCGTGGTCGAGCTGCTGCGCGAGACGCGGCGGATGGGCTTCCTGCGCGGGCTCGTGGTGCAGGCGGATGATCTTGTCGCCAGCTTCACCGCGACGGTGCGAAAGCCGCAATCGTGACCGCGCCGAAGCCCGCCAATATCGTCTCGCGCTACGACCAGCTCGTTGCCGCGGGCGAATTGCGCCCCGATCCCGAGCAGGCGGCGGCGGCAAGGAAACTTGCCGCGCTGCGCGGCGAGATCGTCAGGGCCGAGGGTTCGGGCGGGCTGCTCGGCCGGCTGTTCGGGCGCCGGCCCGCGCGCCCGCGCGGCATCTACATGTGGGGCGGGGTCGGGCGCGGCAAGTCGATGCTGATGGACCTGTTCCACGACAATCTCGCGATCGGCGCCAAGCGCCGCAGCCATTTCCACGCCTTCATGCTCGAAGTCCATGCAAGGCTGCGCGAGGCGCGGCTGAGCGAAAGCGGCGATCCGATTCCCCTTGTCGCGGCCGCGCTTGCGCAAGGGGTGCAGGTGCTGTGCTTCGATGAGATGGTGGTCAACAATTCGGCCGATGCGATGATCATGAGCCGGCTGTTCACCGCGCTCATCCGCGACCATGGCGTGACCGTGGTGACGACCTCGAATCGCGCGCCGGCCGATCTGTACAAGGACGGGCTCAACCGCGAGCATTTCCTGCCGTTCATTGCGCTGATCGAGCGCGAACTGGACGTCGTGCCGCTGAACGGGCCGACCGATTACCGGCTCGATCGCATCAGGGGGCTTGCCACCTGGCACACCCCGCTGGGCGCGGCGGCGACCGCGGCGGTGCGCGAGGCCTTCTTCCGGCTGACCGACTATGATCCCGAGGATTCGGCCAATGTGCCCGCGGCCGATCTCGACCTCGGCGGCGGGCGGCGACTGCATGTCCCCAAGAGCCTCAAGGGCGTCGCGGTGTTCAGCTTCAGGCGGCTGTGCGGCGAGGCGCGCGGCGCGGCCGACTATCTCGCCATCGCCCATGCCTATCACACCGTGATCCTCGTCGGCATTCCCCGCATGGGGCCCGAGAACCGCAACGAGGCGGCGCGCTTCGTCACGCTGATCGACGCGCTTTACGAGAACCGGGTCAAGCTCTTCGCCTGCGCCGCGGTCTTGCCCGACGAATTATACGAGGCGGGCGACGGGCGCTTCGAATTCGAGCGCACCGTCAGCCGGCTGGTCGAGATGCAGAGCCTCGACTATCTCGCGCGCGGCCACGGCATCGCCTGAGCGCGGGCGGTACGCGCTTTTCGGCGCGATGCCCTATCGCGCGGCGCGCACCACCGCGCGGTAAAGCCCTGCGATCATCGCCGCGAACACCACGAGCCCGGCCGGAGCCACCCAGCTCTGGGCCGCAACCACGGCAAGGGGCGTCGGGCTGCCGGTCGCGGCGGCGATTCCGGCGAAGAATACGCCGAACAGGCTTTCGCCGGCGATGAGCCCGGTCGCGGCAAGGACGCCGAGCCGCTCGGCCAGCGCCGGATCGCGCGCGCGCGCCGCCCAGCGGTTGTAGAAATGGCCGATGATCGCGCCGATCGGCACCAGCAGCGTGAGGCTCATCGGCAGATAGATGCCCATGCCGACCGCGAGCGGCGGCAGGCTGCCGCGCTTGGCCTTGCGCAGCGCCTCGTCGAGCGCGACGACGACGACGCCGATCGCCGCGCCGAGCGCGATCAGCGACCAGTCGAGCGTGCCGCCGAGCACCCCTTGCGCGATCGCGGTGATCAGCGCCGCCTGTGGCGCGGCAAGCGCCTGCGGCCCGGCGCCGGGCGTGCCCTGGAAGCCGAAGGTCTGGTTGAGGAGCTGGAGGATCGGCGGGATGACCAGCGCGCCGAACACCACCCCCAGCACCAGCGCCACCTGCTGCCGCCACGGGGTTGCGCCGACCAGCGCGCCGGTCTTCAAGTCCTGGAGATTGTCGTTCGAGACGGTCGCCACCCCAAAGACGATGGCGGTGACGAACAGCGTGAAGGCCACCAGCGCACGGATCGCCGCCGGGTCGCCATGGCGGCCGAAGATCGCCGCGAGCAGCAGCGCCATGCCAAGCGCGGCCAGGATGCCGGTGCCCGAGATCGGACTGTTCGAGGCGCCGATCAGCCCGGCCATATAACCGCAGACCGAAGCGATGACGATGCCGATGACGAGGATGAAGATCACCGTCGCGACCAGCGTCGGCCAGAAGGCGCCGGCGACCGGGCCGCCCTTGACGAAATTCGACAGCAGCAGGCCGATCGGCAGCATCGCCGCGAGCACCACCGCGCCGACGAGGCCGATCGGCAGATCACGCTCCTCGCGCGCAAGGCTTGCGCCCTCGCCCGCGCGGCGCCTGGCGCCTGCGGCGAGCGCGGCACCGATTCCCGAGACGATCGGGCCGATGACGCGCAGCAGCGTCCACACCGCGGCAACCCCGATCGTGCCCGCCCCGACGAAGCGCACCTTGTGGCGGAAGGCGGCATCGACCGCGCCGGCAAGCGCCATCGCATGGTCGACCGGGCCGGTGTAGAGCGGCACCAGCACCAGCCAGCCGATCACCAGCCCGATCAGCATGGCGATGCCGACCGCAAGCCCGACGAGATGCCCGACGCCGATCAGCGCCAGCGAGAAGCTGGCCGAAAAGCTCGTCGCCCCGCCGGCGAAGCGGGTGGCGAGCGCCGCCTCCTCGGCGACCAGCCCCATCTTCGCGCCGAGCGCGTAAAGCGCCGACAGCCCGCCGCCCAGCACGATCGCGCCGAGGCCCTTGCGGTTCTCCCCGGCGCCGCCGACCCCGGCGCCGACCCGAAGCACCTCGGCCGCGGCGAGCCCTTCGGGATAGGGCAGGTCCGAGCCGGTGACGAGCGCACGGCGCAGCGGCACCGAATACATCACCCCCAATATCCCGCCGATCGCGATCACCGCCACCGATTGCCCATAGGGAAAGCGCGCCCACCAGCCGATCATGATCAGCCCCGGCAGCACGAAGATGATCGCCGACAGCGTGCCCGCCGCCGAGGCGATGGTCTGGACGATATTGTTTTCCTGGATGGTGACATCCGAAAAGCCGCGCAGCGCCGCCATCGAGATCACCGCCGCCGGGATCGATGTGGCGAAGGTCAGCCCGATCTTGAGCCCGAGATAGACATTGGCGGCGGTGAAGACGACGGTGAGCAGCGCACCGAGCACGACGCCGCGCAGCGTGAGTTCGCGCGGTTCGCTCATCGCGCCGCGCCGGCGGCGGCGATCGCTTCGGCAAGCGCGCGGATATTCACCGCCTCGTCGCCCTGCCACACCGCCGCCGATACCGCGAGGAAATCGGCGCCCGCCTGAACCAGCGGCGCGCAATTGACAGGGGTGATGCCGCCGATCGCGACGCAGGGGATTTCGAACAGCGCCTGCCACCAGGCGAGGATCCCGGGCTCGGGCCGGTGCCCGCTGTGCTTGGTGGAGCTGGCGAAGAACGATCCGAAGGCGACGTAATCGGCCCCCGCCTCGCCCGCTTCCATCGCGAGATGGCGGCTCGCATGGCAGGTGACGCCGATCTGAACCTCGCGCCCAAGCCGCGCCCGCGCCTCGGCAACCGCGCCATCGTCCTGCCCGAGATGGACGCCGTCGGCGCCAAGCCGCCTGGCGAGCGCCACCGAATCATTGACGATGAAGGCAACGCCCTGCGCCGCGCTGATCGCCTGCAGCGGCGCCGCGAGCCGCGCCGCCTCGTGCTCGTCGATCCCCTTGACGCGAAACTGGAAGGCGGCGACCGGCGCTGCATCGAGCGCGCGTTCGAGCCGCGCGGGGAAATTGCCGCCGGTATCGAGCGGCGAGATCAGATAGATCGCGGTTGCCGGCCGCTCCTCGCTCACGGTATCTATTCGCGCCCCTTGTAGATCCTGACCAGACGGTCGAGCATCGCCAGCGCCTCGGCGCGCGGGCGCTGGAAGGTGTTGCGGCCGATGATCGAGCCGTTGCCGCCGCCGTCGCGGATGTCGCGCGCGTCCTGAAACACCGCCTCGATGCCCTTGGCCGCGCCGCCCGAGAACACCACGATCCGCCGCCCGGCAAAGCACGCCTGGACGACATGGGCGACGCGCTTCGCCTGGGTCGAGGCGTCGAAACCCTCGTAGGCCTTCTTCGCATCGCCCTGTTCGACATGATTGTTCGGCAGCTTGACCTTGATGATATGCGCGCCGAGCAGCGCCGCCATATGCGCAGCATAGGCGCCGACATCGAGCGCGAGCTCACCGGTCTTGGGCAGATTGCCGCCGCGCGGATAGGACCAGATGACCGTGGCGATGCCGACCGCGGCGGCCTCGGCGCGCATCTCCCTGATTTCCTCCATCATCTCGAAGCAATCCTCGCTTCCCGGATAGATGGTGAAGCCGATCGCCGCACAGCCGAGCCGCAGCGCATCCTCGACCCCGCCGGTCAGCGCCTGGTTGGCACCGCTGGCCCAGCTGTTCGAGCTGTTGACCTTGAGGATGGTCGGGATCTGCCCGGCGAACTTGTCCGCCCCCGCCTCGATCATGCCGAGCGGTGCGGCATAGGCCGAAAGCCCCGCATCGATCGCGAGCTGGTAATGGTAATGCGGGTCATAGGCCGGGGCATTGACCGCGAAGCTGCGCGCCGGGCCGTGTTCGAAGCCCTGGTCCACCGGCAGGATGACGAGCTTGCCGGTGCCGCCGAGCCTGCCCTGCATCAGGATGCGGTGGAGGTTGGCCTTCACCCCGGGATTGTCGCTCTCGTAATTCGCCAGGATCTTCTGGACCGCCTTCGTCGTCATACCGGCTCCCTGTCTCAGCGCATGCCGTCGCAACCCATGCGCCCATCGCGCGCGCCTTAGCCAAGCCCCCTCGCTGCCGCAACCATCGCGGCGATGGCGCCGACCCGGCCGCGACCCCGGCGGGCTTTACGCCAGGCCGATCGCCAGCGCCTTGACCCCGGGGAGTTCGCGCCCTTCCATCCATTCGAGGAAGGCGCCGCCCGCGGTCGAGACATAGCTGAAGTCATCCGCCACCCCGGCGTGGTGCAACGCGGCGACGGTATCGCCCCCGCCCGCGACCGAAACCAGCGAGCCTTCGCGGGTGAGCGCCGCCGCGGTGTGTGCCAGTGCCACCGTCGCTGCATCGAACGGCGGGGTCTCGAAGGCGCCGAGCGGCCCGTTCCACACCAGCGTGCGGCAGGTCTTGAGCACGTCGCCGAGCGCCTCGACCGCGGGCGCGCCGATATCGAGGATCATCTCCGCGGCAGCAACCTCATGCACGTTGCAGGCGCGCAACGAGGACGGATGGGCGGCGAATTCGGTGGCGACGACCACGTCATAGGGCAGGTGGACGGTGCAGCCGGCCTTGTCGGCTTCGGCCATGATCTCCTCGCAGGTCGATGCAAGGTCATGCTCGCACAGCGATTTTCCGACATCGATCCCGCGCGCGGCGAGGAAGGTATTGGCCATGCCGCCACCGATGATGAGATGATCGACCCGCGCGACGAGGTGCTTGAGCACATCGAGCTTGGTCGAGACCTTGGCGCCGCCAACCACCGCCGCCACCGGCTTTTCGGGATCGCCAAGCGCCTTTTCGAGCGCCGACAATTCCGCCGCCATCGACCGCCCGGCATAGGCGGGAAGCAGATGCGCAAGCCCCTCGGTGGTCGCATGCGCGCGATGCGCGGCCGAGAAGGCATCGTTGACATAGAAATCGCCATTTGCGGCGATCGCCCTCGCCAGCTCGGGATCGTTCTTTTCCTCGCCCGGCCAGAAGCGGGTGTTTTCGAGGAGCGCGACGTCGCCCGCGCGCAGGATGCCGACCGCCTGGCGCACCACCTCGCCGGCGATCTCGGGGACGAACATCACCTCCCGCCCGATCGCCGTTTGGAGCGCGCCGACGACCATGCTCAGCGACTGTTCCGAATTGCGCGCGCCCCTCGGGCGGCCGAAATGCGCGAGCAGCAGCACCCTGGCGCCCTTCGCCGCGAGGTCGGCGATCGTCGGCAGCGCGGCGCGGATGCGCGAGCTGTCTGTCACCGCGCCGTCGGCCATCGGCAGGTTGAGATCGACGCGCACCAGCGCGACCTTGCCGGTGACCTCGGGGAGATCGTCGAGTGTGCGGAACTTCATGGCTCGCCCTTCCTCCCCTCCCGCAGGCGGGACGGGCTTCCCGTCTCGTTCATCAGATCAGCCGGCCGATAGCCCCCGCGGTATCGACCATGCGGTTCGAGAAGCCCCATTCATTGTCGTACCAGGAGAGCACGCGGACGAGCTTGCCTTCGAGCACCGCGGTTTCGAGGCTGTCGACCGTCGAGCTGTGCGCATCGTGGTTGAAGTCGATCGAGACCAGCGGCTCGGTAGTATAGCCGAGCACGCCCTTCAGCGCGCCTTGCGCCGCCGCCTTCAGCACGCCGTTGACTTCCTCGACGCTGGTGTCGCGCTTCGGGGTGAAGGTGAGATCGACCACCGAGACATTGGGGGTCGGCACGCGGATCGCCGAGCCGTCGAGCCGGCCCTTCAATTCGGGCAGCACCTCGCCCACCGCGCGCGCGGCGCCGGTGGTGGTCGGGATCATCGACATGGCCGCGGCACGGGCGCGGCGCATGTCCGAATGGATCTGGTCGAGGATGCGCTGGTCGTTGGTGTAGCTGTGGATCGTCGTCATCAGCCCGCGCTCGATGCCGATCGCATCGTTGAGCACCTTGGCGATCGGCGCGAGGCAATTGGTGGTGCAGGACGCATTCGAGACGATTAGGTGCGCGCCGGTCAGCTTTTCATGGTTGACGCCATAGACCACGGTGAGATCGGCGCCCTTGGCCGGGGCCGAGATCAGCACGCGCCTGGCGCCGGCGGCGAGATGCTTGCCCGCGCTGTCGCGGTCGGTGAAGAAGCCGGTGCATTCGAGCGCGACATCGATGCCGTTTGCGGCATGCGGCAGCCTCGCGGGATCGCGCTCGGCGGTGACCTCGATGCGCTTGCCGTTGACGACGATCGCCCCGCCCTCGACGCGGACATCGCCGGCAAAGGCGCCGTGGACGCTGTCGCGCTTGAAGAGGAGCGCATTGGCGTCGGCATCGGCGAGATCGTTGATCGACACGAGGTCGAGCCCGCAATCGGGGCGTTCGAGAATGGCGCGCGCGACATTGCGGCCGATGCGCCCGAAACCGTTGATCGCAACCTTCACCGCCATGTGTCTGTCCTCCTAGGAAATGCCGAGCCTGGCCTTGATCTGCGGCACGATTGCCGCGGCGGTCAGCCCGAAATAGTCGTAAAGCTGCTCGGCCGGTGCCGAGGCACCGAAGCGGTCGATGCCGAAATTGAGCCCGTCGCTGCCGGTGAAGCGTTCCCAGCCGAATGTCGCGCCCGCCTCGATCGAGACCTTGAGCACATCTGTGGGCAACAGATCGGCGCGCCAGGCGGCTTCCTGTTCGCAGAACAGCTCGGCGCAGGGCATCGAGACGACCTCGGCGCCGATCCCCCCGGCATCGAGCGCAGCGGCAACGGCCAGCGCGATCTCGACCTCCGAGCCGGTGGCGATCAGCACCACGCGGCGCGGCGCGGCAGCGGCGCGCAGCCGGTAAGCGCCGCGCGCCGACTTCATCTCGTCATCGTGGCGCAGCGTCGGCAGGTTCTGGCGCGACAGCGCGAGCACCGAGGGCCGGTTGGTCTCGCCGAGCGCCAGCGCCCAGCATTCCGCGGTCTCGATGATATCGGCGGGGCGGAACACCAGCAGCCCCGGCATCGCGCGCAGGCTGGCGAGATGTTCGATCGGCTGATGCGTCGGCCCGTCCTCGCCCAGCCCGATGCTGTCATGCGTCATCACATGGATGACCCGCGCCTGCTGGATCGCCGCCATGCGGATGGCGTTGCGGCAATAATCCGAGAACACGAGGAAGGTGCCGCCATAGGGCACCACCCCGCCATGCAGCGCCATGCCGTTCATCGCCGCCGCCATGCCGAATTCGCGGATGCCGTAATGGACATAGCGGCCGTCATAGGCGGGCGGGGACAGCGGCCCGGTGGCCTTGGTCCTGGTGTTGTTCGAGCCGGTGAGATCGGCCGAGCCGCCGAGCATTTCGGGGATCGCGGCGGTCAGCACCTCCAGCACCATCTCGCTTGCCTTGCGGGTCGCGACCTTGCCAGGATTCTCGCCCAGCCCGGCGCGAAAATCGCGCACCGCCCCGGCGAGCGCGGGCAGATGCCCGGCCATCGCCACCGCGAAGGCGGCACGCTGCGGATGATCGGCCAGCCGGTCCTGCCAGGCAAGATGCGCCGCAGCCCCCGGCGCGCCCAGCGCCCGCCAGTCGGCAAGGATATCCGCCGGAATTTCGAAGGGCGGCGCGCTCCAGCCGAGTTCGGCGCGCGCCGCCGCGACCTCCGCCGCGCCGAGCGCCGATCCATGCACCGCGTGGCTGCCCTGCTTGTTGGGCGCACCCTTGCCGATCACCGTGCGGCAGGCGATCAGCGAGGGCCGATCGTCATCGCGCGCGGCGGCGATGGCGCGGGCGATATCCTGCGCATCATGGCCGTCGCAGGTCTCGACATGCCAGCCATAGGCGCGATAGCGCGCGGCAATGTCCTCGCTCGTCGACAGCGAGGTCGCGCCGTCGATGGTGATGCGGTTGTCGTCCCACAGCACGATCAGCCGCCCGAGCCCGAGATGCCCGGCCAGCCCCGCCGCCTCGTGATTGATCCCTTCCATCAGGCAGCCGTCGCCGGCGATCACCCATGTGCGGTGATCGACCAGCGCATCGCCGAAGCGGGCATTGAGATGACGCTCGGCCAGCGCCATGCCCACCGCCATGGCGAAACCCTGCCCCAGCGGCCCGGTGGTGCATTCGACGCCTTCGAGCTCGGTATTTTCCGGATGGCCGGCGCAGGGGCTGTGCAACTGGCGGAAATTGCGGATGTCCTCGATCGTCGGCGCGGCATAGCCGGTGAGATGCAGCAGCGCATAGAGCAGCATCGAGCCATGCCCCGCCGAAAGCACGAAGCGGTCGCGATCAGGCCAACGCGGCGCGGCGGGATCGAACTTCAGGAAACGCGAATACAGCACCGTCGCGACATCGGCCATGCCCATCGGCATTCCGGGGTGGCCCGAATTGGCCACCTGCACTGCGTCCATCGCCAGCACGCGGATGGCATCGGCCATGGCGGCCAGCTGGCGGGGAGACTGCGGCATGCGGAAGCTCCGGATTGCGCGACAGTCGCGCCATTGATTCGCGGGCGCTTCCTTTGCGGATGCCCTCCGGCACGTCAAGTTTCGCCGGGCGACAGGGAAGCGACAGCGTAGCGCGACCGGGCCGAATCCGGCAAAGATTTGCCAATAGCAGGGTCTTGCACTAGACGGAAATCGATTGAAAGGGGGTGGCGCATGCCAGTGGCTCGCATTGAAGCGGCGATCACGCGGCTCGAAGCCGCGGCGCGGCATCGCGGCGCCCGGACCGCGCCCGCACCGGCCGGCGATCCAGCCGCCATTGAAGCGGCGAACGCCCGGCTGCGCGCCGCGCTCGGCGGGGTGCTGCAACAGATCGACAGCCTGATCGCCCGGCATGACGCCGGCGCGCAGCGATAAGCACCCCCGCAGAATGAACAAGGTGACGCTGACGATCGGCGGGCGCGATTACATCGTCGCCTGCGATGCCGGCGAGGAAGCGCATCTCGGCAAGCTGGGCCGGATGATCGAGGACAAGCTCGATCCGCAAGCGGGCCATTCGCCGCATGGCGAAGCGCGCGGCCTGCTGTTCGCCGCGCTGCTGCTTGCCGATGAGCTGTGCGAACTGCGCGAAAGCGCCACGCCGAGGGGCGATGATGAGCCCGGCGGGCTGTCGCGCGCCGCGCTCGAAGCGCTCGCCGAACGGCTCGAAGCGCTGGCGGATGAATTCGAACGCCACCCGCCCGCGCAAGCTTCCTGAAATCTCCGGCATGCGCGCCTTGCCCGAAAAACACCGTCGCTCTTGAGAAATTCCTCATCCGCGCCTAGATGCGATGCTGACGGGTACTGCCCGGTGCGCGCCGCTTGAACATCCCTGAGGCTATAAGCAATCCATGGGGGCTGTCCCTGGTCGGACCCTGGTCCGGCACATATGGTTCCCACCTGACGTCGAGGCGTCAGAGGATTTCCCGGCTAACGCCCCATGGTGGTCCCGTCACCTTCACCGCGTGGGAGCCCGGGTGATCCAGAAGTCGCAATTGCGGCAGGTGTTGCGTGCGCGGCGGCGGGCAGAGGCGCGCGCGCTGCCCGAACGCGTGCGCGCGCTGGTGCTGCTGCGGCCGCCGGCGCCGATCGCGCGGCTGGCCGAGGCGGCGGATATTATCGGGCTTTATCATGCCACCGCGTCCGAGGCCCCGGCGCGCGGCTATGCCAGATGGTTCCACGAGCAGGGCAAGCGTCTGGCGCTGCCGTGGTTTGCCGATCGCGCCGCGCCGATGCGGTTTCGCGCCTGGCACGATCCGTTCGACGATGATGAGCTCGAACCGGGACCATGGGGCGCGCTGCAACCATCGGCGGCAGCGGCGGTGTGCGAACCCGATCTGCTGTTCGTGCCGCTGCTCGGCTTCACCGCCGATGGCCACCGGCTCGGCCAGGGCGGCGGCCATTACGACCGCTGGCTCGCCGCGCATGACATTCCCGCGGTCGGGCTTGCCTGGGATTGCCAGCTGTGCGAGCGCCTGCCGCTCGAAGCGCATGACCGCCCGCTCACCGCGGTCGTCACCCCGACCCGCATCTATGGAAGCGCCGCCTGATGCGCGAGGCCCCGACCTGGCGGATCCCCTTGGGCATCCTCGCGCTGCTCGCCGCGCTGGCGCTGTATGGCACCGCGATCGCGCTGCTGCTGGTGCCGCTCATCGCGCGCTGGCCAGCGCTGGTGCAACTGCCCGTCTATATCGTGCTGGGGGTGGTGTGGCTGCTGCCCCTGCGCCGCTTCCTGGTGTGGATGGAGACCGGCCGCTGGCGCTGATCCGATGCGGACCGTGGCAACGCAATGACGCTGAAATCCCCAAGGTGGCGCGAGTGACGGGGCTCGAACCCGCGACCTCCGGCGTGACAGGCCGGCACTCTAACCAACTGAGCTACACCCGCTCGCCCCTTGGGGAGGGCAGCCCCTAGGCCAGCGCGGCGGGGCTGTCAACACGCCAGCCAGCCTGCACCGGGAAGGCCCGCGTTAACCATATCTTCCGATCTTTGCGCCAGCTTGCCCGTCACCCATCGCGGGAAACGGGGGCAGGCGATGTTCGATTTGCGGTTGATCCTGGCAGGGCTTTGCGCGGCGGCACCGCTGCCGGCGATGGCGCGGCCGGCGGTGATGCTCGACAGCGCGATCTTCATCGAACACAGCGGCGCGGCGCATGGCACGCCAAGCCGCATGATCGAGCCCGCGCAGAATTTCACCCGCGGCGAGCGGGTGGTGACGCTGGTAAGCTGGACGGTCGCCGCCGGCCGCGGCGGCTTCACCGTGGTCAACGCGCTGCCGCCGACGCTTGCCTGGCAGAAATCGGCCGACGGCACCGAGGAAGTCTCGGTCGATGGCGGCAGGAACTGGGGCCGGCTCGAGGATCTGCGCGTCGGCACCCGCCGTGCCACCCCCGAGGACGTCACCCATGTCCGCTGGCACATTTCCCCGCAGCAGGCGCTCGTCGGCGCCGGGCGCATCGCCTATGCGGGCTTCGTTCGCTGACCGGCGCGGCCGGCGGCAAGGCAGGCGCGCTTTCGCGCTGTCGCGGACGAACCCTCAAACCGCGACCGGCGCGGCGATCGCCGGCTGCGGGTGATAATCGCTGACCGCGAAATCCTCGATCGCGTAGTCGAAGATCGAGCGCGGATGGCGGGTGAGCGCCAGCCGCGGCTCGCCTTGCGGCACACGCGCGAGCTGTTCCTCGACCAGCGCCGCATGATTGAGGTAGAGATGGACATCGCCCCCCATCCACACCAGCTCGCCCGGTTCGGTCCCGGTCTGCTGCGCCAGCATGCGGATGAACAGCGCCGCGCTCCACGCATTGAACGCAAAGCCGAGCCCCAGATCGCAGCTGCGTTGGTAAAGCAGCCCCGAAAGCCGCCCGTCGGCGATATGGAACTGATAGGTCTTGTGGCAGGGCGGCAGCGCCATCAGCGGCAGTTCGGCGACATTCCAGCCTTCGACGATATGCCGGCGGCCACCGGGATCGGCGCGCAGCGAGGCGACGAGCCCGGCGACCTGGTTCACGCCCTGCGCGCGCCTTCGGTAAAGCCCCTCGCCCGCCGGCTCATAGACCGGCCAATCGACCCATTGCCGGCCATAGACCGGGCCAAGATCGCCCCAGCGCGCGGCGAAATCGGCATCGGCGACGATCCGCGCCGAGAAATCGGCGCGGCTGATCGCCTCGCCGCTCTCGCGGCGATAGCGGGCGAGCGGCCAGTCGGTCCAGATCTCCACCCCTTGCGCGCAGAGCGCGCGGATATTGGTGCTGCCGGTCAGGAACCAGAGGAATTCGCGCGTCGCCGTCTTCCAATAGACGCGCTTGGTGGTGAGCAGCGGCATCCGCCCGTCCGAAAGGTCGAAGCGCAGCTCGGCACCGAAGATCGAGCGCGTGCCGACGCCCGTGCGGTCGATGCGTTCATCGCCCTCCTCCCAGATGCGCCGCATCAGGTCGAGATAGGCGCATTCCCAGTGGCGCGAAGGCGCGGGCGGGGCGGGTGCAAGGGCCATGGCACCGCTGTAACGGGTGAGCTTCGCGCTTGCCAAGCCGGGCCTTCGCGAAAATCACCCGACAACGCTTGCCACCCCGCTTGCCGGCCCCTATAGGCGCGCTCCTGCCCCGGGCGCCCGCGCCCGGTCTGGTCGGGGAATAGCTCAGCCTGGTAGAGCACTGTCTTCGGGAGGCAGGGGCCGGAGGTTCGAATCCTCTTTCCCCGACCAATTCATTTCAAATACCTGGGGCATTTCCGCCCGCAAGAATGCGCCCGCAGGAATACAGGGGCGGGCGGTGGCGCCGACAGCGCCGGTTCACCAGGCGGCAAGCCCGGCTCGGGCGCATTGCTCGTCGGCATGGCCGATCGGCATGCCCATCGCGCCGCTGACCCCGATCGCGCCGATCAGCGCGCCGCCGCGAACGATCGGCACCGCCCCGCCCTCGACGAACATCGCCGCAGTGACGCGCGCGCGCGCGCGGGCATCGCGCGTCACCAGCGCCCCGGCCGCCGAACTGGGGATGCCGAAGGTCAGCGCGACCTCGGCCTTGCGCATCGCGATGAAGACATGGCTGCCGTCCGAACCATCGGCGGTGAGCATCGCGCGCGCCTCGCCGGCGCTGTCGATCACCGCCGCGCCGACGCGGTGGCCGGTGCCGGCACAGGCGGCAACCGCCGCCTGTGCCATCCGCATGGCCGCGGCAAGATCAGGCCCCGGCGCGGTGCTTTCGGGCGGCCCGCCCGGCGGCGGCATCGACACGCCCGCGGCAAGCGGCGGCGGCGCGAGCGGCAGTTCACCCGAATCGGTCAGCATCGCGAAAGGCGGCAGCCGATCACCGGGAAGCGCGCGCGGACCGGCCGGCGTGTCGTGGAACAGCGGCTGCGCCCATGCCGCACCGCCGCCCGCGAGCGCGGCGGCGGCGAGCAGCGCGCGCTTCACGCCTTCATCGCCCGGCAGGCGGGATCGACCTGCTCGGGCTTGGCCTCGTCGAGCGGCACGCCGTTGTGGCGATAGGCCGGCGCCTCGATCAGGATGAAGGCGATGCGGCACACCCTGGCGGTGGTGTTGCGCCAGAGATGGTTGGTGCCGCGCTGGACGATGATCCCGCCCTGCCGCACGGTTTTGCGGGCACCATCGTCGAGTTCGAGCTCGATCTCGCCTTCGAGGACGATGCCGTAGTCGATCGAATTGGTGCGATGCATCGGGCTTTCCCTGCCCGGCAGCATATCGACGACGCGGATCACGCTGCCGCGTTCGAGCGTCAGCCCAGTGGGCAGTTCGCGCCCGTCGCGCTCGTCGTTGAGGTCGGCGGGAACCGTCGCGGTGCTCCAGATCGTCAGGAAGCTGGCATCGCCGGAGGCGACCATCCGCGTCGGGCGGACATCCTCCGATCTGAACACCGCGCGGCCCTCGGCATCATGCCCGGTGACGACGCGCTGCACCCCCGGCAGCCCCGAATCCGAAGTCTCGCTCATGGCTTGACCACCTTCTGCTCGATCGCGCCGAAGGGCGCGCGGCCGTCGGCCATGATCGCCTCCATCCGCACGCGATCGCCGAAGCGCATGAACAGGGTCGTCGGCGCGCCGTGATCGACGATCTCGATGCCGCGCCGCTCGGCTATGCAGCTCGAGCCGATCTCGCGGTAATTGCTGTTCGAGACGGTGCCCGAGCCGATCACCGTGCCGGCGACGAGGTCGCGGGTCGCGGCGGCATGCGCGACCAGTTCGTGAAAGCCATGGCCCATGGCAGCACCGGTCGCCGCGCCGAAACGCGCACCGTTCCAATCGACCAGCAGCGGCGCGCAGACCCGGCCGTCGCGCCAGCCATCGCCCAGCTCATCGGGGCTCACCGCGAAGGGCGCCATGCTGCACGGCGGCTTGGCCTGCACCCAGCCAAAGCCGGTCGCCATCTCGGGGCCGGCGAGCTTGCGCAGCGACCAGTCGTTGATCTGCACGACGAGGCGGATATGGCGCATCGCATCGGCGGCGCTGGTGCCCATCGGCACGGCATCGACGATCACCCCGAATTCGCCTTCGAAATCGATGCCGAGATCTTCGGAAGGAAAGCGCACATCGTCGAAGGGGCCGTAGAACTTGTCCGACGTGCCCTGATACATCAGCGGCTTGTCGGTCTTGACGGGTTCGACGCCCAGCACCTTGTCCATCAGCTCGCCGTGGCTGGCGAAGGCCGAGCCGTCGAGCCACTGCCAGGCGCGCGGCAGCGGCGCCAGGATCGCCGCGCGATCGAGCGGTTCATCAAAGGCGGTGATCGCCGCCAGCGCGGGCGCGACCTCTTCCCAGCGTTCGAGCGCCTCCTGAAGCGTCTTGACCGGCGCCGGCGCGCAGCCCCCGGCATCGGGCGCCACCGCCACCAGCCGGCCATCCTTCGTCCCGTCGCGCAGACTCGCGAGGCGCATCGTCGCATTCTCCCCCGATGATCGATCGGACATCCGGTTAAAACGCCATCGCCGCTGCGGCAAAGACATTCGGTCGATAGTCCGGCATCGATAGAATGCGATGGTCGCGCCGCCGGCGCTGCGGCAAGGAACCGTCGTTCGAAAGCGGGGAGTTTCATGGCAATCTGGCTGAAGCGCGGCGCGAGTGCCCAAGCGAAGGCGGACGCGGATCGCAAGGTTCGCGAGACGGTGGAGGCGGCGCTCGCCGATATCGAAATGCGCGGCGATGCGGCGGTTCGCGAGATGAGCGTGAAGTTCGACGGCTGGGACCGCGAGGATTATCGGCTCAGCGCGGCCGAGATCGGGGCCTGCGTCGATGCGCTGAGCGCGCAGGAGCGCAAGGATATCGAGTTCGCGCAGGCGCAGGTCAGGAATTTCGCGCAGATCCAGCGCGAGAGCATCCGGGACGTCGAGGTCGAGACGCTGCCAGGGGTGGTGCTGGGCCATCGCAACATCCCGGTGAACGCGGCGGGCTGCTATGTCCCGGGGGGGAAATATCCGCTGCTCGCCTCGGCGCATATGTCGGTGATCACCGCCAGGGTCGCGGGCGTGCCGCGGGTGATCACCTGCGCGCCGCCGTTCCAGGGCAGGCTGGCGCGCGCGATCGTCGCGGCGCAGGCGCTGGCGGGCGCCGATGCGATCTATGCGCTGGGCGGAATTCAGGCGATAGGCGCGATGGCGATCGGCACGCCGAGCATCGATCCGGTCGATATGCTGGTCGGGCCGGGCAATGCCTTCGTCGCCGAGGCGAAGCGGCAGCTGTATGGCCGGGTCGGGATCGACCTCTTCGCCGGGCCGACCGAGACGCTGGTCATCGCCGACGAGGCGGGCTGCGATCCCGAGATGGCGGCGACCGACATTCTGGGCCAGATCGAGCATGGCCCCGACAGCCCCGGCGTGCTCCTCACCAACAGCGAGAAGCTCGCGCGCGCGACCATCGCCGAGATCGAGCGGCTGCTGACGATCCTGCCCACCGCCGATCACGCAAGCAAGGCCTGGGAAAGCTTCGGCGAGGTGATCGTCGCCGAGGATCATGCCGAGATGCTGCGGATCGCCGATGACATCGCCTCCGAGCATGTCCAGGTGATGACCGGCGATCCCGGCTACTTCTTGACCAACATGACCAATTACGGCGCGCTGTTCCTGGGGCCACGCACCAATGTCAGCTTCGGCGACAAGGTGATCGGCACCAACCATACGCTGCCGACGAGAAAGGCGGCGCGCTATACCGGCGGGTTGTGGGTCGGCAAATTCCTCAAGACCTGCACCTATCAGAAGGTCACCACCGATGAGGCCTCGGCGCTGATCGGCGAGTATTGCAGCCGCCTGTGCGCGCTCGAAGGCTTCGCCGGGCATGGCGAGCAGGCCAATCTGCGCGTGCGCCGCTATGGCCGGCGCAACGTGCCCTATGCGGGCGTGGCCCAGCCCAGCGCGCTGACCGCGGCGTGACGGGCGAACCGCTGCCGGCGACCCCGAGCTTCCGGCTCGACGGGCGGCGCGCGCTCGTCACCGGCGCC
>JAGWPW010000076.1 GCA_028870315.1 Sphingomonadales bacterium | reverse complement strand
CGCGGCTGAACGAACGCGCGGCGGTGCCTTGCCGCAACGCCCTCGGTGCAGTCGAAACCGGTGCTGGTTGAACGCATGAGTCCCGTCAGGCGAGGGAGGTGGTTTCTTTCGAAACCGGTCCCATCGCCCGGCGGTCCCATGGCGTAACGGCCTTGCTCCCGCGACTGGCCCGGGCGCCTTGCGGCTTTCGGGTGTGCGCGTCGCCGGGTCCGACCCGTCTCGTCATACGGTGGCGTGCCACTCGCGGCATCTGCGGTTTGCCTGGCTTGCCGGGACAAAGCCCTGTCGCGCCAGACGCGTTTTCCGATACTGCTGCGGGCATCAGCCGCCGTGTCTTTCCGGCTATGCTTCCCTGCCCCCTTTCTTTGGCACAAGCCTCTGAAAAGGTGCTGGAAACTGGCCTTCTGGACAAACAGAAGCTGCGCCCGTTCGCTGAGTCGCGCAAGCGATTTTTTCAAAAATTTTCCACAGGCGGCGGCTTCGCGGTGGACAAGTTTACCGCAGCCCGTCAAAGGACGCGATTTTCTGCGATTCAGCGCGGGAATTTCATCCCGCGCGCGGGCGACAGGCCCCTGCCCCCGCCCGCGCCCACATCGCTTCCCGGCCGTTATTGCCGGTCGCGCTGCGCCAGCAGCCGCAGCCGCAGGGCATTGAGCTTGATGAAGCCTGCGGCGTCCTTCTGGTCATAGGCGCCGGCATCATCCTCGAAGGTGACGTGGCGTTCGGAATAGAGGCTGTCCGCCGATTTGCGGCCGACGACCGCAGCCTGGCCCTTGTAGAGCTTCAGCCGCACGGTGCCGTTGACCCGCGTCTGGCTGTGGTCGATCGCCGCCTGGAGCATCTCGCGCTCGGGCGCGAACCAGAAGCCGTTGTAGATCAGCTCGGCATAGCGCGGCATCAGCTCGTCCTTGAGATGCGCGGCGCCGCGGTCGAGGGTGATCTGCTCGATGCCGCGATGCGCGCGGGCATAGATCTCGCCGCCCGGGGTTTCATACATGCCGCGGCTCTTCATGCCGACGAAGCGGTTCTCGACGAGATCGAGCCGGCCGATGCCATGCTTGCGGCCGAGCGCGTTGAGCGCGGCAAGGAGCGTTGCCGGGCTCATCGCCGCGCCGTTCAGCGCCACGCCATCGCCCTTCGCGAAATCCAGCGTGACATATTCGGGCTGGTCGGGCGCGTCCTCGGGGTTCACCGTGCGGCTGTAGACATAGTCAGGCACCTCGGCCCACGGGTCTTCGAGCACCTTGCCTTCGGACGAGGTGTGGAGAAGGTTGGCATCGGTCGAAAACGGGCTTTCGCCGCGCTTGTCCTTCGGCACCGGGATCTGGTGCGCCTCGGCCCAGGCGATGAGCGCGGTGCGGCTGGTCAGATCCCATTCGCGCCACGGGGCGATGACCTTGATCGAAGGTTCGAGCGCATAGGCGGAAAGCTCGAAGCGCACCTGGTCGTTGCCCTTGCCGGTCGCGCCATGGGCGATCGCATCGGCGCCGGTTTCCTTCGCGATCTCGATCAGACGCTTGGAGATCAGCGGCCGGGCGATGCTGGTGCCGAGCAGGTAATCGCCCTCATAGCGGGCATTGGCGCGCATCATCGGAAAGACGAAATCGCGCACGAATTCCTCGCGCAGATCGTCGATGTAGATATGTTCGTCGGGCACGCCCATCAGGCGCGCCTTGGCGCGCGCCGGCTCAAGCTCCTCGCCCTGCCCGAGATCGGCGGTGAAGGTTACCACCTCGCAGCCATAGGTCACTTGCAGCCATTTGAGGATCACCGAAGTGTCGAGGCCGCCCGAATAGGCCAGCACCACTTTCTTGATATCGGACATCTGCGCAGCTCCCGGCGACACGGCGCGCGGCGGGTAACAGGGGGCGGGCGGGGGTGCAAGGCCGGCGGGGGCTCAGCGCGCGTGGATCCCCGATCCGCTCAGCGCCGACCACAGCTGCCACAGCCCCAGCGCCGCGAACA
This sequence comes from Sphingomonadales bacterium, assembly GCA_028870315.1. Lineage (GTDB taxonomy): Bacteria > Pseudomonadota > Alphaproteobacteria > Sphingomonadales > Sphingomonadaceae > Novosphingobium. Next base: position 17,867 of record JAGWPW010000076.1, on the reverse strand, counting down.
GCGCCGCGCCGATGCCGCGGGCGATGCGGAACGAGATGCGCCGCATGATCGCCGCGCCGAAGAAGACCGCCGGACCGTCCGCGATCAGCATGCCAAGCGTGGTGCCCAGCGCCACGCGCAGCACCGAATGATAATGCGCGGCGAGCGCGATCGTCGCGATCTGCGTCTTGTCGCCGATCTCGGTGAGGAAGAAGGCGATCGCGCTGGTGAGAAAGGCGCCGTGATGCGTCACCACCGCCGCTTCCTCGTCCGCGCCGATCCGGTCGGGGATCAGCGTCCACACCGCCATCGCAAGAAAGCTCAGGGCAACGACGATGTGGAACCAGCGCGTGTCGAGCAGCCCCGACACCGTGCTGCCGACGAAGGCGGCGATGCCGTGATTGACGATCGTCGCGCACAGGATGCCCGCCAGCACCGCCCACGGCTTCCTGAGTCGTGAGGCGAGCAGGATCGCAAGCAGCATGGTCTTGTCGCCCACCTCGGCGAGCGCGACAACGCTGGCCGACGTGGCGACCGGGGCGAGAAAGGGACCAGGCGCGATCATGCGCGCGCCAGATAGAGCACATCGCGCGGCTGCGCGAGCAGATGCTGGCCCGAATCGACGAAAATCGTCTCGCCGCTCGCGAGATGGCCACCGGCAAGGAACAGCGCCGCTGTGGCGAGCTCGCCAGGATCGGTGAGGCGTTGCAGCAGGTTCATCCTTCCGCTGCGCTCGTGCTCGTCATCGGCCTGGTCATGGCTGGGCAGCATCGCGCCCGGGGCGAGGCCATAGACGCGGTCGCGCGCGCGGCCGCGCGCCTGTGCGCCCATCGCCAGCATCCGCACGGTCGCGGCGAGCGCGTGCTTGGCCATGGTGTAGGAGAAGAAATCGGGGTTGGGGTTGGCGATCTTCATGTCGAGGAGATGAAGGACACAGCGCCCGCCCGCCGCGCGCGCGCCGCCGTCTTCGGGCGCGGCAAGAAACGCCTGCGCCATCCGCGCCGGGGCCAGCGCATCGACCGCCATGGTCTCGGCGAACACCGCGGGATCGAGCGCGGCGACCGTGTCGAGCCGGAACACCGCCGCCGAATTCACCAGCATGCGCCAGTCGGGCAGGCGCGCGGCGAGCGCGCGCACCATGACGAGCGCGGCGTCGCTGTCGGCAAGGTCGCAGGCGACGCATTCGGCCGAAGGCAGCTCGCGCGCGAGCGTCTCGGCCGCCGCGCGCGATCGCCCGTAATGGAGGACGACATGCCAGCCGGCGGCGCCGAAGCCCCGCGCGATCGCCGCGCCGATGCGCCTGGCGCCCCCCGTTATCAGTACCGCCGGCCGTGCCATCCCCGCAGCCAAGCACAGCCGCGGGTGAGGGGGAAGCGGCAAATTATCCGATCCGCGTTTGCAGTTTGACACCGGCTGCCGGGTGTGAACAGCAATGGGCATGCGGATCGATATCGTCGATGTGTTCGGGCGGGGGCCGCTCGGCGGCAATCCGCTGGCGGTGGTGCATGGCGGCGAGCACCTCGATACGGCGGCGATGCTGCGGCTCACCGCCTGGCTCGGCTTTTCCGAAACCACCTTCCTGCTGCCGCCGGACGTGCCTGGCGCCGATTACCATGTGCGCATCTTCTGTCCGGGGCGCGAACTGCCCTTCGCCGGCCATCCGACGCTCGGCAGCTGCCATGCGTGGCTCGCGGCGGGGGGCATGCCCGCGGGCGAGGCCATCGTTCAGCAATGCGGGGTCGGGCTGGTGCCGATCCGCAGGATCGAGGGGCTGCTGGCGTTCCGCGCGCCGCCGCTGCGCAAAGGCGGCCCGCTGTCGCGCGGGGAGCTGCGGGCGGCGATCGGATTGTGCCATGTTCCCGAGGCGGCGGTGATCGAGGCGGTCCATGCCGACAACGGCCCTGGCTGGCAGCTGCTGCGCCTCGATTCGCTGGCGACGCTGCTGGCGGCTGAGCCCGCGGCGCGCGCGCCGCCCGGCACCGACATCGGGCTGATCGCAAAGGCGCCGCAGGGCAGCGACAGCGATTGGGAACTGCGCGCCTTCTTCGTCGATGCAACGGGCCGGCTGAAGGAGGATCCGGTGACCGGCAGCCTCAATGCCGCCGCCGCGCTCCATCTGTTCGGCAATGGTCTGGCGAAGGCGCGCTATGTCGCGGCGCAAGGGCGCAAGGTGGGCGCCGATGGGCGGGTGGTCTGCATCGAGGCGGACGGCGGCGCCTGGGTGGCGGGGCACACCGCGATGGTCGCGGCCGGGGCCGCGCTCACGATCTGAGGCCCCGTCCCGAAACGCGCGAAAGAGCCCGTTTGTGGCACCGCCCGCGTCGCTCGCCTGGCGGGCAGGGTTTTGAAACGCCCTGTGAGCCCGGCAGTAGATCGCCTGGCCTGACACGAGAAATCACTTCATCGCCTGAATCGCATCAGGCGGTCAAAAGATCGCGCAAGAATTACGCCAGCTTCAACATGGCGCTATTCCGCAAGCCGTCGCGCCCGCCACCATCGCAGGGCGATGAGAAAAATGCGCGGCCCGTCGACCAGATAGCGCCGCGCGAGCCGGCGCGGCTCGCTGGCGAGCCGCCAGGCCCATTCGAGCCCGGCCTGCCGCAGGAGGCGCGGCGCGCGGCGGCGCGTGCCGAGGATGAAATCGACCGAGGCGCCTATGCACAGCGCGGTGCCCGCCGCCTGCGGCTGGCGGGCGATATCCGCGGCGAGCAGTTCCTGCTGCGGCGATCCCACCGCGAGCAGAACCACCCTTGCCCCCGAGCACGCGGCGAATTCCGCCGCGGCCCGCCGCGCGGGCGCGTTCGTCGCCAGCCCCATCGGCGGAATATGCTGCACCACCTCGATCGCCGGATAGAGCCGCGCCAGCGCGGATTTGTCACCCGCCTCGCCGCCGATCAGGCAGACCCGGTCGCCGCGCTCAAGGATCCCCTCGAACAGGCTGGCGACCAGATCGCTGCCCGGAACCAGCGTCAGGCGGATGCCGAGCAGCCGCGCGATCCGCCGCAGCGTGCGGCTGTCGCACAGGCAGAGCGCCGCCCCGGCATAGGCGGCGCGCAACTCCGCACCGGCGTTTTCGAGCCGCACGACGTGATCGACATTGGGGGTGACCACATAGGCGAAATCGCTGCGCGCATCGCGCCCGGCTATCCAGGCATGCACCGCCGACGCGTCCAGCGAATCGAAGGCGAGGCCGAAAGCAAGGCGGCGCGGACGCCGCAAGGGTCGCTCTGCAAGCGCAAACTCGGCGCGAAAAAGCGGCTGGCCGTCCCGCGGCAGGGTTTTGAGAACTTCGCCCATGCCCGGCTTCCTTAATCCACCACGAAGCCCGCTGCCAGCACCGATGCAACGGAAATGGTGTCATTTTGGGATGAAGCGAAAGACGGCGGGCGCAACCCGCGAGGAACGCTTCGCCTGGCGCATCCTCGTCCCGACGGATCAGGATCGGCAGCGTACCATCATGGGCCGGGACGACGCAGCTAAACGGTAGCCGCCAGCCCGGCGCTCGGCTATCTGCGGCGTCACCCCGGCGCCGAACAGAGCGGAACCGATGATCAAGATCTATCTCTACATCATGGTGCTGTTCGCGGTCGGCTTCGGCGGTGTGCATCTGTGCCTGCGCGAGGAGGCGAGCCGACGCTTCGGGCTTGTGCTCTATGCGACGCTGGCGGTGCTCTATGCGATCTGCGTCTTCACGCATGGCGGGCTGATCTTCCGGATCGCGCTGGCCGCCATGGTGCTTGTGAGCCCGGGCGATGAAACCGCGGTCGGGTGCCGATACCTCGCGCTGCTGATGCTGATCCCCAATGTGAACTACCCGGTGATGATCGGTCATCTGTATCTGCTCGATCTGTCGGCGGTGGGAGCGATGAGCCTGGCGGCGATGATCGCGGTGTTCGCGCGCCCGCGCCTGCCGGGAGCCTTGCGAAAATTCACCGTCGAGGATGCGCTCGTCCTCGTCCTGTTCCTGATACTCGGCGTCGCTGCCGATCGCATCGATTCGCCGACGGCGCATATGCGGCTCGCCCTGAGCATGCTCATCGCCATCGTCATGCCCTATGCGGTCCTGCGGCGAACCGGTGGAACGCGGCAGGCCTTCTATCCGCTCATCGAAACCCTGGCCGGCGCGGCGATCATCGTCGCGGTGATCGCGGTGTACCAGGCGTTGCACCATTGGTCGCTTTTCGACATCATCTGGAGCAACCAGTCGTTCGGAAACATGGCTGCGGGCGAAGTGCTCATCCGCGGCGGGCTGATGCGCGCCAAGGCAACCTTTGCGGATGCGATTTCCTGCGCGGATTTCGAGATGCTCGGCATTTTCGCGATTTACGCCGCGCGCCGGTCGTTCCGCAGCGATGCGCTGTGGCTCGGCGCGATGGCGCTGGTCGGGCTGGGCATGCTTGCCGCGCAGTCGCGCGGGTCGCTCGTGGCGCTGGCGGTCGGCTTCATCACGATCGAGATCGCCCGCCGCCGCTTCGCTCGCGCCGCAGCCGCGCTGGCGCTTGCGGCAATCCTCGGCAGCGGCGTGCTGCTGGCCGCGCATGGCAACGCCAGGGTCGCCCAATTCGTCATGGCTGGCCAATCAAGCACCAGCAGCGATCTCGATTACCGCCAGACATTGCTGCGACGCGGCCTTCAGGAGGGCGAGAAGCATCTGTGGACAGGAAATGACGCGAACGTCATGCTGGCGGACCTCAGCGATCTTGTTCAGGGCGAGCATATCGTCGACATGGTCAACAGCTATCTCTATTTCTTCCTGGTGTCTGGTCTTGCGGGCACGATTCCCCTGGCGCTGCTGATGGCTGCCGCGATGCGGAAATCCTTCGCGCGCAGCCGCACCGAAGCGCGCGATCATGGTTTCGCGGTCACGCAGGGCTTTGTCTATAGCGCGCTGCCGGGCCTGCTGGTGGCACTGACGGTCACCTCGTTCTATGAGCGTATGCCGGCCATGCTGCTGCTGGCGCTGGTGGCGAACCGGGGCTTGCACAGGGGGCCTGTCACGTTTCGGGTTGCAGGTGCGAGCCGCGACCCGGCGGCCGGCGCCGCACGCCGGCCCTTCGCCTGGAAGGGCAAATCAGACACCACCGCCGCCGCCGCCTGAACTGTTCGACACCACCGGCCGCGCGGCAAGCGCCGGCCAAGCAAGGGATCTGCACCCATGACTCAATGGAGCCTCGGCGCCAAGGCGCTTCTGGCGGGTGGCGCGGGCGCCCTTGCCTTGATCGGTCTCGGCAGCGGCGGTCGAACCGTGCATGCGATCGGCAGCCGGCTCGAATCGCATCTCGCCGGAGCGGCGGCGCCTGCCGCGAACTGGCAACCCGCCGCCGATGCCGATCCGCCGCGATCGACCCGGCCGATGGAAATCGGCATCAACCTCGCGTCGATCGCCTTTTGGGCGAGCGCGGTTCCCTATACCAATCTCGCCATCGGCGAGGGCTGGCATTTGAACTGGGGGCCGGTAGCGGACGATGTCCAGGACAGCGACGGCCGGCTTTTCGGCGGTGGCCCGGACAAGATCTATCATCGCGCGATCGAGGTTCCGACTTCGGTACCCGACGGATACAAGGTCACCTGCACCTGGACCGGTTCCGGCAGGGTGACGGTCGGCGCCGGCCCCACGCTGCTGTCGTCTTCGCCGGGGCGGATCACAATGGCTCTCTACCGGGCGCCGGGGCACAGCCGCGCTACGGCATGGCTTGAAGCAAAGGGCGTCGAGCGCGCCAGACCGATCTCAAATCTTGATTGCCGTGGAAACGATTCTCCGGCCGGCGCGCGCTTTCGGTCCGGATTCGTCAATGCGATCCGCGGCTACAAGGTGCTGCGCTTCATGGACTGGCAGAACAGCAATGCCAATTTGCCGGTTACCTGGGCAACCCGCCACACCACCGCCGGCATCAACACCAACCGCGACGGGGTGGCGATCGAGGACATGATCGCGCTCGCCAACGAGATCGGTGCCGATCCATGGTTCGTCATGCCGTGGAACGCGGATGACGAATATTACCGGAATTTCGCAAAGCTGGTGCGTGACCGCCTGCCCGACGGTCACCACGTCTATGTCGAGACGGGCAATGAAATCTGGAACACCGGCTTTGCCGCCGCCAGGCAGGCGCAGCAGGAAGGGCTGGCCGAAGGATTGAGCAAGGACCCGATGACCGCGCGCATGGATCGCTATGCCGAGAAAACCATCCACGTCATGTCGATCTGGGAAAAGGTCTTTGCCGGACACCCCGGGCTGGTCCGCGTGGCTTCGAGCCAGAATGCCTGGTCGGTGCCATCGGCGATCCTCATGGGCTACCCCCGGCTGGCCGACCACATTGATGCGCTGGCAACCGCACCCTATTTCGGTTTCACCATGGGCGGAACGAATATATCCTATCAGACGGTCATCGACAAGACGACCGAAGATCTCAATCAGGTCATGAAGCAAGCCGCCTTAAACCGGGCAATAGCCCAGCATTACCACAAAAGGTACATAACCTATGAAGGCGGGCAAAGCGTCACACTTTATGCCGACTATGATCTATTGAAAAAAGTTGAATATAGTCCCGATATGTACCAGCTTTACAAACGATACCTTGGCTGGTGGCGGAAGGATAATGGCGATGTGATCATGCTGTACAATGCCATCTCGCAGATCGGGCGCGGGATGGCCTGGGGTCAGGCCGAATATGAAACGAGCACGCCTGCGGATTCGCCCAAGCTGCGCGCAATCGTCGAGGAACGCGGGCATTGATCCAAACCGCCCGGACGGGCCGGCATCAGCGTTGCGGTCTCGCCACGTTGCCGGGCGTTGGGTTGCGTCACCGCAATTCCGGGCGCGCGGCGGTGCCATGGAGCGCGAACAGCTTGCCGCCGCGGGCGCATCGTTCGCCGCTACGGAACTGTTGGATGAGGCGGCGGCAAAATGCCTGACCTGCATTCTGGACGAATTGGCGTAGTGGCGTTGCCATCGAGGCTTGCCATTCTTCGCCAGCGGGCGACCGGGCTGGCAAAGGGCAGCGCGGCCAGCATCATTTTTGCCGCCGCCTTCACCAATGTGCTGCGGATCATCAGCAGCGCGACGCTGACCCGCCTGCTTGACGTCAGCGCCTTCGGCGTCGTCGGGCTTGTCACCACCGTCGCCTATGTGTTCGTGATGGTCTCGGACATCGGCGTGCAGCCCTTCGTCATCCGCCACGCCGCGGGCGATGATCGCGCCTTCCTTGACGAGATCTGGACGCTGCGGCTGATCCGCTCGGTCGCGCTCACCCTGGCGATGCTCGCACTGGCGCGGCCGGTCGCCTGGCTGCTCGGCAAGCCCCAGTTCGGCCCGGTGATCATGCTGTGGAGCGTCAGCTTCCTGCTCGACGGCCTTTCCTCGATGTCCTTCGCCACCGCGGTGCGCGAACGCCGGCTGTGGCGGATGGCGATGCTCGACGTGCTCGCCGCGGTCTTCCAGTTCGTGGTCTCGGTCGGGCTGGTGCTGGTGTATCGCAGCTATTGGGCGCTGATCGCAGCGATGATCGTCGGATCGGGAATAAAGGCGATCCTGTCCTATGCGCTGTTTCCGCATTCGCTGCGGCGCCTGCGCCTGCGCCGCGCCAGCGCCCGCGAATTATGGGCGTTCTCGCGCTTCATTGCACCGTCGAGCCTGATGTCGATCTTCATCCTCCAGGCCGACAAGCTGGTGCTGGCGCGGCTGATGCCGATCGCGGTGTTCAGCCTTTACGCGCTGGCGGCGACCATCGCCACCTCCGGTTCGGGGCTTGCCTCCGATTATGTGCGCCGCGTGCTGTTTCCGATCTACGCCGAAGCGGTGCGCGCCAATTCGCAATCGCTCAGCGCCGTGTATTATCGGGCACGACGCTGGCCGACGCTGCTCTATATGGCGGCGATGGGCGGGATCGGCGGCTCGGCCAGCCTGATTGTCGCCATCCTCTATGATCGCCGCTACGCCGGGGTCGCGCTGTTCCTGCGCATTCTCACGATCTCGGCGACCTTCACCCTCGCCAACACCGCCGCGGCCGAAATGCTGATTGCGCTCGGACGGCTGCGCCTGATCCTGTTCGCCACGCTGACGCGGCTGCTCTGGCTGGTGACGGGGATCGCCCTTGTCTATGCGACATCGCGCAATCTCGTCGGGTTCGTGGCGGTGTTCGGCACCATGGAAATCGGTGCCGCCGTCTTCTGCTGGATCAACCTTGCCCGTGTGCGGATCCTCGACGTGCGCCAGGAAGCGCTGGGGGTGGCGGCGGCGCTGGCTGCCGCACTGCTGGGTTTCGTCCTTGCCGAGAGCGTGCTGGCGCTGGTGCAGATGCTCACCCATGGCGGTTCGCTGCACGATGCGCTGCGCATGCTGGCGCGGCGCCAACCCTGATCCCGCGGATCAGACTCTGGAAAACGCCACCGCTTCTTCGAGCGCGCGTTCGAAGCGCCGGGTTGCATCGTCCCAACTGTAGCCGCTGGCCTTGGCGCAGGCGGCATCCGACATCGCCTGCCATTGCGCCTCGTCCATCGCGAAGAATGCCTCCAGCCGCGCCGCCATCGCCGCGGCATCGCCGGCGGGGACGAAGAAGCCGTCCACGCCCTCGGTGATCAGGTCCTTCGGGCCACCGATCGGGGTCGAGATCGCCGGGCAGCGGCAGGCCATGGCTTCGAGGATAGGCAGGCCGAAACCTTCGCTGAGGCTGGTGCACAACCAGACGTCGCATTGCGCATAAATCTCGCGAATGCGGTCCTGCGCCGGCAAGGTGACATTTTCTGCGCCTGCCGGCAGCGGCAGTTCGGCGGTCGGCGCGGCGGTCCCGAAGGTGACAAGCCGCGCCTCGGGATGGGCGCTGCGAAAGCGCTCGAAGGCGGCAAAGCCGGTCCGGCAATCCTTCCATGGCGAGGTGTGGTGCAGCATCCCGATGGTCGGTTGCCGCTGGCGCGTTCGCGGCGGCGCATGAAACTGCCCGGTATCGACACTGTTCGGGATGAGCGTGACATGGCGATTGCCGAACGCGTCACGCAACAGCTCGTCGAGCCAGCGCGAAATCGTTATCTTGGCGTTCGGCATTCGCAGGACGGCATCGACGCGGTCCTTGGGAAGATTGTCGAAGGCTTCATAGTGCTGAACGAAATGAACCTTCGTTCCCTTGCTTGCCGGCAGCCGTGCCATCCATTCGGCGGTTTCCCACCAGGTCGCGATGACGACGTCGCCGTCAGGAACATCGCCCGCCATGATCGGCCGGTGCTTCTCAAGCAGGTGAAGATTGTAGCTGCTTGCGCTGAAATGCGTCTGCGAGGGGGCCGCGCGCGCGGGCCACCGCCCGGCGCGCAGTTCGCGCAGCTGCTCGCGCAGGCCTGGCCGGCGGTGCGGCCGGACAACAACCGTCACCTCATGCCCACGCGCCTGAAGCCGGCTCGCATAAACATGAATCACACGATCGCCACCGGACATTCCCGGCACGGGGGTAAGAAAGGCAATGCGCATCAGGCCGGCACCATCAACTTGATCAAGCCATTGATCGTTTCAGCGGTCTTTAGGGAGAGGATGGCGGCGGGGCCAGCGGCGATGCGCCATTCCCGTGCTCGCGGCAGGCACATTCGTTCGGGACTTCGCGCAACCGGGCGTTCCGCCCGTCGCCGCCACGGGCAGGAGTGCAGGAGGCGCGGGATTTACGCGCCAGCTATCGCCGGGCGGCAGTCTTACTCGGCGCGTTCTTGCGTGCGCGCCGGTGACGCGGCGAACAGCTTGCGCGCGACGCGCTTCGCCGGCCCGAGCAGGCGGGGAGGCATCCAGTTGGCCAGGAAGTTTTCGACCCGCACGCTGACATCGGCAACGTCGCGGCTATTGGGGCGAACCTTGAAAACCGTGGTCGTCCGCGAAATATCGTCGCCCCCGTCGATCGCGGTGTAGTAATAGGTGGCAATCGACCGGCGCGAACGATCCTCGGGGCAGGTCAGCGGGTCGGGATGGCCGTGGAAGCTGTTGCGGTCGGTGCTGAACACCACCGCGGTGCCAAGCGTTGGCAGCACCGACCTGCACGATTGGCGCATCGCCTTGTCCCACAACTCAAGCGCGCCGCCGAACTGTGGCTGCCAATCCTCGTTCAGGTAGATCAGCAGATTCAGCCGCCGTTCGAGGTTCATTTTCCCATGGACGTTGAAATCGGCATGAATCCCCAGATGGCCGCCGGCAAGCGTTTCATGCAGGCCGGCGCCGCTGAAATAGGGATCGGGAATGAGACCCTTGATCCCGGTCATCGCCTCAAGGAAGGCGAGAAAGGCGGCGCTGTTCAACTCCGAGAGCAGGTTCCGGGTGAGCCCGCTTTCGATCTGCGGGGGATCGAACTGAAACTTCAGCCGTTCCTGGTCGCGATCGAAGAAGCGGTGTCCGCGCCGATCGGGGAAACGCTCCACCACCCGGCGCAGGATCGCCGCCTCGACGAAATCCTCGATGACGATGTGCGGAAAAGGCGTTGCCGTCTGATAGGCTTGCGCAAGCGCCTGGCCGGCGGCGGCGCATTGTTCGTCATCGAAGCACAGGTAATCATCCACCTCGCGGAGGTTCAGAACCGGCATTTGCTACTCCATCCCGCAGCCTGCGGTTATCATGCCCCGCAGGCGGGGTCACTTCGAAAACGGCCCGGCTGGCGCGCGCCTGTAGCCTAACCGGAATACCTTAAAATTATCGCGTTGCGCGCGCGGCACGTCAGCTTCAGCGCGGACTTACCCGACTGCGTCTTTGGCGCTATTTGTCGCCGCGAGCGGGGACGGAGGAGACGCGAAATGTGCGACGAATTTTCACCTTTCGAAAGAGCCACCACCACCCGCCGGGGCTTTGCCGCGCTTTCGGGCGCCGCCGCGCTGGCCGCCCGCCGCGCCATGGCGCGCAGCGGCGGCGGCGCGGCGCTCAGCGAAACCACGGTTTCGATCCCCACCCCGGCGGGGCGCGCCGATGCGGTCTTCATCCATCCGCTCCACGGCGCCCATCCCGGGGTGGTGATGTGGCCCGACATCGGCGGGCTGCGCGATGCCTTCCGGATCATGGCGCGGCGGCTCGCGGCGGCAGGCTATGCGGTGCTGGTGGTCAACCAGTATTACCGCAACGCGCGCGCGCCGGTGCTGACGAGCTTTGCCGATTGGATGACACCATCGGGGCAGGCGCGGCTCAGGCCGATGATCGCCGCGCTGAACCCGCCCGAAATCGCCAGCGACGGCGACGCCTTCGTCCGCTGGCTCGACAGCCAGGCCGCGGTCGACAAGCGGCGCGGCATCGCCAGCAGCGGCTATTGCATGGGCGGGCCGTTCGCGCTGCGCACCGCCGCGGCCGCGCCCGCGCGGGTCACCGCGGTCGCGAGCTTCCATGGTGCCAATCTCGTCACCACCCGGCCCGACAGCCCGCACCTGCTCATCGCGCAGACGAAGGCCCGCTTCCTCTTCGCGATCGGCCGCAACGACGACGCCCGCGCGCCCGGGGACAAGGACGCGCTGCGCGCCGCCGCCGCGGCCGCGCAGCGGCCGGCCGAGATCACGGTCTATCCCGCCGATCACGGCTGGTGCGTCATCGACACGCCCGCCTATGATCCTGCCGAGGCCGACCGGGCCTGGGACCGGATGCTGGCGCTGTTCGCGCAATTGTAAGCCGGCGCCACCTGCGCCATAGCGCGTGCGAGGAGACAGCCGATGACCGACCGCATGCAACTGAGCGAGGCCGAATGGCGCAAGCGGCTCAGCCCCGAGCAATATCACGTGCTGCGCGAAGCGGGGACCGAGCGCGCCTTCACCGGCAAGTATGAAAGCAACAAGGCGCCGGGGCTTTATCACTGCGCCGGCTGCGGCGCGCCGCTGTTCCGCTCTGAAACAAAGTATAATTCAGGTTCGGGCTGGCCGAGCTACACCGCGCCGGTTGCGGACGAGGCGGTCGATGAGCATCGCGACACCGCGCATGGCATGGTCCGCACCGAGGTGCGCTGCGCGCGCTGCGAGGGCCACCTTGGCCATGTCTTTCCCGATGGGCCAGGGCCGGAGGGGTTGCGCTATTGCATCAACAGCGCCTCGCTCGCTTTCGAGCCCGACCGGGACGCGGACGAGCGCTGACGAGCCGCGCAATATGATCGGCTATGGCGCCGGGCCGGCTTTGCGTTAACCCTGTGGTCAGGGTCGCGGCGGCACGGCGAGCGGGCGCTGCCAGCCTGGGGCATAGGCGCATCGGCAACCGACAGGCGGGGGATTGACAACAGGACGATGGCACGCAGCCCCGCGAGACAGGCATCGCCCCCGCCCCGTCGCCCCGCGCCCCGCCGCCGCCGCTGGCTGAGGGGCCTGCTGCTCTGGCTTTTCGCGCTTGCGCTGCTCGCCGCGGGCGGCATCGCCGCGGCGGTCGCGTTCGAGGCGCAGGACCTGCCGAGCTTCGATTCGCTCAAGTCGAGCCAGAACGGCCAGACCATCGTCGTGCGCGCGCGCGACGGCACGCAGCTCGTCTCGCTGGGGCCGAGCTATGGGCGCTGGCTGTCCTACGACCAGATCCCCGAGGTGATGACCGCGGCGATCGTCTCGACCGAGGACCGCCGCTATCGCGAGCATTTCGGCATCGATCCGATCGGCATCGTCCGTTCGGTCTTCGTGCGGGTCGAGACCCACCACTGGCGCCAGGGCGGCTCGACGCTGACCCAGCAGCTCGCGCGCACCGTGTTCCTCAACAACAACCGCACCTTCACCCGCAAGATCCGCGAGGCGCTGCTGGCGATGGCGCTCGAACACAAGTTCACCAAGGACCAGATCCTCGAACTCTATCTCAACAAGGTCTATTTCGGCGGCGGCGCCTATGGCATCGACGCGGCGAGCCGCAAGTTCTTCAACCATTCGGCAACACGTCTGTCGCTTCCCGAAGCCGCGATCATCGCCGGGCTGGTCAAGGCGCCCTCGCATTATTCGCCGACCTCGGACGTCGATGCCGCCACGACCCGCGCGCATGTCGTGCTCGACGCGATGCGCGAGGCGGGCGCGATCAGCCGCGAGCAGGAGGACAACGCCGATCTCGACGCGGTCCACATCGCCCCCGAGGCGGCGCAGAACTCGGTGCGCTATTTCACCGACTGGGCGCTGCCGCAGCTCGACATGCTGCTCCCCGACAACAAGGAACCGATCGAGGTGTGGACGACGCTCGATCTGCGCATGCAGAACGCGGCGACACGGGCGATGGTCGATCAGGCGCCGCGCGGCGCGCAGGGCGCGCTGGTCAGCCTCGATCGCGATGGCGCGGTGCTGGCGCTGGTCGGCGGTACCGATTACGTCAGCTCGAACTATAATCGCGCGGTAAAGGCGCTGCGCCAGCCGGGCTCGGCGTGGAAGCTGTTCGTCTATCTCGCGGCGCTGGAAAACGGGGTGAAGCCGGGCGATGCGGTGATCGACCAGCCGGTCAACATCGATGGCTGGAGCCCGCAGAATTCGGGCCGGTCCTACGCCGGCCAGATCGATGTGCGCACCGCCTTTGCCTATTCGAAGAACACGGTCGCGGCCCAGCTCGGGCAGCAGATCGGCTTTTCGACCGTCGCCGACATGGCCCGGCGCTTTGGCATCACCACCCCGATCAACACCCTGCCCTCGATGGTGCTCGGCGCCAACGACGTGCGGCTGATCGACATGACCCGCGCCTTTGCCGCGGTCGAGGCGCGCGGCACCTCGGTCACCCCCTATGGCATCGAGAAGGTCACCACCACCGACGGGCGCGTGCTTTACGAGCATCCGCCGATACAGGGCCAGACGCTGGTCGCGCCCTATGTCGCCGCCGAGATGACCGATCTCCTTCAGACCGCGGTCAGCATCGGCACCGGCCGCGCCGCGCAGATCGGCCGTCCGGTCGCGGGCAAGACCGGCACCACCTCGTCGAACAAGGACGGATGGTTCCTCGGCTTTTCGAGCGGCATCACCACCGGCGTCTGGATGGGCCGCGACGATGCCCGGCCCGTCCCCGGGCTCCAGGGTGGCACCGCCCCGGCGCGCGCCTTTGCCGAATACATGCGCATCGCGGTTGCCGACCGGCCGGTCGAGCAGTTCGAGACGCAGGTGACGCTGCCCGGATATCAGATCGAGCCCGACGACGAAGCGACGATGGCGAACCCCGACAGCTATTTTTACGATGACCAGGGCAATCTCGTCAGTTCGCGCGCGGGCACAAATCCGGGTCCGGGAGAGCCGCCGCGCGATCCCGCCGACGAGGTGCCGCCCACCGCCGACCAGCAGCCCGACGGCAATGCGGGCGCCGCCGCGGGCGACCAGTTTCTCGATCAGGCAACCGGCCGCCAGCGCGTGCCGCAGACGCCGCCACGGCGCCCGCCGCCATCACCGCGCGCCGGCCAGCCGATCTATTATTAAGGCATCGCGCCCGAATGGGGGCACCGCCACCGGGGTCGGTCCATCAACCCCGGTGGCGGCTTGGGCATCGCGCTGAGGACAAGGACCGGCCCGGCCCCCAGTCGATGCGAAAGTGAACTGCCCTGTCCGGTCAGCGCAACCGGATCGGAACGTAGATCGCCGGTTTGCCCTGGCGCATGACCTGGAGCAGAATCGCCGGGCGATGCGCGGCCTGCGCGGTGCGCACCGCCTGTTCGAGATCGGCGAGCGAGGCCACCGGCCGGTCGCCCGCGCCGATGATGATGTCGCCGCGCTGCAGCCCCTTGGCGCCGGCATCGGACGAGCTGTCGACCGCGTTGATCACCACCCCGGTCGTCGTGCTGGTGCCGAGTTCGCGCGCGATCGCCGGGGTCAACGGCAGGGTCGAAAGCCCGAGCGTCTGTTCGACCAGTCCATGCGAGGCATGGTTTTCCGGGTTGGCGAAGGGATCGCTGCCGCCGGGCTGCTGCGTGTCGAAGTTCTGCGCCAGCTCTTCCTCGCTGGGGCGCTTGCCGACCGTGGCGTTGACCGTCAGCGGATGGCCGTCGCGGATGAGATCGAGCGTGACCCGGCTGCCGGGCGGGGAATTGGCGACGAGATAGGAGAGCGTGTCGTTCGGCGTCACCTCATGGCCGTTGACGCGGATCACCACATCGCCCGCCTTCAGCCCGGCGATCGCTCCGGCCTTGCCCGGCTCGACCCCCTGGATGAATTCGCCGCGGTTGTGCGGGATGCCGAGCGAATCGGCGAGATCGTCGGTGACCGGCTGGATACGCACGCCCAGATAGCCGCGTTCGATCACCTGCCCGTTCATCAGCCGCTCGACGATGGGCTGGGCGATATCGGCCGGAATCGCGAAACCGATGCCGATGCTGCCGCCATTGGGCGAGAAGATCGCGTTGTTGATGCCGATCACCTGGCCCTTCATGTCGAACATCGGCCCGCCCGAATTGCCGCGGTTGATCGCGGCATCGGTCTGGATATAGCGATCATAGGCCGAGCCGGTGCCGGTGTTGCGCGTGAGCGCCGAGATGATGCCGGCGGTGACCGTGCCGCCAAGCCCGAAGGGATCGCCGATCGCGATCACCCAATCGCCCACCCGCGCCTCGCGGCTGTTGCCGAATTTGACGAAGGGCAGCGGATGGCCGGCGTTGATCTTGAGCACGGCAAGATCAGAGGCGCTGTCGCGCCCGATGATCCGCGCCGGATATTCATCGCCGCTGGGCAGCGTGACCGAGATCGATTCGACCTCGCCCTGGCCTTCGGCGGTGATGACGTGATTGTTGGTGACGATGTAGCCATCGGGCGAGATGATGAAGCCCGAGCCGAGCGACTGCGCCTCGCGGGTTTCACTGCCGCCGCCGTTTTCGCCCTGGCCCTGGCCCTGGCCGCCGCCGAAAAGATCGCCGAAGGGCGTGCCGGCGAAGGGATTCTCGCTTTGTACATGGACCTTCTGCCGGGTCGAGATATTCACCACCGCCGGCTGCAACTGCTCGGTAAGGTCGGCAAAGCTCGCCGGGGCGCCGACGCGCGGCACCACCGCCTCGATCTTGTGCGCATCGTTCTGCGCCACCTGCGCGCCCGCCGGCAGGCCGGTGACGAGCGAAAGCGTGGCGCCGCCAAGCAGCAGCGCGCTGGTCAATCCATAAGCATATCGCACAGTATGACTGTCCTTCGGTTGGAACGATTCGCGGCATGGGGGCCATGCCCGGCAAGTATCTTGCGGCTTTGCCGCATCTGACGATTTTTCGCCTTAACGCAGATTGAATGGCGCATTCCCTGTTCAGGGTGCCTTGCGGCCCTGGAACTGGCGCAGGTAATCATTGCCGGGCGAGAGCACGATCGTGGTTCCGCCCTTGGCGCCGGGGCTGGCGAAGGCGGCCTCGTAGCTCTTCATCGCCCGGTAGAAATCGTAAAAGCCGGGATCCTTGCCGAAGCTGTCGGCATAGATATGCGCGGCGCTGGCTTCCGCCTCGGCTTCGATGATCTCGGCGTTGCGCTCGCCGGTGGCGCGGATCGCGGTCGCTTCCTGCTGCCGTGCCGCCTGCATCCGCGCGAAGGCGCTGTCGAGCGGGGTGCCTTCGGGCAGATCGGCGCTCTTGATGCGGATATCGATGATCTGTGCGCCATATTCGCGCGCCTGACGGTCGAAGGCCTTGCGCACCTCCTCCATCACCGCGCCACGCTCAGGGGTCAGCAGCGACTGGAAGGTGTGCCGCGCGAGGCCCTGGCGCAGCGCCGAGGTCATGATCGGCTGGAGCTGGTTCGACAGCTGGTCCGAGGTGCCGGCGGTACGCACCATGCGCACCGGATCGATGATGCGATAGCGGGCGAAGGCATCGACCTCCAGCCGCTGCTGGTCGCTCGACAGCACCTGCTGCTGGTCCATCTCGACCGACAGCACGCGCTTGTCGACGCGCACCAGGCTTTCGATGAACGGAATGCGCAGGCTGATCCCGGCGCCGGTATCGCCGAAGGGCTGGCCGGGGCGGAAACGGTTGATGACCCGGACCGGCTCGCCCAGCGCCATGACCACCGCCTGCTGCGTTTCGGGTACCACGACGATGCTCGACAGCAGCGCGAGCGCGAGCGCGCCGACCGCGATCAGCACCAGGCGGTATTCGTGCCAGAAATGCAGTGCCGGCCTTGCCATCATCACTGCCCCCCCGACGGCGGGCTGCCGGTATCGGCGCTGTCCGCGTGACCGCGCATCTCGGGCAGGGGAAGATAAGAGGTGCTGTTGCCTTCCATGATGACCTTGTCGTTGCTGCCGAGCACCTTTTCCATGGTCTCGTAATACATCCGCCGCCGCGTCACCTCGGGCGCAAGCTTGTACTGGGCATAGACCTTGTCGAAGGACACGGCCTCGGCCTGCGCGCGGGCGATGACCTGCTGCGCGAAGGCCTGGGCGTTCGACATGTCCTTCTGCGCGATCTGCTGCGCGACCGTGACCTGCTGGAAGGCGGCGATCACCTGGTCGGGCGGGTCCGCCTTCTTGATGTCGACCCCCTCGACCAGCACCCCCGAACGATAGGCATCGAGCACCGCCTGCATGCGCTGGCGCACCGCCTGTTCGATGTCGGCGCGCCCCGCCCCGCCCATCACCGCGTTGAGTTTGACCTCGGCGACCGTCGCGCGCATCGCCGCCTCGGCCACCTCGCGCACGGTCTCGTCAGGATCCTTGAGTTCGTAATCGTAAAGCTTGAGGTTCTTGATGTTCCAGCGCACCAGATAGGACAGATCGACAAGGTTCTGATCGCTGGTCAGCATCAGCTTCTCGCCGTCCGCTTCCGGGATCGAATCACGGCGGATCGAGGTCACGTCGGTGACCTCGACATCCTGGATCGGCCACGGCAGGGTGAAGGACACCCCGGGATCGATGGTTCGCGAATATTTGCCGAAGGTGGTGACGATGCCCTGTTGCGTCGAGGAGAGCTGATGCGTCGTCGAGGCGAGCAGCGCGAGGGCAAGGATGCCGATGGCGATCTGCGGAAGCCAGGCGATGAATTCACCGGGGATCGGTATGCGCG
>JAGWPW010000006.1 GCA_028870315.1 Sphingomonadales bacterium | reverse complement strand
GGCGAGCGGCAGCGGGAAGGTCTGGCCCCAGCCCATGCGCCGCATCATCGCGGCGATGACGTCCATCCCCATGCGCTGGGCGAAGTGATAGAAATAGACGTCGCAGCTCTGGTAGATGCCCTTCAGCATATCGACCCGGCCATGGCCGTGGTGATTCCAGCAATGGAAGACGCGGTTGCCGACGCGCAAGCCCCCGGTGCAGACCGTCGCCTCGTTCGGATCGAGCCCGGCTTCGAGAAACGATAGCGCCACCGTCGGCTTGACCGTCGATCCGGGCGGATAGAGCCCGTGGAGGATCTTGTTGCGCAGCGGTACATGGTCGTCGTCCGCCAGCATCTTCCATTCGAGACGGCCGATACCGTCGGAAAAGCTGTTGGGATCGAAGCTCGGCATCGAGACGAAGGCGAGGATGTCGCCCGAATGGATATCGAGCACCACCACCGCCCCAGATTCGGGGCCGAGCCGGCGCGCGGCATAATCCTGAAGACCGCCATCGACCGTGAGATGAATGGGATCGCCGGGAATGTCCTCCCGCGTTTCGAGGTCGCGCACGATCCGGCCCGATGCCGTCACCTCGACCCGGCGCGCGCCCGGAACCCCGCGCAGCTTGCCATCGAAGCGCTTTTCGAGCCCGTCCTTGCCGATCTTGAAACCGGGGGTGATGAGCAGCGGATTGCGCTCCTTCTCGTAATCCTTCGCCGAAGCCGGCCCGACATAGCCGACAAGGTGGCCGACCGACGGCCCGGTCGGATATTCCCGGGCAAAGCCGCGCTCGGGCTGGACGCCGGGAAGATCGGGGGTGCGCACGCTGATCGCGGCGAATTTCTCCCAGTCGAGATGGCTGGCGAGTTCGACCGGCTGGAAGCCATGCGCGGCATCGAGCTTGTCGCGGATGTCCTGGAGCTGGATCGCGCTCAGCGACAGGAGCGGGGCCAGTTCCTCCAGCGTGCGGTCGGTATCGACCAGCCGCTCGGGGATGAGATCGACCCGGAAATCGGCGCGGTTCGACGCCAGCGGCTGGCCGTGCGAATCGAGAATCCACCCGCGCCGCGGCGGGATCAGCGACAGGCTGACCCGGTTGCTCTCCGCCATCAGCCGGTAATGTTCGTTCTGCGCCAGCGCGATATAGCCGAGGCGCGTCGCCAGCAGCAGCCCGACGCCCCCTTGCAGCGCGCCCAGCACCACGCTGCGGCGCTCGAAGCTGTTGGCCAGCATGCCGGGGGTGATCGTGCGCGCCATCAGCGCAGCGTCCGCAGGGGTATGAGCCGCAGGCGGTCGCACCAGGCAACAAGCCGCGCGACCAGCGGATAGGCGAGGATCGCGATTCCCGCCTGCGGCGCGATCGCATCCACCATGCCTGCTTGCCCGAGGCCGCCCGCCAGCACCGCGGCGAAAAGAATATAGAGCGCGATGATCGCGCCGGCGACCATCCATTCGAGCAGGAAGTTGCGCCACGGCCAGCGCCATTCGATCGCTTCGAGCGCGATCAGCGCCGCCGACCACAGCAGCACCGCGCTCCCCGGCGGCTGGCCGCTCATGCCATCATCGACCAGCCCGAGCGGAATCCCCGCCCACACCGGCAGCAGGCCGGGGCGCAACTGGCGCCAGCCGAGCAGCATCAGAAAGCCCAGCGGTGGCATCAGCGGCACAGCCCCGATGAGCGCGAGGGTGGCCGCGAACGAGGCGAGCACGACCGAAAGCCACGGCAGCAGATAGGCAACCGCGGGCGAGGGCGCGCGGTTGAAGCGGCTGCGGCGGCGGCCGGGCAATCGCGCGAGACCGGGAAGGATCACCGCTTCGCCCTCGCGCGCTGGGCCGTCACCGCCGGGGCGGGCAGGCTCGGATCGGCAACCGGGTTCCAGACCGTCTCGACGCCGACCGCGCTGGCCGTCGCCGGGCTCGCCAGCACCCGGGCGAGCGCGCCGTCGCGGGTCAGCGTCGTGACCACCGCGACCGGGGTGTTCGGCCAGAACAAACCGCCCGAGCCCGAGGTCACGAAGGCATCGCCGGCGTGGAGCGGATTGAGCCCCAGCGTGATCAGCCGCAATTGCAGTTGCCCGTCGGGCCGGCCGGTCGCGAAGGCGGGCAGGCCATCGCTGGCCCGTCGCACCGGCACCACGCTTTCGCCATCGTCGAGCAGCAGCACGCGCGCGCTGTGCCGCCCGGTTTCGAGCACGCGCCCGACGAGGCCGAGCGGGGTGACGACCGGCATGCCGCTTTTCACCGCGTCGTCGGACCCCGCCGAAATCGTCGCATAGCGCCGGATGCTGCTGTCGGTGCCGGCGATGAGCCAGCCATGGGCGATGATGTGCGGGTTCTCGTCGGCAAGATGCAATTGCGTCTTGAGCTGCCGGTTCTCCTCGGCGAGCGCGGCATCATGCGCCAGCAGGACGCGGGCGAGCGCGACCTCGCGCTCGAGCCGCGCGGTTTCGATACCGCTTGCGAGATAACCGCGCATCACCGCGAAAAGATCGCCGGTGGTCGCGCGCCCGTCGGCGGCGAGCCTTGCGGCGGGGGTCCCGGCATCGGCCAACGCGCCGCGCAGCCCCGAGAACAGGGTCGGCTCGAAGCTGTGGACGACGAGCAGGCCGGCGCCGAGCAGCACTCCGGCAACGCCCGCGACATAAGCCATGAACGTCCCGAATAGCGCCCGGCGCGAATAGCCGGAGCGCCGGTTCACTGGCGGCGGCATGCGTCGCGCTCCTTCGTGGCCGCCGCGCCGTCCCCTCGGGCGCGAGCGTGCTCTGGTGGTCTGGCGCCCCTCAGGCGGTCATCAGCACCCCGCGATAGACCGCATCCTCCATCGCCCGCCCGGTGCCAAGGGCGACGCAGGAGAGCGGATCCTCGGCAATGGTGACGGGAAGTCCGGTCTGCTCGCGCAGGAATTCGTCGAGCCCGCGGATCAGCGCGCCGCCGCCGGTCAGGACGATTCCCTGATCGACGATGTCGGCGGCAAGCTCGGGCGCGGTGTTTTCCAGCGCGATGCGCACCCCTTCCATGATCGCGCCGATCGGTTCGGACAGGGCTTCGGCGACATTCGCCTGGGTGATCGTGATCTCCTTGGGCACGCCGTTGACGAGATCGCGCCCCTTGAGGTGGATGGTCTCGCCGATCCCGTCCGCGGGGATGGTGGCGATGCCGTAATCCTTCTTGATCCGCTCGGCGGTCGCCTCGCCGATGAGCAGGTTGTGATGGCGGCGCACATAGCTGACGATCGCTTCGTCCATCTTGTCGCCGCCGACGCGCACCGAGGTGGTATAGGCTAGTCCGCGCAAGGACAGCACCGCGACCTCGGTCGTGCCGCCGCCGATATCGACGACCATCGAGCCGACGGGCTCGGTCACCGGCATCCCCGCGCCGATCGCCGCAGCCATCGGTTCGAGGATCAGGTGCACCTGGCTTGCGCCGGCATTGCTTGCCGCGTCGCGAATCGCGCGGCGCTCGACCGAGGTCGAACCCGAGGGCACGCAGATCACGATCTCCGGAAAGCGGAACAGCGTCTTCTTGCCGCCATGCACTTTCTGGATGAAATATTTGATCATTTCCTCGGCGATCTCGATATCGGCGATGACCCCGTCGCGCAGCGGCCGGATCGCTTCGATATTGTCCGGGGTCTTGCCCATCATCATCTTGGCATCATCGCCCACCGCCTTGACGCGCTTGACGCCATTGATCGTCTCGATCGCGACCACCGAGGGCTCGTTGAGGACGATACCGCGATCCTGAACGTAAACCAGCGTATTGGCGGTGCCGAGGTCGATCGCCATGTTCTGCGAACCGAACTTCAAGAATCGCGACAGCAAGGAGGGCATTGATAAAGTCCGTAGTGAGATCAAGGGATTGCCGCAAGCGCGCGAGCGTCTCCGCCGGGCACGGCAGCCGGGAAGCCGTGCCCTTAACGCAAGCCGGGCACAAAGGCCAAAATTTTGTTGCAGCGCGCCGGGTTTGCGGCGGATTGCCGATATGCACCGCTTTGGCCGCAGCGCCGGTTTTTCGCGCGCGCAAATTCGCCTAGCAGGCAGCGATGGCCGTAATCCGCCGCCTTCCCGAGGTGCTGATAAACCGCATCGCCGCCGGCGAGGTGGTCGAGCGACCGGCCTCGGCGCTCAAGGAGCTCGTCGAGAACGCGATCGACGCTGGCGCGGCCCATATCGCGGTGCAACTGGCCGCGGGCGGGCTCGACGGCATCGACGTGCGCGACGACGGCTGCGGCATGGACCGCGCCGAAATCGCGCTGGCGCTCGAACGCCACGCGACCTCGAAACTGCCCGACGACGATATCGCCGCCATCGCGACGCTGGGGTTTCGCGGCGAGGCGCTGCCTTCGATCGCCAGCGTTGCGCGTATGACGGTCGAAAGCCGCGCCGGGCCGGCGGGCGAGGGCTGGCGACGGGTGGTCGATCATGGCGTGCCGGTCGAGGACGGACCGGCGGGCATACCGGCGGGCACGCGCATCCGGGTGGAGAGCCTGTTCGCCCGCGTGCCGGCGCGCCGCAAGTTCCTGCGCAGCGCGCGTGCCGAATATGCCGCCTGTCTTGATGTCGTGCGACGGCTGGCGATGGCGCGCCCGACGATCGGCTTCAGCGTCGAGCATGAGGGGCGGCGGGTGCTTTCGGTTCCCGCGGGCGAGGATGCAGCGTGCCGTGTGGCAACGCTTGTTGCGCGCGAGCTTGCCGAGGACGGGGTGGTGGTCGAGGCCGCGCGCGAGGGGGCGCGTCTTCATGGCGTCGCGGGGCTGCCGACCTTCAGCCGCGGGGTGGGCGACCACCAGTTCCTGTTCGTGAACGGGCGGCCGGTGAAGGACCGCCTGCTGATCGGCGCGGTGCGCGGCGCCTATGCGGGGCTGCTCGCGCGCGATCGCCACGCGGTGCTGGCGCTGTTTCTCGACCTTCCGGCAAGCGAGGTCGATGTCAACGTCCATCCGGCCAAGACCGAGGTGCGCTTTCGCGATCCTGCCTTCGTGCGCGGCTTCCTGCTCGGCGGGTTGCGCCATGCGCTTGCCGGCGGCTCGGCAAGGACCGCGCAGAGCCCCGCCGCGGGGGCGATGGGGCTGTGGCGGGCCGAGCGCGCGGTGCTGCCGGCGCTGCTGCGCGAGACCGCGGCGCCCGGCGCGCTCTGGCGCGGGCAGGAGGCGAGCCTTTCGGCCGAACCCGCGGCGCGCGCCGAAGCCGCCGAGGCGGCGGCGGGCGATCATCCGCTGGGGGTGGCGCGCGGCCAGGTGGCGGGCACCTATATCGTCGCCGAAGCAGCGGACGGGCTGGTGCTGGTCGATCAGCATGCCGCGCATGAACGGATCACGCTCGAACGGCTGCGCGCCGCGGGCGAGGGGGTGGCGCCGTCCTCGCAGGCGCTGCTGCTGCCCGAGGTCGTCGAGCTTGCCGAGGCCGAGTGCGACCGGCTCGAGGCCGCATCGGCCGGCCTGCTGCGCCTTGGCCTTGCGATCGAACGCTTCGGGCCGGCGGCGATGCTGGTGCGCGCGGTGCCCGCGCTGCTGGCCAGGGCCGACGCGGCGGCGCTGCTGCGCGACATCGCCGATGATCTCGCACAGCATGGCGAGGCGCTGCTGCTCGGCGAGCGGCTCGACCATATGCTCGCCACCATGGCCTGCCACGGCTCGGTGCGCGCCGGGCGGGTGCTGTCGGTCGCCGAAATGAACGCGCTGCTGCGCGAGATGGAGCGCACCCCGCGCTCGGGCCAGTGCAACCACGGCCGGCCGACCTGGGTGAAGCTCGCGCATGGCGATATCGAGAAGCTGTTCGGCCGGCGCTGAGCGGTTCGGGTTTCAGCGGCGGCGCTGGTCGCTTTTCACGATCGCCGGCACGCGCTTTTGCCGCGAAGTGCTAAACATTGAAGCGGAAATGCAGGACGTCGCCGTCCTGGACGACGTAATCCTTGCCTTCCTGGCGCAGCCTGCCCGCCTCGCGCGCGCCGGCCTCGCCCTTGCAGGCGATGTAGTCGGCATAGGCGATCGTTTCGGCGCGGATGAAGCCGCGCTGCATGTCCGAATGGATCTCGCCCGCCGCCTGCGGCGCCCTGGC
>JAGWPW010000075.1 GCA_028870315.1 Sphingomonadales bacterium | reverse complement strand
GAGAGCCTGGTAGCCGGCGTCACTGCCATGCAGGTGATCGCCCATGTGGTAATCGGAACGGATCGCCTGAGGGTCGGCGGGGTCGGCGAGAACCCGGTCGAAATCGAGCACCGCATCGAAGGCGCCGCTGCGGATGAAGGCGTTGACCTGCTGGCGCACC
Source organism: Sphingomonadales bacterium (assembly GCA_028870315.1). Lineage (GTDB taxonomy): Bacteria > Pseudomonadota > Alphaproteobacteria > Sphingomonadales > Sphingomonadaceae > Novosphingobium. The sequence goes on along the minus strand of JAGWPW010000075.1, from coordinate 37,380 downwards.
GCCTCGCCCGCCGGCGACCAATAGGTCGCGCCCTTGAACGGGGCGATCGTCGCGCCGATGACCTTGATGCCATGGACATGCGCGCGGGCGATGATCTGGCGGTAGCCGGCGATCATATCCGCGGCATCGGTCATGCGGTCGGGCAGCGACCTTGTATAGGAGGCGAAGGGCCCGCCGGGTTCGCCGAATGCCGTGCCGATGTCGTTGACGCCTTCGAAGACGATCAGCGCGCGCACGCCGGGCAATCCGAACACGTCGCGATCGAGCCGGGCCAGCGCGTTTTCGCCGGCGCCATCGCCGAGCAGGCGATTGCCGCTGATCGCCTCGTTCGCCACCCCCCAGGCGCGGTGGCCGCGGCGCGCGAGACGCGTGGCGAGATCGTCGGGCCAGCGCCGCGCCGCGCCGGGCGTGGAGCCGACGCCGTCGGTGATCGAATCGCCCAATGTGACGAGCGTTGCGGCTCGCGAGGGCGCATCGACCTCGACGGCGGCAAGAAAGGCGCCGACTTTCGCGGTGCTGTCGGCGGTGAAGCCTGTCTGGGTGAAATCGCCCGGTGGCGATACTTCGGTGGCCTCGAGACCCGACTGGTGGCAGGTGCAGGGGCCGGTGTCGCCGGGAAGATAGAGCGTCACGGCAAGATGCGCGAGCGCGGGAACACGCAGCGCGACCGCATCGCTGAGCAACGGCGCGCCCCGCGCGGCTTGCGCCGTGGGCGCACTGCCAAAGCTCAGGCGGCGGACGGTGCCGGCGATTTCGTGCCCATTGTCGTCGACCAGCGCGATGCTGGCGCCCCCGATCGCCAATGCCGTTGTGCCATAGGCGTTGCTGATGAGCAGGCGGACCGCCGAGCCGCCGGCCGAAACCCGCAGCACCTGCCGCAAGGTCCGGTTCTGGAACGAAGGCGTCGCCGCGACTGGCCCGAATCCGGGGTGAGGCTGCTGCGGCGCCGCCGCCCAGCTTGCGATCCAGTCGGCATGGGCGGGAAGCGGCACGGCAGCGGCGAGCGCGGTGGTTGCCATGATGGGGCCGGTTCGGGCGAAAAATCGGGTCATGGTGACTCCTCTCTGGCGGTCGGGCCGTCGGCGCCCATGCTTGCTCGCAAGGCGCCCTTGCGGTCCGTCCGCGTTTCTAATATCTACCTATCATTCGGTATATAGCGTTTCAAGCTGTCGGCCGCGGTTGGCGGTGCGAGCGATCGAGGGAGAGTGGCGTGGAGAAGATTTCCAACAGGAGCCGGGTCGCGATAATGGCGATTCTCGGTACGGGAACGGCGCTGGCTTGCGCCGCCGGATTGCTGCTGTCCGTGCGTGCGGGCGAAGTCCGCGCCGCCGAGACCGCGGCACCCGACCTTGCCGCGGTGTGCACCCAGCAAGACATGCAGGCGGTGGCCGCGAGCCTGCCGACGGGCGTGACCGTCCAGCCGATCAAGAACGGCCCGTTCCGCACCGCCACGCGCTATGTCGGGCCAAGCGGCGCGCGACCTGCGTTCTGCCAGGTCACCGGCAGCTTCGTCACCAATCCGGCCAGCGGCAAGACCGCCAATTTCCTCGCCACCTTTCCCGCGGCGTGGAACGGCAAATACATGCAGCTCGGCTGCTCGGGGCATTGCGGGCAATTCTACGTCAGCGACCCGGCGACGCCCTCGATCGTCGTCACCGCGCAGGGCAAGCCGGGCCAGCTGATCGAAAAGGGCTATGCAACCTTCGCGACCGATGAGGGCCACACCGGCATGGACGGCGCCAGCTGGGCGGTGAAAGACGGCAAGATCGACCAGGATGCGATCGATGATTTCCTGTTCCGCGCCGACCGGGTGCTGGCCGACATGGGCAAGGCCTTCACCAGCGCATTCTATGCCAAGCTGAGCGGTGCCCCGCAGGCGATTGCCCGGTCCTACTTCAACGGCTGTTCGGGCGGCGGGCGCGACGCGATGGTCGTCGCCTCCTATTTCCCCGACAAGTTCGACGGGATCATCGCCGGATCGCCCTATAACCCGCTCGGCATGACGCTGCAGGCGTCGGGCACCGGGCTCGCCGCGAACCGCGCGTCCGACGCAAGGCTGACCCCGGCGTTGCTCGCGCTGATGGACCGGGTGGTCAAGAAGGAGTGCGACGCGCGCGACGGCGTCAGGGACGGGCTCATCCAGAATCCTGCCGCCTGCGACTTCCGCCCTGAACGCGACCTGCCGATCTGCGCGCCCGGCAAGGCCGGCGGCGAATGCTTCACCCGCCACCAGATGGAAACGGTGAGCACGCTGGTTCATGCGGTGACCGACCAGAGCGGCCATGTTCTGGAGGCGGGCTATGCGGTCAGCGAGCTTGGCGCGCTGGGCGGCGATCTTGCCATGCTGAGCGATCCGACGCTCCAGATCATGGTTCATCGCACCGATCCGCATTACAGTGTCGCCTCCAGCTTCAGCTTCCGCTACGGCGGGCCGGGCCCGGTCACCGGCTTCCACATCGTCGCCAGCGACGCCGAAGCCGCAGCGGTGCGCGCGGCGCTGAGCCCGGGCGCGGGGCATATCCTTGCCAACAGCGGGCCGCTGATGGCGGGCCACACCAGGCTGATGATCTGGCACAATTTCAGCGACGAGAAGCTGACCCCGTTCAATTCGGTGATGTGGTACAAGGCCATGGCACGCAAATATGGCGGCTATCGGGCGCTGCAACAGCACGCGCGGCTGTTCATGCTGCCCGGCACCGGGCATTGCAGCATCACCGGCATCGCCCCCAACTCGTTCGATGCAGTGAGCGCGATGGAGAAATGGGTCGAAAAGGGCGAGGCGCCCGAGGCCTTGCCCGCCAGCGTTGCCGATCATCAGTTCACCCCCGGCGCGCCCAAGGCGCCCGCCCTCTCGACCCCGGACTACACCATGCCGCTCTGCAAGTTCCCCGAGATGGCGCGCTACAGCGGCCATGGCAGCACCCGGGACGCGCGCAACTGGCGCTGCGAGGCGGGCGACACGCGGCTGCTTCAGATCGGCGTGGCCGGGCGCGAAGCGGGGGTGACGCCGTGATCCGCCGCGTCCTTGCGCTCGCCTGCGCCGGCGCGCTGCTGGGCGGCGCGACCACGCCCGATCGGCTCGAACCGGGCAGGCAGGGCGAGACCCTGCCCGGCGAGGCGCATGTGCTGGCGGTGCCCTATTCGAAGGGGGTCGATGTCGTCGGCCATGCCGCGATCGGCACGAGAACCGGCAATCTCATCACCGCCTGGGCGGGGCATTGCGCCTATGTCGCAGGCGGCGGCACGCTCAACGCCAACGGCACGGTGGGTACCGAGGGCGATCCCGCGACCGCCGGCGTTGCGGTGATCGACCAGCGCAACCCTGCCGCGCCGCATGTCGTGCGCTATCTTCAGGACAAGGGCGCGCTGCATGCGGCCGAGACGATGTCGGCCGTCGATGTCCCCGGTCGCGCGGTTCTCGCCGCCAGCACCTATGGCGGCGTTGCCGGGATCAACGGGCCGAAGGAGGGCTGGCTCGATCTCTATGACGTTTCCGACTGCACCCACCCGAAGCTGACCGCCGAGGTCAAGTGGCCCGAGCCGACGCATACCATCACGCTCGCCCCCAACGGGCGGCGGCTCTACGGCACGGTGATCCAGCCCTTCACCGGCGACGGCGGGATCGAGGTGATGGACATCGCCGATCTGGCGCATCCGCGCTTCATCGGCAAATTCCCGGTGACCCGGGCCGATGGCACCAGCTATGCCTTCGCCCCGCACGAGATCTCGATCAGCCCCGACGAGCGGCGCATCTATGCCGGCGTCATCGCCTCGAAGGGCGGCGATCTCAACCAGGGCATCAGGATCTTCCCGCCCAACCGCGAAGGGCTGGGGCCAGAGGCGGGCGGCATCTACATTCTCGACAACAGCGATCTGGTGGACGGCAGGCCCGATCCGCAGATGCGCCTCATCGGCACCGTGCAGCACGGCGGCTGGCATTCGGCGATCCAGGCGCGGATCGGCGGCAAGCCCTACCTCGTCGGCGCGGGCGAACTCATCTCCTGCCCCGGGTCCTGGCCGCGGATCAGCACCATCGCCGATCCGGCGCATCCGCATGTCGTCGGCCAGTTCCGCCTGGCGATGAACCATGCCGAAAACTGTCCCGCCCCCGACGCCGCCGCCAGGGCCTCGGGCGGCATCGCCTTCGGGCCGGGCAATGCCGCCTCGCATTTCAACGACGTCGACAGCCATACCGATACGCGGCTGGGGCTGTTTCCGTTCATGTGGGCGGGTCTGCGGATCGTCGATCTGCGCAACCCCGCAAACCCGGTCGAGGTTGCCTATTTCAAGCCGGGCGATTCGTGCATGTCGCATGTCCGCGACCAGGCCGGGCTGATCGAATTCGCCTGTCAGGACAGCGGCTACTGGATCATCCGGCTGAAGCCGCGACTGGCCCGGCAACTGGGCATGGTCGCCCCGCCACAGGCCGGCACGAAAGCGAGATCAAGGTGATGGTGTGGTGGACGACGCGCCGCTTGTTTAGCCGGTGCCCGTGTTGATGATCGAGCCCGCGCCCCGCCTGACGCGATCATGGTGATCCGATAGGGGTGGCAAAGTGTCCTAACGCTTCGGCAAATTCTTCCAGTCCGCAACCTTGGGCGCCATCGCCATGTAGCGATCGACCGCCTGCTCGAAGTGGCGCACGCGGATTTCCTGATAATTGGCAAGGGTGAGGCCATGTTTGGCGCTGGCTTCCAGGCCTTCCTGCTGGAGGCGCAGATTGTCGGTGTCCTGGTCGAGGATGTCGCCGAAGCCGGGGTCCATGCCGGCGGCGTCCTTGAACGACTGGTCGGCGGTGAGCGCGACGCAGGCGGCGCTGGTCCATGCCGCACTGTCGGCGGGCTTGGGGCGCAGGAACAGCACTTCGTAAAGGCTTTCGCGGTGGTCGCGCCAATTGGGGCGGAAGCGATAGACCATGGGCAGCGAAATGCCGGGAAACAAGAAGGTGTTGGGGAAGATCGTGTAGGAAAAGCAGTCGAGGATCTCGCTGTCGGAGACATCGCTCAGATCGGCGTTCGCCGCCTTTTCGAAGCCGGCGCGGAACAGGTCGGCCATGATCTGGCGCGCGCGTTCGCCTTCGGGGACGATCGGCTTGTCGGTGACGATCGAGCTGTCTCCGACGGTGAAGCGGTCGAGCACGTCCTGTTCGCTGAATTTGCCCTGATGCACCGGGCTGACCACGCCCAGCGTCGAGATGAAGCGATCGACATGCGCGCCATAGACGTCATATTGCGAATTCTGGTCGGCGTTGGTCGGCGAGACCTGCGGATGCGTATCGGGCACGTGATAGGCCTCCATGAAGGCCTCCATGTTGAGCTTCCAGTTCGCCGGGATCGGCTTGGAGACGTGGCACGCGATATAGCGGTCCTCAAGCTTCCACGCCTCGATATGCGCCAGCGCCTCGGGGCCGAGATATTCGCGCAGGCAAGGCGCATCGGGGTCCATGTTGATCCATACAAAGCCGCCGAGCAGCTCGACCCGCGCTTCGGGCAGGTTCATCTTCGCGGCATCGACATGCGGGAAATCCCAGGGGCAGGGGATGTGCGTGTTGCTGCCGTCGATCGCCCAGCTCCAGCCGTGGAAGCTGCATTTGAACTCGCGCGCGTTGCCTTCGCTGCCCGAGGCACGCAGCTTGGTGCCGCGGTGCAGGCAGGCGTTGAAATAGGCGCGGATCTCGTTTTCGGCGACGCGGGTGACGATGAAGCTCGACGTGCCGATATCATAGACATGATAGTCGCCGACCTCGGGGATATGCTCCTCGCGGCAGGCGAACTGCCAGGTGCGCGTCCACAGCCGGGCGAATTCCTCGCGCTGGTATTCGGCCGAGGTGTAGCGCGCGGTGTCGATATCCTCGCTGCCCAGATAGCTGTAGCTTTCGCTGGCGACCCAGCCGGGTGCCTTCACCCGGTCCTGCGCGATGATCGCCTGCGTGCTGATCGCGGGGTGGCGGGCTTCACCGGGTTTGGCGGCGATCGTGCCGGTTTCGACGTTCATCGGGCAGGCCCTTTCACAAATGTCCGGTCTGGATCGCGCCGTCCTTGATGACGAGCGCAATCCTGGACGGGTCGGTCAGAATGGTGACATCGGCGAGGACATCGCCGGCAACGAGCACGAGATCGGCGAGCTTGCCTTGCTCGATCGTGCCGAGATCGCCCTCGTCGCGCATCGCGAGGCCGCCGTTGCGGGTGGCGCAGATCAGCGCCTCGGCGGGCGAATAGCCGTAATAATCGATGAAACGGGCAAGATCGCGCGCCTGCCCGCCATGCGGGCTCCAGGCAAAGCCATAATCGCCGCCGATGAGGTGGCGCACGCCGCGCTTGCGCAATTCGCCATGCGTGGCGATCGAGGCTTCGAGCAGAGCCGGGATGCCCATGTATCCCGCGACCTTGGGCGTGATCCCCCACGCCGCAGCGCCGCCCGTCGCCATCTGGTGGAAGAGATCGACGGTGGGCACGACGAAGATGCGATCCTTCGCGGCCTCCATCATGTCGAATAGTTCCTCGTCGGCATATTCGCAATGGAACAGGCCGTCGATGCCGGCGCGGATGCAGGCCTTCGAGCCGGCGATCGAACGGGTGTGGGCGTTGATCTTGCGGCCATAGGCATGCGCGGTTTCGGCCGCCACGCGGATTTCCTCGAAGCTCATCGGCGTCGTCGCGGCGGGAGTGCCGGGGTAGAAGGGATCGCCCGAGACATCGAGCTTGATGTTGTCGCACCCCTCGCGCGCGCACAGCCGCACCGCCTTTTGCATCTCCTGCGGCCCATCGACGATCAGCGAGGGGCCGATGCGCGGATTATGCGTGCGGCTTTCATCGCCCATCGCCCCCGTCACCGAGATTTCGAGCCCGGCGGCGCGGATGCGCGGGCCGGGAAGGCGGCCGGCGTTGACCTCGTCGCGCACCGCGACGCCAAGCCCCATCTTGGCTTCCGAGGCGCCATAGGCGCTGGTGAAGCCCGCTTCGATCAGCGCCCTGGCGCCGCGCGCGGTGGCGAAGGCCTGCGCCTCGGGGGTGGGGGTGATGAGGTTCTCGGTGGCAGTGACGTTCTCGAAGGAGAGATGCGCATGCCCCTCGGTCATGCCGGGCATGAGGAACTTGCCCGCAGCGTCGATCACCCGGGCATCGGCCGGGCGCGCGGCGGCGGCGCCCTCGCCGCTGCGGGTCACCGCGGCGATGCGGTTGCCTTCGACCAGCACGTCGCCGGTGAAGGTTTCAACCCCTGTCGCGGGAAAGATGGTGGCATTGGCGATCAGGATGCGGGCCACGAGACGTCCTTCCGGTGCCGGCGATCCGGCTTTGCGCGGCGAGGATAGCCGCGGGCCACGCCCGCCGAAATGACTGACGCTGCCAAAATCCTGTCCCCTGTGGGTTGCCTGTGGCGGCAATGATGCACGCCACCGCTCATCCGGGTGCATTGCGCTTCCAGTCAAATCTGCGCGCCGCGCGGCACGCGAAACATCGCCGCAGGAGCATTGCCAGCGCGCCGGCTTTGGGGTGAAATGCGCGCGCCATAGAAAGCGCGGGAGAGGCAATGGGCAATCTCACAGTCATCATGACCGACGTCGAGGGCAAGGTCCACCGGATCGGCAACCTCGATGAAGGGCGCAATCTCATGGAAACCGCCAAGGCCAATGGCGTCGCCGGCATCTATGGCGATTGCGGCGGCGGCTGCGCCTGCGCCACCTGCCATGTCTATGTCGACGAGCAGTGGTGGGCCAAGGTCGGCGAACCCGACGACATCGAGGGCGCGATGCTCGACATGGTCGCCGATGTGCAGCGGCCCAACAGCCGGCTCGGCTGCCAGATCAGGATGCGGCCCGAACTCGACGGGCTCAGCGTGACCGTCGCGCCAAGTTCGGCGGCGTGAGCTTGCCGGCCGGGGCAAGCCGCGCGGCGAGCGAAGGCATGGCGCGGCGCCGCGCAAACCGGGATAAGCGCCGGCGCGCGTGCGTCCCCCGCCGGCCGCCTGCGCGGCACTGTTGACGAATCGGACAAGCCATGACCACCGGAACCGCCGCAAAACCAGCACTCACCGCCGAGGAGGCGCGGCTGCTCCACGAAGCCAGCCTCAGGGATTATGACATCCAGGCGCATCCGCACGATTATTACCGCGCGATGCGCAAGGGCGATCGGGTGCATTTCGATGAAAGGCTGGGAAGCTGGCTGGTCAGCCGGCACGAGGATATCCTCAGCGTTCAGGCCGATCCGATCACCTTCTCGGTCAACATGGGCTATCACACCCAGCAGGCGCGCGGCATGCGCGAGGAATTCCAGGCGATCCTCGAACGCGATGGCGGCGGCTATTTCCCCGACGCGATCATGTCCGATCCGCCCTATCACACCCGCATCCGCAAGCTGATGGAAAACGCCTTCACCGCGCATCGGGTGAAGGAGCTGGAGCCGCGAATCCGCGAGGAGGTGGTCGATCTGCTCGAAAAGGTGGCGGACAGGGGCGCCGCCGACGCGGTGACCGAGATCGCCGTTCCGCTCACCATCCGGGTGATCGTCGAGCAGCTCGGGCTCGACCACGGCATGGAAGCGCAGATCTCGCGCTGGTCGCAGGCGGTGGTCGCGCAGATTTCGAGCATGCAGAGCCGCGAGACCATGCTCGAAAACGCAAAGCTGATCTGCGATCTCCAGAACTATCTGATCGGCAAGATGAAGGAGCGCGAAAAGGCCCCGCGCGAGGACATGATCTCGGATATCGTCCACGCCCGGATCGCCATGGACGACGGCACCACCGAGACGCTGACCTTTGCCGAGGCGGTCAGCCTGGTGCGCGCGCTGATGATCGCCGGCAACGACACCACCGCCACCGCGATCGGCAACCTCTTCCTGCTGCTCGCAACCCGGCCCGAGGTCGCCGCAACGCTCGACGCCTGCGTCGAGGACGACCGCCGCCTGACCCGCTTCGTCGAGGAACTGCTGCGCGTCGAGCCGCCGGTGCGCGCGCTCTCGCGGATGACCAGCCGGGAAGCCGTGCTCGGCGGCACGACCATCCCCGCGCATGCCCATATGCTGCTGGTCTATGGCTCGGCGAACGACCAGGACGAGGTGTTCCCCGACCCGCGCAAATTCGACATGGACCGCCACAACCTTGGTCGCCATGTCTCCTTCGGCGGCGGCGTCCACCGCTGCGTCGGGCTGTCGCTGGCGCGGATGGAGGTCAAGGTGATGGCGCGCGAGATCGCAAGGCGAATGGCGGACATCAAGCTCGCCATCGCGCCCGGGGATATCCGCTATGTGCCCACCGTGGCGACGCGGACGATCGAGCATCTGCCGATCACCTTCACGCGCCGGCAGGGCTAGCTCTTGGCACGGGATCTCGCAGGCAAGGTCGCGATCGTCACCGGCGGATCGAGCGGGATCGGCCGCGCCAGCGCCGAGCTGTTCGTGCGCGAGGGCGCGCGGGTGGTCATCGCCGACATCGCCGATGCGGCGGGCGAGGCGCTGGCGGCCTCGCTGGGCGATGCCGCGATCTACCAGCACACCGATGTCGCCTCGCGCGAGCCGGTGCAGGCGCTGGTCGATCGTGCGATCGGCCATTTCGGCCGCCTTGACATCATGTTCAACAACGCCGGCATCTCGGCCGGCGCCTATCCCGATTTCATCGACGATGCGCTCGACGATTTCGACCGGGTGATGCGGGTCAATGTGCTGGGGCCGATGCTGGGCACGCAGATCGCCGCGCGGCACATGAAGCAGCATGGCGGCGGGGTGATCCTCAACACCAGCTCGATCGCCGGCACGCTCGCCGGGCATGCGATGATGACCTATCGCGCCTCGAAGGCGGGGCTCATTCAGTTCAGCAAATCGGCGGCGATCGATCTTGGCCGTTACAACATCCGCGTCAACTGCCTGGTGCCGGGGCATATCCGCACGCCCTTGTCGGCGTTTCAGGAGGGCGCCAGCCGCGCGCAGGCCGAGGCGCTGGAGGAGGGGGTTTCGGCGGTCTATCTCTCCAACCAGCTCCTGAAGCGCCGCGGCGAGCCGCAGGATTGCGCCGAGGCGGCGCTGTTCCTGGCCAGCGACCGGTCGCGGCACATCACTGGCCTTGTCATGCCGGTCGAGGCGGGGGTCTCGGTCGGCGATCCGGTCAACCACCTCGCGCAGATCTTCGCGGCGCGCGCGGCGGTGCTGGGGCACGGCGTTTAGAGCATCGCGCGGAAAAGTGGGCACCGGGTTTCGACAAAAAGGCGATGCGACAACAGAGACCGGGAGCACAGCGCGTGTTTCAGGAATCACGCACTGTGCTCCGGGAAATTCGGGCGCGCGGGGGACCGCGGTGCCTCCTGCTACCCCGCCCGCGCCTTGAGTTCGCCAAGCACCGCGCGGAAGGCGGGGGTCAGATTGTGGCGATCGGGATAATAGAGGTGATGACCGGCGAAAGGCGGGCTCCAGTCTTCGAGCACCGGCACCAGCGCGCCGCTGGCCAGATGGTCGGCGATCCGATCGACCATGACAAAAGCGAGCCCCTGGCCCGCCAGCGCCGCGCGCACCGCAAGCTCCTGCTCGTTCACCACCAGCCGGCCCGAGACGCGGACCTTGAGCGCACGGCCATTCTTCTCGAACTCCCAGGCGTAGAGATCGCCCCTCGTCGCCATGCGCAGATTGATGCAAGCGTGGTGAGTGAGGTCGCGTGGGGTGGCGGGCGGCGGATGATCGGCAAAATAGGCAGGCGATCCGACGACCAGCATGCGCAGGTCCGGCCCGATCCGCACCGCGATCATGTCCTTTTCCACCTGTTCGCCAAGCCGGACGCCGGCATCGAAGCGGTCGGCGACAATATTGGTCAGCGAACCGTCGAGCGACAATTCGACACCGATCTCGGGAAAGCGCGTCATGACCGCCTCGATCGCCGGCCACAGCACGGTTTCGGCGGCGTGGCGGCTGCAGGTGATCCGCACGTTTCCGGCGGGTCGATCGCGTAACCGGGTGAGACCTTCGAGCCGTGCGTCGATCCCGGCCAGCGCGGGCGCCAGCGTCTGGAGCAGTTGTTCGCCCGCCTCGGTCGGACAGACGCTGCGCGTTGTGCGCGACAGCAGCTTGATACCCAGATCCCCCTCCAGCCGCCGCACCGCGTGGCTGAGCGCGGATTGCGATGTGCCCAGCCGCGTGGCGGCGCGGGTGAAGCTGCGGTGGTCGGCGACCATGGCGAAGGCTTCGAGGTCTGCGAGGTCGCGCCGGGCCATTGATGAAAATCCGATATGGGTTCGTGCCGAACCCAGTGTCTAATCGCGGGTGCAATTCCTGGCTATATCCACAAGGCACGCCGGCCCGGTGCGATCGCCGGGCGGGGCGCGTCTCTCGTTAAAGGAACGGACATCATGCAAAAGCGCGAATTGGGTCGCGGGCTCGAAGTATCGGCGATGGGTTTCGGCTGCATGGGGATGAGCTTTGGCGACAACAAGACCAGCCCGGTCAGCCATGACGACGCCGTCGCCATCCTGCGCCGCGCGGTCGAGACCGGCATCACCTTCTTCGACACCGCCGAGGTTTATGGCCCGTGGACCAACGAGGAACTGGTCGGCGAGGCGCTGGCCCCGTTCAAGGGCGAGGTGGTGATCGCGACCAAATTCGGCTGGCGGATCGATCCGCAGGCGACGCCGCCGATGCGCGGCTTCGATTCGAGCCCCGCGCGCATCCGCAAGGTCGCCGAGGATTCGCTGCGGCGCCTCAGGGTCGACTGCATCGACCTGTTCTACCAGCACCGCGTCGATCCGGCGGTGCCGATCGAAGACGTCGCCGGCACGGTAAGGGACCTCATCGCCGAGGGCAAGGTCAAGCATTTCGGCCTGTCGGAGGCCGGGGCGGCGACGATCCGCCGCGCGCATGCGGTGCAGCCGGTCACCGCGCTGCAAAGCGAATATTCGCTGTGGACCCGCGACATCGAAGGCGAAATCCTGCCCACGCTGGAGGAACTCGGCATCGGCCTCGTGCCGTTCAGCCCGCTCGGCAAGGGATTCCTGACCGGGACGATCGCGGCCGACACGCATTTCGGCGAAGGCGACATCCGCGCCGGCATCCCGCGCTTCCATGGCGAAGCCCATGCCCACAACATGCGACTGGTCGAATTGCTCGGCGATATCGCGCGCAGCAAGGGGGCGACCACCGGGCAGATCGCGCTTGCCTGGCTGCTGGCGCTCAAGCCCTGGATCGTGCCGATCCCCGGCACCACCAGGATGCACCGCATGGAAGAAAATGCGGCGGCGACGGCGATCAGCCTCGGCGCTGACGACATGGCGCGGATTGAAGCGGCCGCCGCGGCGGTGCCGATCGAGGGGACGCGCTATCCGCCGGCGATGATGGCGCTGGTTGAACGCTGAGGTCATGGCGCCGGGGGTGACGTCTGCCACCCCCGGCGCCATGCCATGCGTGCGCTCAATGCGAGCCCATGTACCGCCCGCCGTTGGTCGAGATCGTCTGGCCGGTGATGTAGCTTGCCTCCTCCGAGGCGAGATAGGCGACGGCGGCGGCGATGTCCTCGGGCTTGCCGACGCGCTTCATCGGCAGCGTCTGGGCGAAGGCTTCGGCGTCGATCGGCGCGGCGCGCAGCATCGGCGTGTCGATGAAGCCGGGGGGCACCATGTTGACCGTGACCCCGGAGGCGGCGAATTCGAGCGCCAGCGCCTTGGTCATGCCCATGAGCCCGCCCTTGGCCGAGACATAATGCGCCTGTTGCGGCGAGCCGGTCTGCACCGAGGAGGAGGTGATGTTGACGATTCGGCCCCAGCCGGCGGCAAGCATGTCGGGCAGCAGTTCCTTCGTCACCAGCCAGGGACCGCGCAGGTTGATGCGGATGACCTTGTCGAACAGATCGTCGTCGGTTTCGAGGAACGGGGTGAACGGTGCGATCCCGGCATTGTTGACAAGGATCGCCACCGGCGCCCATTCCTTGCGCAGCGCTTCGGCGGCGGCGCGGATTGCCGCCTTGTCCGAGCAATCGACCGTCTGCGCCATCGCCTGGCCGCCGGCATCGCGGATCGCCTTCGCGGTCTCCTCGGCGCCTTCGCGATTGATGTCCCAGATGGCGATGCGCGCCGAATCCTCGGCGAGGCGCAGCGCCACGGCGCGGCCGATCCCCGAGCCGGCGCCGGTGACGACGGCAACGCGGTTGTTGAGCGATCTGGTCATTTTCCTCTCCCGATGGATGTGTTGAACGCCTGAACAGCAAGGCTGCCGCCCAAGTCAAGCCGGCAATCACCCCAGATCGGCGAAACCGCCGTAGCGGCCCTTGAAGAACAGCATCGGGTCGCCCTCGCGCGTCGCTTCGAGCCCGAGCACGCGGCCGAGCACGAAATGGTGATCGCCCGCGTCGGTGACCGACTGGATGCGGCATTCGATCGCGATCATGACATCGGGCAGCAGCGGCAGGCCGTGGCGCGATATGGTGAATTCGACCCCTGCGAACTTGTCGCCCTTGCCGGCGATCTGGCGGCAGAGCGCGGTCTGGTCGCTGGCGAGGACATTGACCGCGAAATGGCCGGCCTCGGCAATCAGCGGCCAGGTGGTCGATTTCTTGTCGGGCAGGAAGCCGACCAGCGGCGGCTCGAGCGAGACCGAGGTGAAGGTCCCGACGACCATGCCCACCGGATCGCCCGCGGCGCTCATCGCGGTGATCGCGGCAACGCCGGTGGGATAATTGCCCAGCACCTGTCGGAAGGTCGCGGCTTCGATGATGAGTTCGCTCACCGGCCCGTCCTTGCCCCAGCCTCCGGCGCGGTGCAACCGGGCACCGGGCGGCAACCGCGCTTTCGCGCGCGCAATGGCGGATTGCGCTTGCCTGAGACAGGCGATAGGTGCAAAAACTAATCGATCGATTAAATTGTCCTGACGCCGTTCCCGATCGCGGGATTCGGCGCTTAACATCGGGGAATTGCCATGGCTGCCGTTGCTGAACTCGAACGCACCACCGAAGCGCAGGAGGTTGCCGCGCTGGTTGCCCGCTCGCGCGTGGCGCAGGCGCAGATCGAGAATTATACGCAAAGTCAGGTCGATCGGCTGATCCGCGGCATGGTCTGGGCGGTCGCGAAGGAGCCGGTCGCCAAAATGCTCGCGCAGCACACCGTCGATGAGACCCAGCTTGGCAATTACGAGGGCAAGTACCTCAAGATCTTCCGCAAGACCCGCGCCACGCTGATGGACATCCTGCCCGACAGATCGGTCGGGGTGATCGAGGAGGACCGGGCGCGCAACATCATCAAGATCGCCAAGCCCGTCGGGGTGATCGGCGCGCTCTCGCCCTCGACCAACCCCGAGGCGACTCCGGTGATCAAGGCGATCAGCGCGGTCAAGGGGCGCAATTCGATCATCATCTGCCCGCATCCGCGCGCCAAGGTGACCAACAAGATCATCTGCGACCTGATGCGCGCCGCGCTCGTCAAGATGGGCGCGCCCGCCGATCTCGTCATCGCCATCGAAACCCCCTCGGTCGAGAAGACCAACGAGGTGATGCGCCAGTGCGACCGCGTGCTCGCCACCGGCGGCTCGCCGATGGTCAAGGCCGCCTACAGCTCGGGCACGCCCGCGCTCGGCGTCGGCGTCGGCAATGCGGTGATCACCGTCGATGACACCGCCGATCTCGACGATGCGGCCGAAAAGATCCGCATATCCAAGACGCTCGATCTTGCCGCCTCGTGCTCCTCGGACAATGCGGTGATCCTGTTCGATGCCATCTATGATGCCATGCTGGCAAAGCTCGTCGCGCAGGGCGGCTATGTGGTGAACGCGGACGAGAAGGCGAAGCTCCAGGCGACGATCTGGGTCGATGGTCATATCAACGCCAATGCCGTTGCCCAGCCGGCGACGAAGATCGCCGACATGGCGGGCTTTGCGATCCCCGCCGACCGCAGCTTCTTCATCGTCCCCGAAACCGGCGCCGGCCCCGACCATCCCTTCTCGGGCGAGAAGATGACGGTCACCATGGCGCTTTACCGGGTGAAGGACCTCGACGAGGCGATCGCGCTGACCAATGCGATCCAGGCCTATCAGGGCCAGGGCCACAGCTGCGGCATCTATTCGCGCTCGGACGCGAATATCCTCAAGCTGGCGATGGGCACCAAGACCAGCCGCGTCATGGTCAACCAGCCGCAGTCGGCCTCGAACTCGGGCAATCTGTGGAACGGCATGCGCCAGACCTTCAGCCTGGGCTGCGGCAGCTGGGGCGGCAACGCCACCAACAACAACATCACCTGGGAAGACCTCGTCAACGTCACCTGGATTTCCAAGCCGCTGCCCGAGCACAAGGTGATCCCCTCGGACGAGGAACTGTTCGGCAAGGACATCATCGAACTGGTGGGATAATACCCTCGCCTGCCGGGGGAGGTGCCGCCCGCGGGGCGGGGGAGGGGGCTTGCGGGCGCGGGCCGCGCCGATCCCCCTTCCACCGCCAGCGGCTGATACCTCGTCCAAAGGGGGAAACGTGTTGGGGGCGTCATGACCGATCAATTCCAGCTCACCGAGGATCAGCTCGCCATCCAGGAGATGGCGCGGCGCTTCACCGCCGATCGCATCACCCCCTTCGCCGCGAATTGGGACGAGGAGGGCCATTACCCCGTCGATGTGTGGAAGGCGGCGGGCGAGGTCGGTTTCGGCGCGATCTATGTCTCGCCCGAAAGCGGCGGCACCGGGCTCGGGCGGCTCGAAGCGGCGCTCATCATGGAAGCGATGGCCTATGGCTGCGCGGCGACGAGCGCCTATGTCTCGATCCACAACATGGCCGCCTGGATGATCGACCGCTTCGGCAGCGCCGAACTCAAGGCCCGCTTCCTGCCTTCGCTGGTCTCGATGGAGCGGATCGCCAGCTATTGTCTGACCGAGCCCGGTTCGGGATCGGATGCGGCGGCGCTGCGGACCACGGCGCGGCGCGCGGGCGGCAATGGCGATCGCTATGTGCTCAATGGCACCAAGCAGTTCATTTCGGGTGCGGGCTACAACGATCTCTACCTCGTCATGGCGCGCAGCGGCGCCGAGGGGCCCAAGGGCATTTCCTGCTTCGTCGTCGAGAAGGGGATGAAGGGGCTCTCGTTCGGCGCGCCCGAAAGGAAGCTTGGCTGGAACGCCTCGCCGACCGCGCAGGTGATCCTCGAGGATGTCGAGGTGCCGGTCGAGAACCGCCTCGGCGCCGAGGGTGACGGTTTCAAATTCGCCATGGCCGGGCTTGACGGCGGACGGATCAACATCGGCGCCTGTTCGCTTGGCGGGGCGCAGCGCTGCCTCGACGAGGCGATCACCTATGTGAAGGAGCGCAGCCAGTTCGGCCAGCCGATCGCCGCCTTCCAGAACACCCAGTTCACGCTTGCCGACATGGCGACCGATCTGGAAGCGGCGCGCGCGCTCCTCTATCTCGCCGCGGTCAAGGTCACCGCCAACGCCCCCGACAAGTCGCGCTTTTCGGCCATGGCCAAGAAGCTTGCCTCGGACAGCGGTTCCGAGATCGTCGACAAGGCGTTGCAGATGTTCGGCGGCTACGGCTATCTGCGCGACTATCCGGTGGAACGCTTCTGGCGCGACCTGCGCGTGCATCGGATCCTCGAAGGCACCAACGAGGTGATGCGCATGATCATCGGACGAGACCTGCTGAAATGACAGGGGCCGCGCAGGATGAGCTTCTCGTCCGCCACGAGGGCGCCGCGGGCGTGCTCTCGCTCAACCGGCCCAAGGCGATTCACGCACTGACAACGGGCATGGTCGCGGGGATGACAGCGGCACTCCTCGGCTGGCGCGACGATCGCAAGACGCAGGCGGTGCTGATCGATCATGCCGAGGGCCGCGGCTTCTGTTCGGGCGGCGATATCAACCTCATCCGCCATTCGGTGCTGAACGATGGCGGCGCAGCGGCGCGGCGGTTCTTCTTCGATGAATACCGGCTCAATCACCTGCTGTTCACCTATCCCAAGCCGATCGTCGCCTTCATGGATGGGATCACCATGGGCGGCGGGGTCGGCATCGCGCTGCCCGCGAAATTCCGCGTCGCGACCGAGAACACCCGCTTCGCCATGCCCGAAACCGGGATCGGCCTGTTCCCCGATGTCGGCGGTGGCTGGTATCTGTCGCGGCTTCCCGGCCGGATCGGTCCGTTCCTCGCGCTGACCGGCGCGCGGATCGACGGCGCCGAATGCCTGTGGGCCGGGCTTGCGACGCATTACCTGCCGCACGCGGCCTTGCCCGAGGCCAAGGCGCGGATCGCGCATGGCCATGATCCGGCGGGCGTGCTCGCCGCGCTGTCGGTAACCCCGCCGCATGCGCGGATCGCCGACAACGCCCGCGCCATCGCGCATCATTTCGCGAGCGATCGCATAGAGGACATCCTCGCCTCGCTTGCCGCCGACCCCGGCGAATGGGCGGCAAAGGAGCTGGCGACGCTGCGCACCAAGAGCCCGCAGACGCTGAAAGTCGCGCTGCGCCAGCTTGCCGTCGGCGCGCAGCTCGCCGATTTCGCCGCCAACATGCGACAGGAATATCGCATCGCCTGCCGGGTCATCGCCCGCCCCGATTTCGCCGAGGGGGTGCGCGCGGTGATCATCGACAAGGACAACGCCCCGAAGTGGGACCCCGCCACCCCCGAAGCGGTGCGCGACGATCGGATCGATGCGATCTTCGCACCCCTGCCCGACAATGAGGAATGGACGCCGTTATGAGCTATGAAACGCTGCTGGTCGAACAAAAGGGCGCGGTGACGCTGATCACGCTCAACCGCCCGCAGGCGCTCAACGCGCTCAATTCGAAGGTGCTCGCCGAACTGATCGCCGCCTTTGCCGCCTTCGAGGCCGATACGACGCAAGGCTGCGCGGTGCTCACCGGATCGGGCGAGAAGGCCTTTGCCGCGGGCGCCGACATCAAGGAGATGGTCGAGAAGGCGGCGGTCGATTTCTTCCTCGAGGATTTCTTTTCGGGCTGGCAGGCGCAGCTGGTGCGCGCCACGCGCAAGCCGTGGATCGCCGCGGTCAACGGTTTCGCGCTCGGCGGCGGCTGCGAGCTTGCGATGATGGCCGATTTCATCATCGCCTCGGAAAACGCCAAATTCGGCCAGCCCGAAATCAAGCTCGGTGTCGCTCCGGGCATGGGCGGCTCGCAGCGGCTGACCCGCGCGGTGGGCAAGGCCAAGGCGATGGACATGTGCCTCACCGCGCGCAACATGGACGCCGCCGAGGCCGAGCGCGCGGGCCTGGTCAGCCGGGTGGTGCCGCTGGCGAGATTGCTCGACGAGGCGCTTGCCGCCGCCACGACCATCGCCGGTATGGCGCGCGCCGCGACGCTGATCAACAAGGAGATGGTCAACCTCGCCTTCGAAAGCCCGCTCGAACAATCGCTGCAAAGCGAGCGCCGGCTGTTCCAGATCCTCGTCGCGACCGAGGACAAGGCCGAGGGCATGGCCGCCTTCATCGAAAAGCGCGCGCCGGTATGGAAGGGACGCTGAGACCATGAAGATAGCCTTCATCGGCCTTGGCAACATGGGCGGCGGCATGGCCGCGAATCTCGTCAGGGCGGGGCACGAGGTGCGCGCCTTCGACCTTGCCGAAGCCGCATTGGCCCACGCCAGGGACCAGGGCTGCGCCGCCTTCGCCACCGCGCGCGAGGCGGTCGCGGGCGTCGATGCGGTGGTCTCGATGCTGCCCAACGGCCGGATCGTCTCGGCGGTCTATGGCGAGGAGGTGATCGGCCACGCCCCGAAAGGCGCGCTCCTCATCGACTGCTCGACCATCGACGTCGCCACCGCGCGCGAGGTTGCGCAAAAGGCGCAAGATGCGGGCTATCGCATGGTCGATGCCCCCGTCTCGGGCGGGATCGCCGCGGCTGCCGGCGGCACGCTCACCTTCATGGTCGGCGGCAGCGACGCGAATTTCGCCGAGGCCGAAGCGATCCTCGGCAAAATGGGCAAGGCGGTGATCCACGCCGGCGGCAGCGGCGCGGGGCAGGCGGCCAAGGCCTGCAACAACATGCTGCTCGGCATCCATATGATCGGCACCTGCGAGGCCTTCGCGCTCGCCGGGCGCCTCGGGCTCGGCCCGCAGACCTTCTACGACATCGCCTCGGTGTCCTCGGGCCAGTGCTGGTCGATGACCTCCTACTGCCCGCTTCCCGGCGTCGGCCCGCAAAGCCCCGCCGACCGCGGCTACGAAGGCGGCTTCGCCGCGGCGCTGATGCTCAAGGACCTGAAACTCGCCATGGAAGCCGCCGCAAGCGCCGGCAGCAAGGTGCCGATGGGCGAACGCGCGACCGAACTCTACCAGGCGTTCGCCGATGCCGGCAACGGCGGGGTGGATTTTTCGGCGATCACCAAGACGTTGTAGAAAACGGGAGTGATGGGGGCCCTGATCGCTCGATCATTTCCGTTCTTCCAGGAAACCCTGCGCCAGCAGCAGCAGGATCTTGACGTCGATCGCGTCGCCAAGCGCCCGTCGCCCGGCGACAAACGCCGGCACTCGGCCCAGCGGCACGCGGTGGACGGTGATGTTCTCGCCTTCCACCCCGCCGCCTTCGTGGACCATGGTCAGCCCATGCGCGCGCAACAGGGTGAAGCTTTCGCTGACCATGCCGGGTGACGACCAGAATTCGCCGAGCGTCTCGAAGCGCGCGGCGCGGTAGCCGGTTTCTTCTTCGAGTTCGCGCGCGGCGGCGGTTTCGGCGTCCTCGTCTTGTGTCTCGTCGCCGATGAGGCCGGCGGGAAGTTCGATGCACGGCCGTCCCAGCGGCACCCGGAATTGCTCGACGAGGAGAACCTGGCCGTCCTCGTCGATGGCAAGGATCACCGCGGCGCGGATGTTGCGCGCGCGGCTGACATATTCCCAGCGGCCGCGCTTTCTGGTGGTGATGAAGCGGCCTTGCCAGACCACTTCCTCAGCATCGCTGGTCATTTCAGACTTCGATCACCCGGTCGGGAAGCTCGTTGACGTCGTGGCTCTCGCGCGGGAAGTGGCAGGCGAGGATGGCGCCGATCTGGCCGATCGCCTCGATCATGCCGTCGGCGACGCGGCCATCGCCGATATGGCTGACCATGGCGTGCATCGCCTTGCCCCATTCCACCGGGGGTATGGCGGCGGTGACTGCGGGATCGGTGACGATTTCGGCGCGGCGTTCGGCGCGCGAGAGATAGACGAGCACACCGGTGCCGGCGCTGGTGCGTTTTTCGGCGCCGAGGTGGTAGCAGGCGATGGCGCGGGCGCGCACCCGTGCATGTTTGAGCGCGCCGGGGGTGAGCGCCAGCCGCAGCGCCCGCCATTGCAGGATAAGCCAGCTGCCGAGGAATTTGAGCGTGGCAACGAAAGTCGCGAGCGCGAACAGCGAGCCCGCGTGCCAATGCGTGTCCCAGGACTGGGTCAGCTGGTCGATCAGCCGCAGGTAGAAATGCGGCGCATAGCTCAACGCGGCGAGCGCCAGCAGCGCGACCAGCGCCGACCACAGCAGCGCGACGTCTTCATAGCTGTCCGAACTGGTGGCGAGCACGGTGACGATTTCGCCCGAGGTATGCGCCTCGGCCGCGGCGACGGCGTCGGCGATGCGCTTGCGATCGGGTTCGGTGAGGTCGAATCGCGCCATCCTACCAGCTCCCCGAGGCGCCGCCGCCGCCGAAGCTGCCGCCCCCGCCCGAAAAACCGCCGCCATCACCAAAGCCGCCGCCGCCCCAGCCGCCTTCGGAACGGCCGCCGAGCGCGTTCATTGCCCCCCACATCATCACCGGCCCCCAGCCGCCGCCATAGGTGCTGCCGCCGCCGCGCATCCGGCGCATGACGGGCAGGATGAAGAACAGGAAGATGAAGCCCAGCCACAGGATCGCCGGGCCGATCTGCGTGCGCGGTCCCGCGACGGGCCTGGCCGAGGCGGCGATCTGCCTTGCCTGGTCCTCGGGCAGCGAGAGCTGCTTCATCAGCGCATCGGCGCCCGCCTCGACCCCGCCGGCAAGGTCGCCGTCGCGAAAGCGCGGCAGCATGACGTTGTGGATGATGAGCGCCGACAGCCCGTCGGTGATCACCCCTTCGAGGCCATAGCCGACCTCGATCCGCACCTTGCGCTCATGCGGGGCGACGATGAGGATGATGCCGTCGTTCTTCGCCTTGCTGCCGATCCCCCAGGCGCGGCCGAGGCGATAGCCATAATCCTCGATGTCATAGCCCTGGAGATCGGGAATGGTGGCGACCACCAGCTGGCGCTGCGATTGGCTTTGCAGCGCCGCGAGCTGCTGGTCGAGCCGGGCGACTTCGTCGGCGGGCAGGACATGCGCGGCATCGACGACCCGGCCGGTGAGCGGCGGAAAGCTCTGCGCGGCGGCGGGCACGGCCAGGCTCAGCAGCGCGAGGAGCGCCGCCAGCGCGGCAAGCATGCGCCGCGCGCTGCTCACCTCAGAGCTTGCCTTCGAGGCTGGGCGCAACCTCGGCATTGGCGGTGACCGCCTCATAAGGGACCATCGGCTGGGCGGAATAGATCACCCGCGCCGCGACGATCGCGGGGAAGGTGCGGATCGTCGTGTTATATTGCTGCACGGCATTGTTGTAATCGCGAATGGCGATGCGCACCCGGTTTTCCTGGCCTTCGAGCTGGCTTTGCAGCATCACGTAATTGTCGATGCTTTTCAGCTCCGGATAGGCTTCGCGGTTGGCGAGCAGCCGCCCGAGCCCGCCCAGCGATTGCGAAAGCCGGTTCTGCGCATCCTGGAAGGCCTTCATCTTGGCAGGATCGGTCAGGTCGTCGGCGGTGATCTGCACGCTGGTCGCCTTGGCCCGCGCCTCGGTCACGCCGACGAGGATCGCCTTTTCCTGGGTGGCCGCGCCCTTGGCGACCGCGGCGAGGTTGGGGATCAGATTGGCGCGTTCCTGGAAGGCGGCCTGAACGTCGGCCCAGCGCGCCTTGGCGTTTTCCTGTTCGGTCGGCACGGCGTTGACCCCGCAGCCCGAAAGGCTCGCGGCGGCAGCCGTGGCCAGCGCGAAAGCCCCGGCGCGGCGAACAACGGGCCGCAGGTCGCGATCCGATCGCATGGAATTTTCCCTTCGCTTGCGCCGGCGGGGCCGGAGCCTCTTGCGGGCCGTAGATAGCAGCCGGCTTGGCGCGTTCAAGGGCGCGTCAGGCCGAAATGACGCGTGCGCCCGATCGCGGCGGAATTGACAAGCGTTTGCGAGACGATCGGCTCTGTGTCAGACTGCGCGCGGATCGACAGGAGAGGGGTCTGCATATGGGCATGGCGAGTGAATTTCGCGCCTTCATCGCGCGCGGCAATGTGCTCGATCTCGCGGTCGGGGTGATCATCGGCGCCGCTTTCGGCAAGATCGTCGCATCGCTGACCGACGACATCATCATGCCGGTCATCGGCCTTGCCACCGGCGGCATGGATTTTTCCAGCAAATTCATCCTTCTGGGGCCGATCCCGGCGAAATACACCGGCTCGCCCACCGATTACGCCGCCTTGAAGAAGGCGGGTGTGGCGATGCTCGGCTATGGCAGCTTCATCAACGCGGTGATCAATTTCGTCATCCTCGGCTTCGTCATCTTCCTGATCGTCAAGCAGGCGAACAGGCTGATGCCCCGGCCCGCACCCGCGCCCTCGGGGCCGACCGAGGTCGAGCTGCTGGCGGAAATCCGCGACAGTCTGAAGGCCCGCTGAAACCGCGTCCTTTGGGCCCGAGGCTGGCCGCGGACGCTGAAAAAGATGCGCGCAGGGGCTGATCCCCTTGCGCGCCCTTTTCTTTTGATCGTGCAGCCCCTATATCCGGCCTGCCGGCTTCGGCCGGCTATGGTGATAAACTGCGGCGTGCAATAGGCGCAGCGGACCCGGGGGCAGTACCCGGCGGCTCCACCACCATTGTGGCGTATGCGGCAATGATGACGGGGCCGAACCAGGATCGACGTGTGTTCAAAAGCGTTGTTTTCACCCGGGCTGAGTAACCCGTTAAAGGCTCAAAACCCACAAGTGCCAACGACAACGAAGCACTTGCTCTGGTTGCGTAATTTTAGGGGCTAACGCCCTGACGTTACAACACTGCAGCGCGGTCGGGCGCACCGGGCAACAGAAGCGATTCCAGCGGCGGGGGGTGGGCCGGGCAACAGAACCACCCCACTTTTGGCCCGGATATGCGTCCGGTGCCGGCGTCCGGACAGCCGGCTGCGCGTTATTCGGGCTTGGCCGTGGCCAGCCGCTTTTCATGGCCGATGCAGTCGATGATCTTTGCCCCGGCCATCACCACCGTGCCCATGCAGGCGGCGAAGAGCAGCTTGCCGCCGACGCCGGGGTAAAGATCGAGATAGACCTTGCCGCGTTCAGCCGCGCCGGTTGCCAGCGCATAGATGACCATGAACGCCTCGGGGCGGGTCTTTATCAGGAACAGGCGGCCAATCCTTGCAAACATCGGGCTGCTCTCTCCGGCTTTCTTTCGTCCATCCTAGCCCTCTGCCTCTCCCGGGCAAGATGGCAAATGGCGCGTTAACCATGATCGGCGGCGAGTGTGCGCAAACGGGACGACCAGCCGGCAGGTGTATCCCTGCGCGGCGGCGGCGCTGCGCCGTTGCCAATCGGCCGGGCTTGCGCCATAGGCGCGCGCGCTCTCTCTCCCCGGAGATCTTGCCATGGCTTTCGCACTGCGCGAAGGGCCGGGCCGTGCCTGGAGATGGAAAACCGATATGATGATCGAGCGTGCGGGTCTGAAGATCGATGCGGCGCTGGCCGCGTTTCTCGAAGAAGAGGTGCTGGCGCCGCTCGGTCGCGATGTCCCGGCGTTCTGGTCGGGCCTTGCCGTGCTGCTCGCCCGCCTTGCGCCGCGCAATCGCGCGCTGCTCGAACGGCGCGACGCGCTTCAGGCCGCGATCGACGGCTGGCTGGCGGCGCGCGCCGGCCAACCCTGGGATGCCGAGGCCTATCGCGGCTTCCTCACCGAGATCGGCTATCTTGTCCCCGAACCCGCGCCTTTCACCATCGCCACAAGCGCGGTCGATGCCGAGATCGCGAGCATGGCCGGACCGCAACTGGTGGTGCCGGTGCTCAACGCGCGCTTCCTGCTCAACGCCGCCAACGCGCGCTGGGGCAGCCTGTACGATGCCTGGTACGGCACCGATGCGCTCGATGCGCCGCCGGCACGGGCGGGCGGCTATGACACGCAGCGCGGCGCCGCGGTGATCCGCGAGGGGCGCGCCTTTCTCGACCGCGTGCTGCCGCTGGCGACGGGCACCTGGGCGGGCTGGGACGGCGAGGGTGTTCCCGAGCTTGCCGAACCCGATCATTTCGTCGGCCGGCGTGAAGGCGGGCTGCTGTTCCGGCACCACGATCTCCATATCGAGCTGGTGCTCGACCGCCACCACCCGGTCGGCGCGGGCGACAATGCCGGCATCGCCGACATTATCCTCGAATCGGCGCTGACGACGATCGTCGATCTCGAGGATTCGGTCGCCGCGGTCGATGCCGCGGACAAGCTTGCCGCCTATCGCAACTGGCTGGGGGTGATCCGCGGCGATCTCAGCGACAGCTTCGAGAAGCGCGGCGAGACCGTGCGCCGCGCGCTCGCGCCCGATCGCGAATGGCAGCGGCGCGACGGCGAGAGCTTCCGGCTGCCCGGCCGCAGCCTGCTGTTCGTGCGCAATGTCGGCCATCTCATGACCAGTCCGGCGATCCGCCTTGCCGACGGCGGCGAGGTGCCCGAAGGCATCATGGATGCGGTGATCACCAGCGCGATCGGCGCGCACGACGTCGAAGGCCTCGGCCGCTATCGCAACAGCCGCCCGAACCGCGGCGAAAATGGTTCGATCTACATCGTCAAGCCCAAGATGCACGGGCCACAGGAATGCGCCTTCACCAATGATCTGTTCGACGCGGTCGAGGATCTGCTGGCGCTGCCGCGCCATACGGTGAAGGTCGGGGTGATGGACGAGGAGCGGCGGACCAGCGCCAATCTTTCGGCCTGCATCGCCGCGGTGAAGGAGCGCATCGTCTTCATCAACACCGGCTTTCTCGACCGGACGGGCGATGAGATCCACACCTCGATGCGCGCCGGGCCGATGATCCGCAAGGCGGCGATGAAGGGCAGCCCATGGATCGCCGCCTATGAGCAGCGCAATGTCCTCATCGGGCTTGCGCACGGGCTTTCGGGCAGGGCGCAGATCGGCAAGGGGATGTGGGCCGCGCCCGACCGCATGGCGGCGATGATGGCCGAGAAGATCGGCCATCCGCAAAGCGGCGCCAACACCGCCTGGGTGCCCTCGCCGACGGCGGCGACGCTGCATGCGCTGCATTATCACGCGGTGGCGGTGTTCGACGTCCAGCAGCGGCTGGCAGCGGGGGCGGTTCCCGGGCTCGATGCGCTGCTCGCGGTGCCACTGGCGACGGGGATGAACTTTTCGCCGCAGGAGGTGCGCGAGGAACTCGACAACAATGCGCAAGGGCTGCTCGGCTATGTCGTGCGCTGGATCGACCAGGGCATCGGCTGCTCGAAGGTGCCCGACATCAACGACATCGGACTGATGGAAGACCGCGCGACGCTGCGCATCTCCTCGCAGCACATGGCGAACTGGCTGCTGCATGGCGTGTGCACGCGCGAGGCGGTGATGGATTCGCTGCGGCGCATGGCGGCGAAGGTCGATGCCCAGAATGCCGGCGATCCGCGCTACCAGCCGATGGCGGGGCGCTGGGACGAAAGCTTCGCCTTTCAGGCGGCCTGCGATCTGGTGTTCAAGGGGACCGAACAGCCCAACGGCTATACCGAGCCGCTGCTCCACGCCTGGCGGTTGAAGCAGAAGGCGCGATAAGCGGGCCGGCGGCCCATCATGGAGGAAACCGTGCATCGCGATCACGCCGGCGCGGCCAGGCGGCAGCTCGCCGGCCGGGCGCTCGATCCCATCGGGCTCGGCTGCATGGGGCTGACTCATGGCTATGGCGTGCCGCCCGCGCCCGAGGATGCGGCGCGGGTGCTGCGCGCAGCGCTCGATCTTGGCTATGACCATCTCGACACCGCCCGGCTCTATGGGGCCGGGCGCAACGAGGAGCTGATCGGCACGGCGCTGCAAGGGCGCCGCCGCGATTTCTTCCTCGCCTCCAAGCTCGGCATCGTCATCGACGGGGCAAAGCGCCGCACCGACTGCCGCCCCGAGACGATCCGCAGCGAGGTCGAGCAGAGCCTCGGCCGGCTCGGCACCGACCACATCGACCTCTATTATCTCCACCGCCGCGATTTCGCGGTGCCGATCGAGGAATCGGTGGGCGCGATGGGCGAACTGGTCGCGGCGGGCAAGATCGGCGCGATCGGCCTGTCCGAGATGAGCGCCGAGACACTGCGCCGCGCGCATGCCGCCCATCCGATCGCGGCGATGCAGACCGAATATTCGCCATGGACGCGCAATGTCGAGATCGCGGTGCTGGAGGCGACGCGCGAGCTGGGCGTGGCGCTTGTCGCCTTCTCGCCGCTGGCGCGCGGGGTGCTCGCGGGCGGGCTCGACGACCGGGCGGTGCTGCGCCCCGACGACATCCGCTATACCCAGCCGCGGTTTTCCGCGGAGAACTGGCCGCGCAACCGCGCGCTGGCCCAGGCTTTCGCGCGGATCGCCGCCGAAGAAGGGGTGACGCCGGCGCAGTTGTCGCTCGGCTGGGTGCTGTCGCGCGGGGACCATGTCCATGTCATTCCCGGCACCACCAGCCTTGCCCATCTTGCCGAGAACCGCGCGCGCGGCGGCTGGTGCCCGCCGCCGCCGGTGGTCGAGCGGATCGATGCGGTGATCAACCAGCAGACCGTCGCCGGCCACCGCTATGCCCAAGCCATGCGCCGGACGATCGATACCGAGGATTTCGGATAGGTATCACACCCGTTCGGGCCGCATTCGGCGATGGCAAGCCCGCCGGCTTGCGCGACCTTTCCATCGCGCCTTGCCCTTCGACAAGCCCGGCTGAATCGAGGGCGCGAAGGCGCGGGGACGCGGGTTTTCCGGCAAACGCGCTGGCATTTCGCGGCGGCTGCCGCCATGGGCCTTGCGATGGATTCGCCGAGCGCCGAGCTTTCCCGACCCGCCTGGACGATCGGCGCGCGCGAATTCGTCGTGCTGATGGGGCTGTTGCAGGCGCTGCAGGCGCTGGCGATCGATGCAATGCTGCCCGCGCTCGCGCAGATCTCGCATGATCTCGGCGCGGCGGGCGCCAACCAGCGCCAGCTCGTTGTCGGGCTCTATCTGATCTTCGCCGGCGCCGGCTCGCTGGTGCCGGGAACGCTCGCCGACCGTTTCGGACGGCGGCCGGTGGTGCTCGGCTGCGTCGCGGGCTATGTCGTCTTCACCGCGATGGCCGCGCTGGTCACCAGCTTCGATGCGCTGCTGGTGTCGCGTGCGGCGCTGGGTTTTGCCTCGGCCGGGCTCGCGGTGCTGCCGCCGGCGATCATCCGCGACCGCTTTTCGGGCGATCGCATGGCGCGGCTGCAATCGACGATCGCGATGGTCTTCATGATCGTGCCGATGATCGCGCCGACGCTTGGCCAGGCGGTGCTGCTGGTTGCCGGCTGGCGCTGGATCTTCGGGATGATGGCGCTGCTTGGGCTGGCGGTGCTGGGCTGGGCCTGGGCGCGCCTGCCCGAATCGCTCGATCCCGGCCATCGCGGCATGGTCCATCCGGCGATGGTGGTGCGGACCATGGCGACGATCGTCGTGACGCGCGGCGCGGCGGGCTATGTCTTCGGCATGGCGCTGATCCAGGCGGCGATGTGGGGCTATATCAACAGCGCGCAGCAGCTCGTCGCCGAGCATTTCGGCGCCGGCAGCCGCTTTCCGACGATCTTCGGGGTGATGGCGCTGGCGATGGCGACGACCAACTTCGTCAATGCCCGGATCGTCGAGCGCTTCGGCGCCCGGCGGGTATCGCATGCCGCGCTCATCACCTATTGTCTCGTCAGCGCGCTTCAGCTCGCCACCGCGCTGAGCGGGCGCGAGACGCTGTGGAGCTTCGTGCCGCTGATGACCGCCAACATGTGCATGATGAGCTTCATCGGCGCCAATTTCGCCTCGATCGCGATGCAGCCCTTCGCGCGAACCGCGGGCGCGGCGGCTTCGGCGCAGGCCTTCATCCGCATCGCGCTCGCCGCGATCCTCGGCGCGGCCGTGGGCCAGGCCTATGACGGCAGCGCCCGGCCGCTGGCGATCGCGCTGCTGGGCGCGGGCACGCTGGCGATGGCGCTGGTGCTGTTCAGCGAGCGCGGGCGGCTGTTCCGCCGCCTGTTGCCGCCCGGAACGCCGCGGCCGATCGCCTGACAAGCCCGGCGCGCAGCGCCAGCACCCGGTTCACAGATCGCCGGCGGCCATGGCGATGATCGGCGGGTGCGGCCGATGCGCCGCCATCGCGTCGAGCAGCAGCTCGAGGCGCGGCGCGGCGATGAGGATCGCGCGATGCGCCGCGCGGATGAAGCCGGCCTCGCCCATCTCGCGGTAGAAGGTGAGCAGCGTCTCATAAAAGCCGAAGGCGTTGAGCAGACCCACCGGCTTTGCATGGTAGCCAAGCTGCGCCCAGCTCAGTGCTTCCCACAGCTCGTCCATCGTGCCGACCCCGCCGGGCAGGGTTACGAAGCCGTCGGCAAGGTCGGTGAAGGCGCGCTTGCGTTCATGGAGCCCGGGGACAACCAGCAGCTGCGTGCAATCGGGATTGGCGATCTCGCGGGTTTTGAGCGCCTCGGGAATGACGCCGATCACCTCGCCGCCCGCGGCGAGCGCGGCGGCGGCAAGCGCGCCCATCAGCCCCAGCCGGCCGCCGCCATAGACGATGCCGATGCCGCGCCGTGCGAGGCCATCGCCGACCTCGGCGGCAAGCGCGGTGAAGCGCGGATCGGCGGGGGTGGCCGAGCCGCAATAGACCGCGAGCCGCCTCATCCGCCAAGCTCGCTGCCCAGCTGGCGCGCGGCAAGGCTGGCGCTGGTGAGCACCGCCGCGATCCCGGCGCCGGGGCGGATGCCGGCGCCGACGCGGAAGAGATTGCCAAGCCTTGCGTCGCGCGTGGCCGGTTGCAGCCACAGCGCCGCCGCCGGCAGCGGTTCGAGCCCATAGGCGCTGCCCTGCCACAGGTTGAGCGTGGCGGCGTGGTCGCGCGGGGTTGCGCTGCGGCAGAACAGGATGCGGTCGTGGATGTCGGGGATGAAGCGCCGCCCGATCTCGTCGAGAATCCGCGCCGCGATGCGTGGCCCCACCGCCGCCCAGTCGATCGGCAGATGGCCCAGATGCGCGACCGGCATCACCGCCTGGAACACGCTCTTGCCCGGGGGCGCGAGCGAGGGATCGGTGACGCTGGGGTGCGAAAGCCAGATCATCGCATCGCGCGGCAGCACGCCGAAGCCGAAGATATCGTCGAGCAGCGCCTTGAAGCGCGGTCCGAACATCAGCGTGCGATGCGCCAGCCCCGGCCAGCTGCCGGCGAGCGCGAAATGGACGGTGAACACCGATGGCGACCAGCGCCTCCGCGCGAGCCCTTGCGCCACCGCCGGCCCCGGCGCCTGCCCATCGAGCAGATCGCGGTAGGCGTGCATCAGATCGGCGGCGATCGCCAGCGCCTCGACCCGCTGGTGCCAGCCGCTGGCGCATTCGACCGCGCTGACCCGGTTGCCGAGAAGATGGATGCGGCGCACCGCATCGCCCAGCCGCAGTTCGCCGCCGAGCGCCTCGAACAGCTCCGCCATGGCGCGCGTCAGCGCCGAAAAGCCGCCGCGCGGATACCACAGCCCGACCTCGCGTTCGCGGCGGTGGGCCGCCGCGGCGATCGCGCTCACCGTGAAGGGATTGCCGCCGGTGACTAGCGGCGAGCTGGCAAGAACCTGTCGCAACCGTTCGGACCGGACGAAGCCCGAAACCCGCCCATGAAGCGAGCGGAACGCCTGGAGGCGCAGCAATCCGGGTATCGCTGCGGCCATTGGCCGCCAGCCGGCGCCGGCCGCGAGCCGGTGGCGAAACCCTTCGGCCTGGACCTCGGCGGTGTAGCTTGCGAAATCCTCGTAGCCGGCAAGATCGCCCGGCGCGATGCGCGCGATCTCGGGGAGCAGCGCGGCATCGTCGGCGACAAGGTCGAATTGCGCGCCATCGGGCCAGTGGAAGCGGCACAGGGGGGCGATCGGCAGCAGTTCGACATCGTCGCCAAGCTCGCGCCCGGCATCGCTCCACAATTCGCGCCACAGCGCCGGCTCGCCCAGCGCCGCCGGCCCGGTGTCGAAGGTGAAACCCTCTGCCTCGAAGCCGCGCGCCCAGCCGCCGGGGCGGTCCTGCGCCTCGATCAGCGTGCAGGCGATGCCGCGCGCCTGAAGGCGGATGGCAAGCGCCAGGCCGCCGAGACCGGCGCCGATCACGCAGACCCGGCTCATGACGGCGGGACCATCGGCCGCCGCACCGCGGGCCGCGCGCCGGTTGCGCCAAGGGCAAGGCCGGGGGCGGGCATGGCTGCTCCTTAAGGCCTGCGGGTCGGCTCTGCAACCGCGAGGGGGCTTTGACTCGGGCGCGGCGCGACCCTAGGATGAGCAATCCCCGGGGAGCCAGCAAGCGGCTGAGAGGGGCGCGTCGCGGCGCCCGACCCGTCGAACCTGAACCCGTTAGCACGGGCGGAGGGAGGGACCGGCCAATGCCGTCACTCCCCCTTTGCCCCCAGCAAGGAGTATGCGCGTGGCCGATATCAATTCGAGGCTCGAGATCGGGGTGACGACCGGGCCGATCCGCGGCTCGCGCAAGATTCACGTCGGGCCGCACCGCGTCGCCATGCGCGAGATCACGCTCGAACCCTCGGCGGGCGAGCCGCCGCTGCGCGTCTATGACCCTTCCGGCCCCTACACCGATCCCGAGGCGGTGATCGACATCTCGGCCGGCCTGCCCGAACGCCGCGCCGGCTGGATTCGGGCACGCGGCGATGTCGATGAGGTGGCGAGCCGCGAGGTCCGGCCCGAGGACAACGGCCGCACCGGGCCCGACCGTTCGGGCGGCGTTCCCGCCTTCCCCAATGTCCGCCGCCGGGTGCTGCGCGCGAAGGCCGGGATGAATGTCAGCCAGATGCATTATGCGCGCGCGGGCATCATCACCCCCGAGATGGAATATGTCGCCATCCGCGAGAACCTCGGCCGCGCCGCGCTGAAGGAGAAGCTCGCGCGCGACGGGCAGGACTGGGGTGCGGCGATCCCCGACCATGTGACCCCCGAATTCGTCCGCGACGAGGTGGCGCGCGGCCGGGCGATCATCCCCTCGAACATCAATCACCCCGAAAGCGAGCCGATGGCGATCGGCCGCAATTTCCTCGTCAAGATCAACGCCAACATCGGCAATTCGGCGGTCGCCTCGGACGTCGCGTCCGAGGTTGACAAGATGGTCTGGGCGATCCGCTGGGGCGCCGATACGGTGATGGACCTTTCGACCGGGCGCAACATCCACGACACGCGCGAATGGATCATCCGCAATGCGCCGGTGCCGATCGGCACCGTACCGATCTATCAGGCGCTGGAGAAGGTCAACGGCGATCCGGTCAAGCTCGACTGGGAGTGCTACAAGGACACGCTGATCGAGCAGTGCGAGCAGGGCGTCGACTATTTCACCATCCACGCCGGCGTCCGCCTCGGCTACATCCACCTCACCGCCAACCGCGTCACCGGCATCGTGTCGCGCGGCGGCTCGATCATGGCCAAGTGGTGCCTGGCGCATCACAAGGAAAGTTTCCTGTACGAGCGCTTCGACGAGATCTGCGACATCATGCGCAAATACGACGTGTCGTTCTCGCTCGGCGACGGCTTGCGGCCCGGCTCGATCCGCGACGCCAATGACCGCGCGCAATTCGCCGAACTGGAAACGCTCGGCGAGCTCACCAAGATCGCCTGGGACAAGGGCTGCCAGGTGATGATCGAAGGCCCCGGCCATGTGCCGATGCACAAGGTCAAGGTGAACATGGAAAAGCAGCTCGCCGAATGCGGTGAGGCGCCGTTCTACACGCTCGGGCCGCTGACCACCGATATCGCGCCGGGCTACGACCACATCACCTCGGCGATCGGTGCCGCCATGATCGGCTGGTTCGGCACTGCGATGCTTTGCTACGTCACGCCGAAGGAGCATCTCGGCCTGCCCGACCGCGACGACGTGAAGACCGGCGTCATCACCTATCGGATCGCCGCGCACGCCGCCGACCTTGCCAAGGGGCACCCCTCGGCCAGGCTGCGCGACGATGCCGTCTCCCGCGCGCGGTTCGAGTTCCGCTGGCAGGATCAGTTCAACCTGTCGCTGGATCCCGACACGGCGCGGCGCTTCCACGACGAGACCCTGCCCAAGGACGCGCACAAGGTCGCGCATTTCTGTTCCATGTGCGGGCCGAAATTCTGCTCGATGAAGATCACGCAGGATCTGCGCGAGGACGCGGCGCGCATGGCGGGCATGGCGGAAAAGAGCCGCGAATTCGCCGACAAGGGCAAGGAGATCTACCTACCCGCCGCCGAGTAGCCCCATCCCCGCCCGCGCGGGGTTTCCCGCGCGGGTGGCGGAAACGCGTGGTTCGCCAATAGGTTGCACTTGACGCGACCAGGGTCGTTCTGGCATCGTCTCGCGCGCCGGCAGGGGAGCGGCGGGGCAATGACCAGATCCGAACTGATGGCCGAGCTCGCGGACGCCAATCCGCATCTGCGCGCCGCCGATGTGGAGCGGATCGTCGCCACCGTGTTCGACGAGATCACTGGCGCCCTCGCCCGCGGCCAGCGCGTCGAATTGCGCGGCTTCGGCGCCTTCACGGTCAAGCAGCGCGATGCCCGCACCGGCCGCAATCCGCGCACCGGGGAATCGGTTCCGGTGGAACCGAAACTCGTGCCCTTCTTCAAGGCCGGCAAGGAATTGCGCGAGCGGGTGAATGCCGGCCCGCCCGCGCGCAAGCGCGGCTCAGCCTGAGGTTTCGCCGGCGCGGTATTTCCGCTCCGCCTCGTCCCACGCCGCCAGCGGCTGCAGATCGGGCACCCAGGCAAGCCCGGTCTTGGCGTCCGAGGACACCGCCTCCGGCGTCACCACCACATCGAGCAGCGCCGGACGGTTCGCCAGCGCGCGCGCGATCGCGGGCTTGAGCGCCGCCTCCGTCTCCACACGTTCCGCGTGCATCCCGAAGCCGCGCGCCATCGCCGCGTGATCGGCGAATTGCAGCCGCGTGCCGACCACCTTGCCGTAGGTCACGGTCTGGTCGTGCACCTCGATCTGCCAGGCGCCGTTATTGGCCACCACGATCAGCACCGGCGCCTTGTGACGCACCGCCGTATCGACCTCCATCGCGTTGAAGCCGAACGCGCCGTCGCCGGAGGCCACGACCACAGCACGGTCGGGGAAGGCCAGGCTGGCCGCGATGCCGTACGGCACGCCGACGCCGATGCAGCCGAACGGGCCGGGATCGAGCATGGTGGGCGCGGACAGGCCGACGCGCGCGAAGCTCAGGAAATCGCCGCCATCGACGATGGCGATCGCGTCCTCGCCCATCGCCTCCTGCAACGCCGCCAGCCCGCGGTTGGGATGCAGCTTGCCGTCGCCGCCGGCGGGCGCGCTGGCCATGGTCTGGCGCAGCTTGCGCGCGCGCTCCGCGTGGCCCTGGCGCAATTTCTCCGCCCAGGCGCGATCGATCGCGGCGGTACGGTTGCCCGCCGCGTCCAGCACCGCGCGCAGCGCCTCGGCCGGCGTGGCCAGGATCTCGACCTCGCCGCGCCGGTTGTCGCGCAACTCGCCCGCCACGTCGCCGATACGCACGAAGCGCGCGGCGCCGAACACCGCGGGCGAGCCATAGGCGAGCTGGAAATCCAGCCGCCGCCCGACGGTCAGCACCACATCGGCATCGCCCATCACCGCCCCGCGCATCGCCGCGACCACCGAGGGATGGGAATCCGGCACCAGGCCGCGGCTCTCGCCGGTATCGAGATAGACCGCGCCCAGCCGGTCGAGCAGCGCAACGAGTTCCGGTCCCGCCCCGCGCGCGCCGCGCCCGGAGATCACCAGCACCCGCTTGGCGCCCCAGAGCAGATCGGCCGCCTCGGCGGCGCGCGCCGGATCGGGGCGCAGCACCGGGCGCGGCTTGGCGCGCAGATGCTCCTCGCGCTGCATCGGCTTCGGCACGATCCGGCGCACCACGTCGGTCGGGAAGTCGATATAGGCGGGGCCGGGCTCGCCGGCCTCGCCGAGGGCGCGCGCGATCGCCTCGTCGAGCTCGGCCGGGGCCAGCGCCGGATCGCGCACGGTGCGCGCGTAGCGGGTGATCGCGCGCACAAGTTGGGTGTGGTCGAGGTCCTGCAACCCGCCGCGATTTTCCTGCGCCATCGGATTGGTGCCGGAGATGATCAGCACCGGCGCGCGCGAGACATGGGCGTTGGCGATGCCGGTCATCGCGTTGGTGACACCCGGTCCCGCCGTCACCAGCGCAACCCCGAGCGTGCCGGTCAGTTCGGCATGGGCCTGTGCCATATGCACGGCGGCGCGTTCGTCGCGCACATCGACGATCCGCACGCCCTCCGCGTCCAGACGCATCCAGATCGGCATGATATGGCCGCCGCAGAGCGCGAAGACGCGCTCCACGCCGCGCCGGCGCAACACGCGGGCGACCCAGGCGGCGACGCTGTCGGGATCCACCTTCATCGTTTCGCTCCCTGGTCAGGCGGCGCGGCGTCCGTCAGTTGCGCCTTCAGCACGCGGTGCAGAATCTTGCCCGTGGCGGTGCGCGGCACCTGGTCCTCGGGCAGGAAGGTGCAGGCGCGGGGCCGCTTGTAGCCGGCGATCCGGTCCTTGCACCAATCGAGCAGCTCCGCCTCGGTCGGCGCCATGCCGGCGCGCGGGACAACCACCGCATGCACGCGCTCGCCCCATTTCGCGTCCGCCAGGCCAATCACCGCGACATCCTGCACGCCGGGATGCGCGCCGAGCACCGCCTCGACCTCCGAGGGATAGATGTTCTCCCCGCCGGAGATGATCATGTTGCTCTTGCGATCGACCAGATGGATGTAGCCGTCGGCATCGCGCCGGGCCATGTCGCCCACGGTGCAATAATCGCCGCGGAACGCCTCGCGCGTCTTGTCTGGCATCTCCCAGTAGCGGTCGAATGTGTGCGGGTTGTTCGAATGAAGCTCGCCCGCCTCGCCGTCCGCGACCTCGTTGCCGTCCGCATCCAGCAGGCGGATCGGTGCGGCGCCGACGCATTCGCGCCCGACCGAGCCGAGCTTGGTGAATTGCTCATCCGGACGCAGCACCGTGACCCAGCCGGCCTCGCTCGATCCGTACATCTCGAACAATCCGGAATTGCGGAATCGCGCCATCACCTCGCGCTTCGTGTCGGGCCGCGCCGGCGCCGAGGAGATCAGCAGCTTGGCGACCCGGCCGAGATCGTGCCGCGCCCAGACCGCATCCGCGAGGCCAAGCATCATGATGTAATGGGTCGGCACCAGCGAGGTGAAGCTCGCTCCGGTGTCGGCGAGCGTGCGCAGGCAATGCTCGGGATCGAAGCTGCGGCGCGAATAGATCGCCGTCGTCGCGCCGCAATAGGCGAAGCCGCTCAGGAAATTGAGCGAATTGGCGTGACACATGGGCATCACCAGCAGCGCGGCGTCGTTGCGATGCAGCGCGAACTCGATCGCGGTGACGAAGGCCAGGATCGCCGTTGCCTTGTGGCTGCGCAGCACGCCCTTCGGGCGGCCGGTGGTGCCGGAGGTGTACATCAGCGTCCAGGGATCGGCGGGTGCGACGCTTTGTTCCGGTTCGCGATCGGCGGCGGCCTCGATCAGCGCCTCGTAGTCGCGGTACCCGGCGGGACAGGCGGGGCCGAGATGGATCAGCCGGCTCGCGGGGAAGGGCAGCGCGGCGTGCAGCGGCTCGATCGCGCCGACGAGCGCGTCCTCGACGATCAGCGCCGCCGCGCCGGCGTTTTCCAGGATATAGGCGATCTCCGGGCCGACCAGGCGGAAATTGATCGGCACGGCGATCAGCCCGGCCTTCGCGATCGCGGCGTAGATCTCGGCCCACTCGATGCGGTTATAGGCGAGCACCGCGACGCGGTCGCCCTTGCCGAGGCCGAGCCCGAGCAGCGCGTTCGCCAGTCGCCGCGCCCGCGAATTCCAGAGACGAAAGCTCATGGCCCGGTCGAGGTCGCGCGCGCCGATGCGGTCGGGGAACAGCCGCGCCTGCGCGGCGAGCATCTGGCCGATGGTCAGAGTGTCCTGCATGCGCGCGCTCCGCCTGCCGCCGCGATCGAGAGTGATCGCGGCCGGCGGCCGGGGTCAAGCGGCGCGCGCCGCCTGGATCGCCTCCCACACGCGCAAGGGCGTTGCCGGCATGTCGATATGCGCGATGCCGTATTCGCTCAGCGCATCGACCACCGCGTTCATCACCGACGGCATCGCCCCGGCGCAGCCCGCCTCGCCGCAGCCCTTGGCGCCCAGCACGTTGGTGCGGCAGGGCACCGGATGGCTGTGGAACTCGTAGTTCAACAGATCGGCGGCGCGCGGCAGCGCATAGTCCATGTACGATCCGGTCACCGGCTGGCCGGTCTCGTCGTAGCGCACCAGCTCCATCAGCGCCTGGCCGATGCCCTGGGCGACACCGCCATGCGCCTGGCCCTCGACCAGAAGCGGATTGATGATGGTGCCGAAATCGTTGACCATCACGTAGCGCACGACGGAAAAGACACCGGTCTCGGGGTCGATCTCCACCTCGGCGATGTGGCATCCGTTCGGATAGGCGAAGGGCGGCGACTTCGCCACGTGCCGCACCGAGAGCGTGCGCGGCAGATCGGCCGGCAGATCGCGCGCGGTGCGGACCCGTTCCGCGAGCGCCATGATCCCGATGGCGCGGTCGGTGCCGCCGATGCGGAACTCCCCGCCACGCGCGCCGATGGCGAAGTCGATATCGGCCTCGGCCGCTTCGAGCAGATGGGCGGCGAGCTTGCGGCCCTGGGCGATCACGAGCTCCGCGCCCTCGGCGATCGCGGTGCCGCTCGCCATCAGCGATTTCGAGCCGCCGGTGCCGCCGCCGGCCAGCAATTCGTCGGAATCACCTTGCAAAAGGCGGATCTTTTCGAACGGGATGCCGAGGCGCGAGGCCAGCACCTGCGCGAACGGGGTCGCGTGGCCCTGGCCGTAATCGAGCGTGCCGGTGATGATGGTCACCGTGCCGTCATCCTCGAAACGGATGCCGCCCATTTCCTGCCCCGGCGGGCCGGTCACCTCCAGATACTGACCGATGCCGATGCCGCGCAGCTTGCCGCGTTCGCGGCTTTCGCGCTTGCGGCGGGGGAAGCCGTCCCAGTCGGCGGCGGCGAGCGCCTCGTCGAGGATCGCCGGGAAATCGCCGCTGTCGTAAACGGTGCCCGCCGGCGTGGTCCAGGGGAGCTGGGCGGGCTGGATATGGTTGCGCCGGCGGATCTCGGTGCGGTCGATACCCATCTCGCGCGCGGCGGTGTCGAGCAGACGCTCGATATAGTAGT
>JAGWPW010000005.1 GCA_028870315.1 Sphingomonadales bacterium | reverse complement strand
GGCGAGAAAGCCGCGCAGCGCCTCGCGGAAGGCGCGCTGTTCCTCATCCCATGCAAAGTCCATGGCCCCCGCGATACCGCGCGCGGCGACAAGCGCCAAGCCTTGCGCTCAACGCCCCGCCGATAGAGCGCCCAGCCAGTCGAAAAGGATGCGGTTGAAGCTTTCGGGATATTCGAGCATCGGGATGTGCCGGGCATGCGGCATCTCGACATAGCGCGCGCCGGGAATGCGTTCGGCGATCAGCCGGTTGCCCGCGGGCGGGGTGCCGCTGTCCTCGTCGCCGCAAAGCACCAGCGCGGGCAGGCGGATTTCCGGCAGGCGATCCAGCACATCGAAGGCGATGATCGCCCCGGCGCCGGCGATATAGCCGGCAACGGCGGTGGCGGCGATGGTATCATGCACCTGCTGCC
Organism: Sphingomonadales bacterium; assembly: GCA_028870315.1. Lineage (GTDB taxonomy): Bacteria > Pseudomonadota > Alphaproteobacteria > Sphingomonadales > Sphingomonadaceae > Novosphingobium. The sequence goes on along the minus strand of JAGWPW010000005.1, from coordinate 14,693 downwards.
AGCGATCGGGGCAGCGCGCGCGAAAATCCCCGGTGAACCAGCGCGCCATGGTCGCGGCAGCGAGCGGCGCGAGCGAGCCTGCGGCGCGGATCGCGGCGAAGCGCGCGTCCCACATCGCCTGCCCGCCGGGCACCGCCTGCGGCGAAGTGCCGCACAGCAGCAGCGATTGCACCCGGCCCGGATGATCGAGCCCCAATTGCTGGCCGATCATCCCGCCGATCGACACCCCTGCGAAATGCACGCGCTCCAGACCCAGCGCGTCGAGCACGCCGATCACATCGCCGGCAAGCCCGGCCATCGTCCAGCCGCCCGCCCCTGCCTCGCTGCCGCCATGCCCGCGCATGTCGAGCCGCAGCACGCGCCAGCCCGCGCCAAGCAGCGGCGCGACCTGCGCCGACCACACGCCGCTGTCCGAGGAGAGCGAATGGCACAGGCACAGCACCGGCCCGCCATCCGCGCCCAGAAGATCGAACTTGAGCCTTCGTCCGCCGACCTCGACCAGCATCGTCAGGCCCGCTGCGCGGCCAGCGCCGCCGGATCGACATAGCGCGTGCCCGATATGCCGCCATCGACCGCCACCGTCTGGCCGGTAACGAATCGCGCCGCGTCCGAGGCAAGGAAGGCGGCCATGTTGGCGACATCCTCGATGGTGCATTCACCCGCGAGCGGGGTCAGTTCGTGATTGGAGCGACGGAAGAAATCGAGATCCCAGAAGGCGTCGGTCATCTCGGTGCGCACCACCGTCGGCGCGATGTAATTGGCGCGGATGTCGCGCCGCCCGTATTCCGCGGCCAGCGTCTGCATCAGCCCGATCAGCCCGGCCTTGACCGCGCTGTAGGCGCCGCCGCCGGCGGTGCCATACAGCCCCCAGGTCGAGCCGATGAACAGGATGCTCGCCCCCTCGCCCAGATGCGCCAGCGCCTCGCGGCACAGCCGGAACGGCGCGCGCAGCGAGATCGCCAGCACCTCGTCGAGCATTTCGTCGCTGGTCTGGTCGACGGGTCCGAAATTGAACGAGCCGGCATTGTTGACGACGATGTCCAGCCGCCCGAACGCCGCCAGCGCATGATCGACGATCGCCCGCGGCGCATCGCCGGCGGTGATATCGGCCGCGATCGTCGAGAGCGCAAAGCCGTTCGCCACCTCGGCGGCCAGCGCGGCAAGCCTGGCCTCGCTGCGCCCCGTCGCCACCACCTTCACCCCCGCCGCGCCCAGCCGCCGCACGATCCCCGCGCCGATCCCGCCGCCGCCGCCGGTGACGATCGCTACCTTGCCCTGCATCGAATCGGCCTCCGCTCGCGTCACGCCCTTTGATTCCCCGAACGTTCAGCAATGTCGTTCGCCGCGACAAAGCCGAAGGTCATCGCCGGGCCAATCGTCGCCCCCGCCCCCGGATAGCAATCGCCGAACGGGCTGGCCGAGCAATTGCCCGCCGCATAGAGCCCGGGGATCGGCGTTCCACCCTTGTCCAGAACCCGCGCTCGCGCATCGCAGCGCAGCCCGCCCTTGGTGCCAAGGTCGCCGTTGTTGATCGGGACGGCATAGAACGGCGGCTTGTCGATCGGGCCGAGGTTGGGGTTGGGGGTGACGGTCGGGTCGCCGAAGAACTGGTCGTAAATGTTCATGCCGCGGCCGAATTCGGGATCGACGCCGGTTTTGGCGCAGGCGTTCATGTTGGCCACGGTGGCGAGAAGCCGTTCCACGGGGACGTCGATCCTGGCGGCGAGCGCCTCGATCGAATCGGCGCGGAACACATAATGGTCCCACCAGTCGCCGGGCAGCTTGTGTTCGGGGGTGTGGACGGTGGGCATCAGGCCGCCGGCGCTGAATTTGGCACGGAACTTGGCATCGAAGATCAGCCAGCAGGGGCAATTGGCGCCGGTCTTGAGCTGGTCCTCGACCATCGCTTTGCCGAAGGAATCATAGCCTGTCGCCTCATCGACGAAACGGTCGCCGTTGCGGTTGACGCAGACGCTCCACGGGCGGCCGACGTCGAAGGCGGCCTGATGGATTTCGTGGAAGTTGGACGCGCCCTTCATCGGCAGCGTCATCGTCGGGATCCACCAGCCCGATCGGGTGTGTTCGACATCGGCGCCGATCGCCTCGGCGGCGATCAGCGCCTCGCCGCGGTTGGCATCCTCGGGGGTCGAGCTGTGGCGGGCAAGCCCGGGGACGGGGTAGAAGCGGTCGCGCAGCGCCTGGTTCCATTCGAAACCGCCCGCCGCCAGCATCACCCCATGGCGCGCGGCAATCACCCCGGGCTTGCCGAAGCGGGTGACATTGACCCCGGTGACGCGGCCGTTCTCGACCACCAGCGACTCCAGCTTCGTTTCGAGCCGCAGCGCGACGCCGTGGTCGAACACCGCCTTGTAGGTCGCGCCCATCAGCGCCGCCCCTTGCGTGAAGCGGCGGTCGCGGTGCGAGACCTTGCGCGTCGCGCGGTCACGCCAGTAGCGGGTGATCATCTTCGCCACCGTCATCCGCCAGCCCTTCTGCTGCATCATCAGCGCGAAGGTTTCGACAAGGTCCATCGAATAGCGGCCGAACAGCTTGAAGCGGTTGTATTGTTCGCGCATCAGCGGGTAGCGCGCATCGCCGAGCAGGCGCCCGTCGAAGGTTGGCACGATCACCGAGCGGTCGGCGCGCGCGCCGGGCCGGTCGGGAAAATAATCGGGCCAGGCGGCGGCCATCACCTGCACCCCCGAAGCCTTGAGGAAGCGCAGCATCTCGGGCGCCGCATCGAGATAGGCGCCGAGCCGCTCCTCGTTGACCGGCACGCCGATCGTCGCGGCGAGATATTCGCGCGCGCTCGCCTGCGAATCGCCCTTGTCGCCGTCGAGCCGGTGATCGGGGATCCACATCACCCCGCCCGAGGTCGCCGAGGTGCCGCCGAACTTGTGCGCCTTTTCGAGGATGACGACCCTGAGCCCCTGGCTCGCGGCCCTGAGCGCGGTCATCGCCCCCGCCGCGCCCGATCCGACCACCACGACATCGAAGGTTTCGCTGGCATCCACGCCGTCTCTCCCGCAGCGGCATCCCGCTTGTCCCCGATTGCCTCTAACCTGCCCGAAATTGCTTGGCGATGCACTCCATATGACCAAAGGCGCAGAGCCGCTTGCTCGCCGCCGCCTGGCGATATCGCCCGCGCGCCGCCAAGGGGACTTTCGCGAGGGCACAGGGCACGGCAAGACGCGCGCATGAGCGATGACACCGACCTTGCCCGGCTGCGCAGCGAGCTTCGCGCCTGGCTTGCCGAAAACGCCCCGCGCGGCTGGCGCGCGGTCAGCAATCACGCCGCCTTCGCCGAGGCGCAGCGCGGCTGGTTCCTCAAGCTGCTGGAAGGCGGCTATGCCATTCCGCACTGGCCCGCGCCATGGCCCGGCGGCGGCCGCACCCTCGCCGAACAGCGGGTGATCTACGAGGAACTGGCACGCGCCGATACGCCGCGGCTGCTGCTGTCCTTCGTTTCGACCTATCATGCCGCCGCGACGCTGATGGAATGCGCCAGCGACGCGCAGCGCGCGCGCTATCTGCCCGCGATCCTCAAGGGCGAATTCTGGTGCCAGGGCTTTTCCGAGCCCGGCGCGGGATCGGACCTTGCCGCGCTCAAATGCAAGGCGGTGCGCGAGACCCGGAGCGGGGGCGATGTCTATGTCGTCTCCGGCCAGAAGATCTGGTCCACCATGGCGCAATACGCCGACCGCTGCCTGCTGCTCGTGCGCACCGCGAGCGACGGGCCCAAGCAGGCCGGGATCACCTTCCTGCTCATGGACATGAAGGCCAGGGGCGTCACCGTGCGCCCGATCGAGCAGATCCAGGGCGACGAGGAGTTCTGCGAAATCTTCCTCGACGAGGTCGAGGTGCCGGTTGCCGACCGTGTCGGCGAGGAAGGCGCGGGCTGGGCGGTGGCGCAGGCGACGCTCGCCTCCGAACGCGGCCTCACCTTGATGGAGCTGTCCTACCGGATGCGCGGCGCCCTGTGGCGCGTCTCGGACCTGATCCAGGCGCAGGGCAAGGCCGAAGACGTCGCGGTGCTGCGCGCATTCGGCGCGCTCATCGGCCGCGTCGACAGCGCCTGCGCGCTTGCCGACCGCTATCTCGATCGCCGCATGGCCGGCGAGGAGCGGGTCGGCGATGCCTCGCTGGTCAAGCTCACCTACAGCCGGGTGCTGCGCGAATACGCCCGGCTCGGGGTCAGCATCGGCGGGCTGGCCGAACAGCTGCGCGCGCCGATCACCTTCGGCGATCTCAACACCGGCAACTGGATGGCGGATTACATGAACAGCTATGCCTGGACGATCGCCGGCGGCAGCGACGAGGTGCAGCGCAACATCATCGCCGAGCGCATGCTCGAAATGCCGCGCGAGCCCAAGGGATGGGTGGCATGAGCATCGAGCTTTCCGAACTGCGCGACGCCGCGCAGAAGGCCTTCCCCGCCGACCATCTGGCGCCGCCGCGCGATACCGCCTGGGGCGCGATGGCCAAGATGGGCTGGCTGATGCTGCCCTTGTCGGAGGACGCCGGCGGGCTGGGCCTCGGCCGCGCCGCGCTGGCGACGATCCATGCCGAGATGGGCCGGATGCTGTCGCGCGCACCGCTGGTGCCGGCGCTTGGCGTGCTGCGCGCGCTCGAAAGCGGCGAGGCGCTGGCCGACCGCAGCCAATGGCTCGAACGGCTGGCCACGGGAGAGTACATAGCCGCGAGCCTCGATTTCACCGACGCCAGTCCCGGCACGTTGCGCGCGGTGCCCGATGCCGACATGGCAAGCCACGTGCTGGTCACCGGACCCGGCCTCGTCGCGCTGGCGCCGACCGCGGATGCGACGCTCGTCGAAACCCGGCTGTGGGACGACACGCGGCGGCTGTTCGACGTCACCCCGGGAGCCAGCCTGACGGTGGTCGCACGCGGGGCCGGCGCCGAGGCGATCACCGCAAGGCTGCGCGAGGACCTGATGCTCGGCATTGCCGCCGATGCGCTGGGCGGGGCCGGTGCGGTGCTGGCGATGACCGTCGATTATCTGCGCACCCGCCGCCAGTTCGAACGCCCGCTCGCGATGTTCCAGGCGCTCAAGCACCGCTGCGCCGACCTCAAGACACAGATCGAGGCGGCCGAGGCGCTGCTCCTTGCCCGCGCGGTCGAGGGCGCGCGCGCGCAGGACATCGGGGCGATGAAGGCGCTGGCCTGCGAGACCTTCCGCTTCACCGCCGAGGAGGCGATCCAGCTCCACGGCGGCATCGGGCTGACGCAGGAACACGCCTGCCACCGCTTCATGAAACGCGCCGAGCTGAACTGCTGGCTGGCGGGAAGCGCCGATGCGCTGAACGAGGCGGCGGGGCGCGCCGAACTTGCCGGCTGACCGGCCTCAGGCGGTCGCGGTCGCGCTGTGCGCGGCCTCGATGATCCACTGCCCGCTGTCCTTCGCCTGCTCATAGATGTCGAGATGGCGGATCTTGCGCTCCGGGGTGAAGCGATAGACGGCGATGACATTCTTGCGGATGAAGCTGTCGCCGCGATAATGGCGCTCCTCGATTTCCTGAAACACCGCGTCGCCGGCTTCGGTGACATGGAACTGGGTCATCTCGAAGCGCGTGCCACCGCTCGACCAGCCGGTGAGGAAGCGGGTATAGGCCGGCCAGTCGAGCTCTTCGAGATAGGCACCGACGCGCCTGAACTCGTCCACCGCGACAAACGCGCTGACCGGTGCCCAGTCCCCGGGCGAGCTCACCCCCGCCGCGAGCACCCGCGCCTGCGCCGCGACGAAGGCGTTGACCACCTGCGTCAGCGGCCCGGCGTCCTTGCTGGCCGTGGTTTCCTGCATCATCGCGTCCTCCCTGCCTCGTCGTTCCCGGCCAGCCAGCCATCGAGCACCGAATGGAACCAAGCGAGCCGAACCTCCTGCCGGGTCAGCGCCATCTCGCCCAGCGCGTGGTTGCGCAGCCCGCGCTGCTGGCGCTGCATCATCTCCCAATCCTGTTCGAGCGCCAGGAAATAGGGCACATGCCCGGATTCGGGGATGTCGCGCAGCGGTTCGCGCCGCGCCGCGCGCGCTTCGGCCGGAAGCCAGGCAAGGTTCTGGACCAGCCAGTGGCAGCGCCCGGGATCGCCTTCGGGATGCGGGGTGGCGAGGATCACCGTCGCCTCGCCGGCGCGGATCGTCATGAAAAGATTGGGAAATACCAGATAGAAATGATTGTCGCTCATCTGCGTGTCGGTCAGCCCCGACACGTCGAGCCCCTTGGCGCTCAGCGTCTCGCGCGTCGCGCGTTGCAGCAACAGCCGGCCGGTCACGCCTTCGGGAAAGCGCAACTGGCCATCCGCCTCGCGGTAGGCGCAAAGCGCGTCCTCGAAACGCGGCAGCACCTCGGCGACGCCCGGAAAGACCGCCGGCAGGCCGCGGATGGCACAGGCCTGCTCCTCGGCGCCAAAGCCGTCGAGATTGGCGGCGCCGAACGGCGCGGTCGCGACGCTGTGATCGCCGAAGAAGCGGTAGCGCTCCTGCGATTCGTCCATTGCCGCGACCAGTTCGGGATGCACGCCCTGGATGTGATAGCCCTCCTGGAAGGCGTCCATCACCACCTTCCAGTTGCAGGCGATCGCCTCGCGCACATGGAGCCCGACGGGCACCATCTCCTCCAGCCGGTAGGGGGCGAGCAGGTCGGCGATCTCGCCGAGATGGCTGGCAAGCGGCACCGCGCCCGGATCGGGATTGAGGAAGACGAAGCCGGCAAGGCAGGCAACCGGCACCTCGATCAGCCCGAGCCCTTCGCGTGCGCCGACGAACTCCTCGACCGGACCGTCGAAATCGGGCCGGGCGACCGCGAGCAGCCGGCCATCGAGCCCGTAGGACCAGTTATGATAGGGGCAGGTGAAGCGCGCGGCATGGCCCCGGCCCTCGCACAGCGCATTGCCGCGATGCCGGCAGGCATTGACGAAGCCGCGGATCACCCCGTCGCGGCCCCGCACCAGCACGAAGGACTGGTCGAACAGCCGGTATTCCAGCCAGTCGCCGGGTTCGGGCAGGTCGTCGGCGCGTGCGGCGACCTGCCAGACCCGCATCCACAGCCGGGCGCGCTCCTGCGCGGCGAATGCGGGCGCATGGTAGCGATCGGTCGGCACGCGCATGCGCAAGGGCGCGAAATCGATGTCGGCGATCCGCGGTCCCTGGTCCACGCATGCGCCGGGACATGACCCGGACATCGGCTTCTCCTTCCGCTTCGCCCGCCAGCGCGCCGTGCCGTACTAGCGCATGATCCCCTTCACCGCCGCCATGACATCGGCGGGCTGGACGAGATAGGCGTCTTCGAGCGCCTTGGCGAAGGGCACCGCGCAATAGGGCGCACCGAGCCGCCGCACCGGCGCCTTCAACCGGCCGAACAGCTCTTCCTGGATGGTCGCGGCGATCTCGGCGCCGGGGCCGAAGTGGCGCAGCGCCTCGGTGACGACCACCGCGCGGCCGGTCTTTTCCGCCGAGGCGAGCACCGCGTCCTTGTCCCACGGCGAGAGCGTGCGCAGATCGACGACCTCGGCCGAAATGCCCTCCTTCGCGAGTTCGGCCGCCGCCGCGACGCAGGTCTGGACCATGCCCGAATAGGTGACGAGCGTGACGTCGCGCCCGTCCTGCACCACTTTCGCCTTGCCGAGCGGGATCGGTCCCTGGTCGGCCGCCACCTCGCCGGGGACGAACAGCGTGCGGCTGTTTTCGATGAACAGCACCGGGTCGGGGTCCTGGATCGCCGAAAGCAGCAGCCCCTTGTAATCGGCCGGCGCCGACGGCGCGACCACCTTGATCCCCGCGGTATGCGCGAACCAGCCTTCGAAATGATCCGAATGCTGCCCGGCGGTCTGCCAGCCGGCGCCGGTGAGCGTGCGGATCACGATCGGCACCTGGCTCTGCCCGCCCGACATGAAGCGCAGCTTGGCGGCGTGGTTGACCACCATGTCCATGGCGACGGTGATGAAGTTCATCAGCATGATCTCGGCGACGGGCTTGTAGCCCGCCATCGCCGCGCCGATCGCGGCGCCCATGATCGATTGCTCGGCGATCGGGGTTGAACGCACGCGCAGATCGCCGAATTTCGCCGACAGGCCCTTTGTCGTGCCCATGACGCCGCCGCCCTCGCGGTCGGCGACATCCTCGCCGAAGACCAGCACCCGCGAATCCTCTGCCATCGCCTGGAACAGCGCGGCGCTCACCGCCTGCTGACCGGTCATCTTGACCATCCCGGCGGTTTCCATGGTCTGGGTGCTCATGCCGCGATCTCCTCGGCAAAGACATCGCGGCGCAGTTCGGCGACGTCGGGCGCTTCACAAGCGAAGGCGAAATCGATCGCGTCCTGCACCTCGGCTTCGAGCCCGGCCTGCAATTGCGCAAGCTGCGCCTCGCTGGCGAGGCCGCTATCGATCAGCTTCTGGCGGAAGGCGGGCAGCGGGTCGGCAGCAACCGCCGCCGCCTTTTCTTCCTTGGTCATGTAGCCATCGGCATCGCCGAAGACATGGCCCATGAAGCGGAAGGTCTTGCATTCGAGCAGCGTCGGCCCCTCGCCCGCGCGGGCCCGCGCGATCGCGGCATGGGCATGGGCATACATGTCGAAGGGATCGTTGCCATCGACGGTGAAGCCCGGCATGCCATAGCCGATCGCGCGCCTGGCGATGAAATCGACCGAAGTGCCGTTTTCATAGCGGGTGTGTTCGGCAAAGCCGTTGTTGGCGCAGACGAAGATCACCGGCAGCTTCCATACCGAGGCAAGGTTCAGCGATTCGTGAAAGGCGCCGATATTGCTCGCGCCGTCGCCGAAATAGGCGATCGTCACGTGCTTTTTGCCATCCAGCAGCGACGCCCAGCCAAAGCCGTTGGCGATCGGCATCGACGAGCCGACGATCCCGGTCGTCACCATCACCCCGGTTTCGGGATGGGTGAGGTGCATCGGCCCGCCCTTGCCCTTGCAGGTGCCATCGACCCGGCCGCAGATCTCGGCCCAGAGCGGGCGCAGCGGCATGTCCTTGGCGACCATGTCCTGGATGCCGCGATAGATCGTGCAGATCTTGTCGTCGTCGGTGAGGAGATGCGAGATCGTCGCCGGGATCACCTCCTGCCCGCGCGCCGAATAATAGGGCGCGGTGATGCGGCCCCGGCGGATCTGGGCGCGGGTGGCATCGTCGTTGCGCTCGATCCGCAGCATGCGGCGATAGATATCGAGCTGGGCGGCGGCGTCGGGTCTGGGGACATTGGTCCCGGTGCTCTGGCTCATGGCTACTCCCATGGAAACGGCGTCGGCGCTGTTTAGCCGCATCGCCGGGGCGAGCAAGTGCGCCGGGGCGATATGGCGCAGCGCCGCGGGATTTGGCGCGCGCGCGGGCACGATCACAGGGTTTACACAATGGCGTGGGTCATCCGGACCGGGAGAATGTCATGAAACAAGCCATCGTCCAGGGCGCGAAGGGAATCGACGCAATCCGGGTGATCGAGGTGGAACGGCCCGAGCCCGCCGCCGGCGAGGCGCTGGTGCGGCTGCGCGCGGCAACGCTCAATTTCCGCGATCTCATCATGGCAAAGGGGCTGATCCCGGGAATCTGGAAGGAGCCCGAGCTGGTGCCTTTGTCCTGCGCCGCGGGCGAGGTGGTGGCGGTCGGCGCCGGCGTCACGCGCGTGACCCCCGGCGACCGGGTGACCCCGATCTTCGCGCAGGGCTGGCTCGCCGGCGATGAGATGCCGGCGGGCATGGGGATGCTCGGCGGCTCGGCCGATGGCGTCGCCCGTCAATATGCCTGTTTCGATGCCGAAAGCCTTTGCCGGATTCCCGACGAGATGGGTGATCTCGAAGCGGCGACGATCGCCTGTGCCGGGCTTACCGCATGGTCGGCGCTGACCGGGTTGCGCGCCACCGAACCGGGCGAATGGGTGCTGGCGCATGGCACCGGCGGGGTGGCGATCGCCGCGCTGCAACTGGCCAAGGCGATGGGCGCGCAGGTCGCGATCACCTCGGGCTCGGATGCCAAGCTGCGCCGCGCGCGTGCGCTCGGCGCCGATGTCACCATCAATACCCGCAAGGCGCCCGACTGGGCTGCGGCGCTGCGCGAGGCGCTTGCCGGCGCGCGGATCGCCAATGTCATCGACACCGTCGGCGCGGTGCAGTTCGACGATAATGCCGCGCTGCTCGCGCCCGACGGGCAATTGTCGGCGATCGGCATGCTTGGTTCGGATTTCAGCTGGACGCGGCCCGACGCGGGGGTGCGCATGGCGCCGATCGCGGTCGGCAACCGCCAGCAGCACGAGGCCCTCGTCGGCTTCATCACCCGGCACCGCATCCGCCCGGTGGTCGATGTGGTCTATGACCTCACGCGCATCGAGGACGCCTATCGCGCGCTCGAAAGTGGGCAATTCTTCGGCAAGGTCGGCGTCAACCTGCTCTGAAAGCAGGGGATGGATTCCCCCGCGCAACCGGCCGCAGCGACCCTCGCGCGGGAGAGCTTACCCGCCCTTCGCGCGCATCCGCGCGAGCCGTTCGGCATCGAGAATGGTGAAAATGCCCTCGCCATGGCCGATCACCCGCGCGCCCGCGCAAAACAGCCCGCGCACAAAGACCAGCGACGAGGTCTTGTGCACCGCCTCGGGCCGACAGGTGAGAAAGCTGCCGATCGTTGCCGCGCGGGTGAATTTGAACGCCAGTTGCGTCGTCGTGCAATGCGGCGCGCCGATCGCGTCTGTCACCACGATGCCGAAGGCGATGTCGGCAAAGCTCATCAGCACCCCGCCGTGGACCGTGCCGAGATGGCCATTGCCATGCCGCTCCCCGGCGAGCAGCCCGACCTCGACCCCCCGGTCGTCGCGCCGCAGCCAGTACGGCCCGGCGGTGGCGCTGAAATGGGTGACCGCGAGCGCTTCCCAGCCCTCGGCCGCCAGCCGCGCTTCGTTCCACTCAGTACTGATTGTCGAGCCCTGCGGCATGCTTGGCGGCAATCCAGCCAAAAGTCATCGACGGGCCGACCGAGGCGCCGGCGCCGGGATAGACCCCGCCCATGATCGAGGCGGTGGTGACGCCGCAGGCATAAAGCCCGGGGATCGGCTCGCCAGCCCTGTCGAGCACGCGCGCCTTGGCATCGATGATCACCCCGCCATAGGTGCCGACATCGCCGGGGATGATGTCAACCGCATAGAACGGCGCCTTGTCGATCCGGCCAAGCGTGGGGTTGGGGGCGTTGAACGGATCGCCAAGGAACTTGTCGTATTCACGCGCGCCGCGCCGGAAATCCTCGTCCATTCCCTTGTCGACGAAGCCGTTCCAGCGATCGACCGTGGCGCGCAGCACCGCCGGATCGACATTGATCAGCGCCGCCAGCCCCTCGATCGTATCGGCCTGCTTGAGATAACCCTCCGCCTCATAGGCGCGGGGCGTCTTGCCGGGGCCGATCATCCTGCCCGCCACCGGATAATCGTCGGCATAGCGCTGGCTGAAGATCACCCAGCTCGGCACCGCCGGCACCTCGCGGTTGCGCTTGAGCATGGTCTCGCAGAACAGCTCGTAGGAGCCGCCTTCGTTCATGTAGCGCACCCCGGACTGGTCGACCACGATCGCGCCGGGCCTTGCGCCCAGGCTCTGCCCCGCCGGCTTGACGTAATCCGTGCCGAAGCCCGGCGCGCGCGTGGTCTGGTAGCCGACCATCTGGTCCATCTGCGCCAGCACCCCGCCGATGCGTTCGAGCTCGACATGCATGTCGCCGGTGTCGCCCGCCGGCGCGTTCGACCATTCGGCGCGGGTTCCCGGCTGGTATCTGTCGCGCATCGCCTGGTTCTGCGCGAAGCCGCCGGCATTGACGAGAACCCCGAGCCGGGCGGCGATCCGCCACGGCTTGCCGCCCTTCACCGTCTCGACCCCGACCGCCTTGCCGTCCTCGACGACAAGCTGGCTCACCGGGCTTTCGGGACGAATATCGACCCCGGCGCCAAGCGCGGCCTTGAGCATGCGGCCCTGCAGCGCCGCGCCTGCCATGGTGTAGTTCTTGCCGGTCAGCTTGCCGAAGACGACACGCGCCGCGATCCTGGCGAAGGCGAGCTTGATCGCCACGCTCTTCTTCATGAAGTCCTTCTTCATGCCGTCCTCAAGCCGCGCGGGAAACGGCGCGAAGCCGGGCGGCACACGCTTTTCCCAGGCGCCCAGCTCCTTCAAATCGAAATATCTGGCGGTGACGCAGCGGCTGGTTTTGCAGCCGCCGGGCAGATCGTCGTAATAATCGGGCCAGAAGGTCGCGGCGCGCTCCATCTCGACGCCTTCGCCGATGATGAAATCGAGCATTTTCGGTGCCTCGGCGACATAGGCGCGGCGCTTTTCGGGGCTGGTGCCGGGCGTATCGGGGCTGTCGCCACAGACCGCATCGAGATAGGTGATCGCCTTTTCAGCGCTCTCGTCGGGCTCGGCGGCGCGGATGAAGCGGTTGTTGGGGATCCACATCACCCCGCCCGATTTTGCCGTGGTGCCGCCGACGAGCTTGGTCTTTTCGAGGATCACCGCCGTTTTGCCGGCCTTGCGCATCATCAGCGCCGAACTCATCGAGCCGGCGCCGCTTCCCACGACCACCCAGTCGAAGCTTTCGTCCCATTCGGCCATCGCCACCACTCCCCGTTCCTCTTCGCCCGCGAGTGTTTCGCATGGCGGAGCGAATGGCAAGGCATGGCACGGCGACCGGCCCCATATCGCGCCCGCGGCATCGCCGCTCTGGCCAGCGCTTTCGCCAGCGGCTAGCCCGGCGGGCGAAAGGATGCGCCATGTCCGAGCCCGCCTCCACCCTGCCAAAGCTTGCCACCATCGCCTTTGAACGCCGCGGGCGGATGCTGGTCGTCACGCTCGACCGGCCCGAGGCGATGAACGCGGTCAACCTCCAGTTGCACGACGACCTGCTCGACGCGCTGTGGTTCGCTCAGGGCGATCCCGGCTCGGACCTCGTCCAGATCACCGGCGCCGGCCGCGCCTTCTCCGCCGGCGGCGATATCGACCATATCGCCCGCAACGCCGCCGAACCACACCGCTTCGATCACGAGGCGCGCATCGCCAGACGCATCGTCACCACGCTGCTTGACATCGACAAGCCGGTGATCGCCCGCGTGAACGGCCATGCGGTCGGCCTCGGCGCGACCATCGCGCTGTTGTGCGACGTGATCTTCGCCGCCGACCATGCCAAAATCGGCGATCCCCATGTCGGGCTCGGCCTCGTCGCCGGCGATGGCGGCGCGGTGATCTGGGCGCAGCGCATCGGGCTTGCCCGCGCCAAGGAATATCTGTTCACCGGCGAACTCATCCCCGCGCCCCGGGCTGCCGAAATCGGCCTTGTCAACCACGCGCTTCCCGCCGCCGAGCTGGATGCGGCGGTGAACGGCTTTTGCGAGAAGCTGCTCGCCGGCCACATCGCCGCGATCCGCGCGACCAAGGTGCTGACCAATCTGTAGCTCAAGCGCATCGCCGGCGCGGTGATGGATGCGGGGATCGCGCTCGAATCGCTCAGCGTGCGCAGCGACAGCCATCGCCAGGCGGTGGCCGAGCTGAAGGACAGGCTTTCGGCGAAGAAGGGGTAGATGCGAGGGGCATGCCCCTCGCGCGCGCGCCCCCGTCATTTCGCATTGCGTATCTGATTGGCACCGCGCCCCAGGACCGCCTCTCGAAAAACGGAAGCATTGAATCAAAACATCTCCCTGATCGAAACCTCCTCGGCCATCAATATTTTGGCATTATTGGTTAATTTCTCTTTACCCAACGCCGCACCGATTCGCTAATGTTTCGTTATGTAACATTTGGTATACAACATCAGCGTTGAATCCGGAATTTGGTATCCGGTGCAAGGTGAAGAAAATGACGAGGACCGCTCCGTTTTTTCGATTGCTCAAAGACCGGTCGGGTAATACGTTGATTATCTCGGCTCTTACCCTCACTTCGCTGGTCGGCGCGGTGGGGCTCGGCACCGATACGGTGCAATGGGATTTGTGGAAGCGGCAGTTGCAGCGCGAGGCGGATTCGGCCGCGATCGCCGGCGCTCAGGCCAACTATCTTGGCGCCAGCGGAACCGATGCCGCCACAACCGAACTGCACCGTTACAACTACATCACGCTGACAAAGACCCCGACGATCGAGGTCGGGCCGACCTCCGGGCCGTATGCCGGCAATTCCCTCGCGGTTCGCGTGGTTGTTCAGTCCAGCCGGTCGCTGCCCTTCTCCAGCATATTTCTCACCAACGCGCCGGTCATCATCGCGCAGGCGACCGCCGCCGCAACCAACCTTGGAACCTATTGCGTGGTTTCGCTGGAGAATACCACCGCCACCGGAATCACCTTTCAGGGGAGCGCCTCTGCCAATCTTGGTTGCGGGATCGCCACCAATTCACAGGGCACTTCGGCCGTGTATGCCGGCGGCGCAAGCACGGTCAACGCGTCGCCGGTGGCTGCGGTCGGCGCGATCCCGGCGAGTTCGAGCTATGCCTCGGGAACCACGCTGCAACCCTATTCCAGCCCGCAGGCCGACCCCTTCGCCAGCCTGCCGCCCCCGGTCGTGCCGAGCGGCTGCAACAGCCCGCTCCAGGTTCAGCCGAACAGAACCGCGCATGTGACGAATCCGACCGGTACCGCCTGCTTCAGCGGCATGGACATAAAAGGAACCGTGACCTTCGATCCCGGCGTCTATTACATCAATGGCGGGTCGTTCAACGCCGGT
>JAGWPW010000074.1 GCA_028870315.1 Sphingomonadales bacterium | reverse complement strand
CCGCCCTCCCCCGGGTGCGGCCAGCGCCGGGGCCTGCCAGCGTCGCGGGCGCCTTCGCCGCCATCCCGACGAACGATGAAAGCGCCGATGCCGCCCGATCCGCCGCGCCCCACGCTTGCCGCGTTGCGCAAGCTGGCGCGTACGCATGGCGAGGCGGCGCTCAAGGTGCTCGCCGAGGTGGCCGAGGCGGGAAGCAGCGAGGCGAGCCGGGTCACCGCGGCGCTCGCGCTGCTCGAACGCGGCTATGGCAAGCCTGTGGGCGCAGCGCCGGGCGAGGCGACGGCGCGACCGGCGCTGCCTTATAACAGGATCGAACTGGTCGATGGCGGCAGCAGCGAAGCATCGGGTGACGAGCGCGCGCCCGACGATCAGGGTTGAACTGCCGCCCAGGCTACGCCCGGTGTTCGCAGGCGCTGCCGACGTGCGGGGCGCCTGGGGCGGGCGCGGATCGGGCAAGAGCCGCAGCTTCGCGCTGATGGCCGCACTCCACGCCTATCGCTGGGCGGGCAATGGCGAAACCGGGACGATCCTGTGCGGGCGGCAGTTCATGAACACGCTCGCCGAAAGTTCGATGGAGGAGGTGAAGGCGGCGATCACCGGCGCCGGCTGGCTGCTGCCCTGCTTCGACATCGGCGAGGGCTATATCCGCACCAGCCCGTGGCTGCGCGGCCGGATCGATTTTTCCTTCACCGGGCTCGACCGCAATATCGACGGGCTCAAGGGGCGCGCGCGACTGAAGCTTGCCTGGATCGACGAGGCGGAGCCGGTCAGCGAGGCCGCCTGGGCGCGGTTGCTGCCGACGCTGCGCGAGGAGGACAGCGAACTGTGGGTGACATGGAACCCGGAGCGCGAGGATTCGCCCACCCATCGGCGCTTTCGCCTGGGGCACGATCCGCGGATGAAGGTGACGCAGCTGTGCTGGCAGGACAATCCGTGGTTTCCCGCAAGGCTCGACCGCCAGCGCCGGCGCGATGCCGAGGAGCGGCCCGAAACCTATGCGCATGTCTGGGACGGCGCCTTTGCCACTTGCGGCGAGGCGCTGGTGCTGCGCGGACGGGTGCAGCTTGCCGAGTTCCAGCCCGGGCGGCACTGGCACGGTCCCTATTTCGGCGCCGACTGGGGTTTTGCGGTCGATCCGACGTGCCTTGTCAAATGCTGGGTCGATGGGCGGCGGCTTTATATCGAGGACGAGGCCTATGCACATGAGGTGGCGATCGACGCGATCGCGCCGCTGTTTGCGCGCATCGCCGGCGCAAGCGAGCATGTGATCCGCGGCGATGCCGCCCGGCCCGAGACGATCAACTATGTGTCGCGTCATGGTTTTCCAAAGCTCGTCGCGGCCGAGAAATGGCCGGGCAGCGTCGCCGACGGTGTCGAGCATCTCAGGAGCTACGAGGCGGTGGTGATCCATCCGCGCTGCGTCAACGCCTTTCGCGAGGCCGGGGCCTGGCGCTGGCGCAGCGATCGCCTGACCGGCGACGTGCTGCCCCAGCTCGCCCCCGGCGACGACCATGTGTGGGACGCGGTGCGCTATGCGCTGGCGCCACTAATCCGGCGGCGCGGGGCGCCGGCGATAAGGACCTTGATGCTATGAGCGATGACAGCGAAGCGGTGCGCGCGCCATCGGCGGCGGTGGCGGCGATGGCGGCGGAATGGCCGCTGCTCGACGGGCTTGCGGGCGGCACGCGGGCGATGCGCGCCGCGGGCCGCGCGCTGTTGCCCCAGTTTCCCGCCGAGGACGATGCAGCGTGGCGCGCGCGGCTCGATGCGGCAGTGCTGACCAATGTCTTTGCCCGCAGCTGCGCGGTGATGGCGGCGCGGCCGTTCAGCCAGGCGGTCAATTCGGCGCGGGTGGCACCGGCGGTGGTCGAATGGCTGGGCGATATCGACGGCCAGGGCACCGAATTGCCCGCCTTTGCCGAAACCCTGCTGCGCGGTTGCCTGTCGCATGGCATCGGCGGGGTGCTGGTCGATTTCCCGCAAGGCGCTGCGGCGAACACCCGCGCGGCCGAAAAGGACGCCGGCTTGAGGCCGTTCTGGGCGCATTATCCGGCCGCCGCGATCCTGGGCTGCCGCGCCGACCGCGACGGCGGCGCCTGGAAGCTGCGCCAGCTGCGCCTGCTCGAAAGCGTGAGCGAGGCCGATGGCCGCTTCGGCGAACAGCGCCAGGAGCAGGTGCGCGTGCTCGAACCGGGGCGCTGGGAGCTGTGGCGGCGCGGCGATGACGGCGGCTGGCTGCTCTACGAGACGGGCGAAACCACGCTCGATGTCGTGCCGTTCCAGTTCTTCTATGGGGTGCGGCTGGGCTATGGCGTCGGCGCCTCGCCGCTCATCGACCTTGCCTATCTCAATTGCGAGCACTGGCAATCGGCCAGCGACCAGCAGACCATCCTGCATGTCGCGCGGGTGCCGATCCTGTTCGGCAAGGGCTTCGACCCGGCCGCGCCGATCCGCATCGGCGCCTCATCCGCGGTGGTGGTCGAGGAGGCGGGGGCGCAACTGAGCTTCGTCGAGCATGGCGGGCACGCGATCGAGGCGGGGCGGCAATCGCTGCTCGACCTGGAAGACAGGATGCGCCAGCTCGGCGGCGAACTGCTGCTCAAACGCCCCGCGACGCCCACCGCGACGCAGGTGGCGAGCGAGGCCGAGGCGAGCCGCTGCCTGCTCCAGTCGATCGTCGAGAATTTCGAGGACGGTCTCAACGCCTGCCTCGGCTTCACCGCGCAATGGCTGGGCGAGGCCGATGGCGGGCGGCTGGAGCTGTTCAAGGATTTCGGGGTGGACAGCCTGTCCGATGCGTCGGCGGCGCTGCTGCTCGATGCGGCCAAGGCCGGGCTGGTTTCGGGCGAGACCTTCTTCGACGAGATGCGCCGGCGGTCGGTGATCGAGGCGGAGCGGAAATGGGGCGCGGAAGTGGAGCGGCTGGCGTGCGCCGATTGATGGATCCGGGAAATTGCTTCTTTTTCAAAAACCTGTCCGACGCCGCAGCCGCGGCGCGGGCGATCGTGGGCGGATGCCCTTCACCCTGGTTGGATGACCACACCCATGAAACTGAAACTCGATGACGAAGGCCGTCCGGCGCTGCTGGATGGCCGGCCGGTCTATATGCATGACGATGGCCGCGAGGTGGCGTTCGATGCGCCGGGAACGGTGGCGACGATCGGCCGGCTCAACGCCGAGGCGCGCGCGCAGCGCGAGCGGGCCGAGGCAGCCGAGGCAAGGCTCAAGGGCTTTGCCGGGATCGACGATCCGCAGGCGGCGCGGGTAGCGCTGGCGGCGGTGAAGCGGATCGACGCGAAGGAACTGGTCGAGGCCGGCGAGATCGCGAAGGCGAAGGCCGAGGCGGCGCGCGCGGCCGAGGCGCATTATCTGCCGCTGGTCGAGGAGCGCGATGCGCTGCAACGGCAGCTGGCCGAGGCGCGCATCGGTGGGGCCTTTGCCCGCTCGCGCTACATCGCCGAGAAGCTGGCGCTGCCGCCCGACATCGTCGAGGCGCGCTTCGGCCGGCATTTCGCCATCGAAGATGGCGAAGTGGTGGCAAAGGACACGGCGGGCAACCGCATTGCCAGCGCCGCCAATTCGTCTGCGCCCGCCGATTTCGACGAGGCGCTGGCGGCGATCGTCCAGGCCTATCCGCATCGCGATGCGATCCTCAAGGGCTCGGGCGCCTCGGGATCGGGCGCGCCGGGCGCGGGCCATCGCGGCCATGGCCGCCAGCTGTCGCGCGCGCAATTCGTCGCGCTGTCGCCCGCCGGTCAGGCGGCGGTGGCGCGCGAGGCGGCGGCGGGCAAGGCGCTGATCATCGATTGAGCGCCGCGAGGCGCGCGCTTCGTGTTTTTGAGACAATTTCGCGCGCAAGCCTCCGGATGGAGGGCGCGCTTCTTCCTCCCTCCATCCCCAGGAACCCCAAGCTATGGCAAATACCCTTACCGGCCTCATTCCCACGCTGTACGAGGCGCTCGATACCGTCAGCCGCGAGATGGTGGGCTTCATCCCCGCCGTCTCGCGCGACAGTTCGGCGGCGCGCGCGGCGCTCAACGAGACGATCCTCGTCCCCGTGACCACCGGGCAAGCCGCCTATGACACCGTGCCCGGGATCACCGCGCCCAATACCGGCGACCAGACGGTGAATTCCGTGGCGATGACCATCACCCGTTCCAAGCATGTCCCGATCCGCTGGAACGGCGAGGAGCAGCGCGGCATGGCCAATGCCGGCACCTACAACCAGGTGCTGCTCAACCAGTTCACCCAGGGGTTCCGCACGCTGACCAACCTCATGGAACTCGACCTGTTCACCGCCGCGATCACCAACGCCAGCCGCGCCTGGGGCACGGCGGGAACGACGCCCTTCGGCACGCCCGGCAACCTTTCCGACATCGCCCAGGTGCGCAAGATTCTTGCCGACAACGGCGCGGCGGTGACCGATCTCCAATATGTCGGCTCGACCGCGACCTTCGCCAATCTGCGCGGGGTGCAGACGGTGCTGTTCAAGGTCAATGAATCGGGCACCAGCGATCTGTTGCGCAATGGCATCCTCGGCCGGCTCGAAGGCTTCGACCTCCATGAATCGGCGGCGGTGACGCTTCAGGCCAAGGGCAGCGGCGCGGGCTTTACCACCACCAATGCGGGCTTTGCCGCCGGCACCACGCAAATCCCGATCATCACCGGCACCGGGACGGTGAACGCGGGCGACGTGATCAGCTTTGCCGGTGATCCCAACCAATATGTCGTCCAGGTCGGCACCACCGGGCCGGGGACGATCACCATCGGCGCGCCCGGGCTGGAACAGGCGATCCCCGCGACGGCGACGGCGATGACCATCGCCGCCAGCCGCACCCCCAATGTTGCCTTCTCGCGCTCGGCGATCCAGCTCATCACCCGCGCGCCGCAGATGCCGGTCGGCCCCGATGGCGACGCGATGGATATGGCCGACGACGTGGTGCAGGTGACCGATCCGGTGTCGGGTATCACCTTCGATATCGCGGTCTATCGCCAGTTCATGCAGATGGTCTATCACGTCCGGCTTGCCTGGGGCGCGGCGGCGATCAAGCCCGAACATACCGTGCTGTCGCTGGGCTGATCCCGGCGCCTGCCCTTCCCCTCCCGCATGCGGGAGGGGAACCGTTCCCGATGCGAAAGCCCCGCCATGCTCACCGATGCGCAAATGACCGATGCGCGGCGCTATGCCGGCTATGCCGCCGCTGGCACCACCATGCCGATCGATGCCAATACCGACGTCGTCTTCGTGCAATATGGCAGCGTCACGATGTCGCTGTGGACGCGGCTTTCGACGCTTTCGGCGAGCGAGGAGGCGGTGTTGACCGGCATCTATCTTGCCAACCTCAACATGCTCGAAGCCGCGGTGCCGCTCGCCGGTGACAACCTCGATACGACAAGCGCCGCGGTGTGGACGCATAATCCGCAGGAAGTGCGCGACCGGCTGGCCCTGTTCAACCAATGGGCGCTGCGCATGTGCGCCTTCCTTGGGCTCGCGCCGGGGCCGGGGCTCCAGACGGGGCCGGCGGCGGCGCTGGTGCGCGGCTGATGGACGCGGCATTGCTCGATGCCCGGATCCAGGCCGGACGGGCGCAGGCGGCGGCGCATCTGGGGGTGATGACACAGGTGTTCCGCCCGCTCGATGCGCTCGATCCGCTGGCCAATCCCGTCGCGCTGCTGCCGGTGGCGTTCAACGCCGCCGACGGGCGCTATGCGCTGCCATCGCTATACGGAAAGGCGGTGTGGTTCGCCGATTTCGACGCGCGCCAGGCCGAGGTCGGCGATTATCTGGTCACCGCTGCCCCGCCCTTTGCCACGGCCGCCGCCGATCCGCGCTATTTCTTCATTGCCGGACGCCAGGTGCTGCTGCCGGTGGTGGCGGTCGCCTGCAACCGTTTCTGCCGGGTGACGCGCCCCGCGCCGCTCGCGGCGGGAAGCGCGGGCGCGACCGGCTATGGCGGGATCGATCCCGGCGCGATGGTCGATGTGCTCGGCAGTGCCGCGCCGACCAATGGCGGGCTGGCGAACGGTTGGCCCTGCTCGCTGCTGCTTGCCGGCAGCGAGCGTTCCGATCGCGATCCGCTGCCTTCGGGGGCCGCGCTTGCCGGCGGCTGGACGGTGCTGCTGCCGCCCTCGGTGCCGGTGGCGATCGTCGCCGGCGACCGGCTGGTCGATGATACCGGCCGCGTGCTGACCGTCGAGGCGGCCGAACTTACCGCGCTCGGCTACCGGCTGCTCGCGTCCGAGGCGCATGACTGACGATCTTCAGCCCCGCGCCAGCGGCCGGGGCAGAAAGGTGCCTTGCCCCATGGCCGATCTTTCCGACGCCGCGAATGCGCTGGTCGGCGCCATCGCCGCGATCCTATATCCGCAGGGCACCAGCGCGCCCTCGCTCACCGGCGACCGCTACCTGGTCTATCACGGAACCCCCGAGGCGGTGACGCTGGCGACAGACCTTGCCGCCGGCACGATCCATGTCTCGGTGTTCCCCGAGGCGCGCGAGCGCATCACCTCGGTTTCGGCCGATGGCGAGGGCTGGGAGGACATCACCGCAAGCGGCACCACCGGCACCGCCGCGCGCGAATTGCGGCGCCAGACGCGCAGCTTCGCGATCTCGATCCGGGCCGCGGCGCATGACCGGCGCGATGCCGCCGCCGCGGCGATCGACGCCGGGTTGGCCGCGATCGCGCGCCTGCCGCTTGCCGACGGTTCGGTGGCGGTGATGCGCTATGAAAGCTCGGCGCAGGTCGATGCCGAGCAGACCGCCGGCATCTATCGCCGCGAGCTCGTCTATGCGCTCGATTACCCGACCACCCAGCAGATGGTGCTGACCGCGATCGCCACCACCATCACCAATGTCACCCCCGCGGTGACCGGCGCCGGATTCGCCACGGTGACCGTCACCGATTGATGCCAGGGCCCGGGCCAGCCGGGATCTCGCCTTCTTCCTCCTGCAGGAGCCTTCCATGACCGTAGTGCAGCAAGGGCAGGTCAACACGACCTCGCTCACCGTTCCCGATGTCGTCGTCCAGATCGTCCCGCCACAGCAGAATTACGTCAACGGCATTGCCACCAACATCCTCGGGCTGGTCGGCACCGCGACATGGGGGCCGGTCAATGCGCCCACGATCATCGGTGACATCAAGAGCTATGTCGCCCAGTTCGGCGCGATCATGCCGCGCAAATACGACATGGGCACCGCCGCCTGGGTGGCGATTCTCAACGGCGCAAGCAACCTTCGCTGCGTGCGCGTGACCGATGGCACGGATACCGCCGCCACCGCGACGATCGGCACCACCGGGTTGACCGTCACATCGAAATACACCGGCTCGCTGGGCAACGGCATCGCCGCGATCCTAGCGCCCGGCACCGCGAGCGCAAGCTGGCGGCTGACGATCACCTTGCCCGGCCTCGTGCCCGAAGTGTTCGACAATGTCGCGGTCGGCCTGACCGGCAATGCCGTCTGGCAGGCGCTGGCGACCGCAGTGAACAACGGCATTTCGGGGCTGCGGGGTCCGTCGCAGATCGTCGTGGCGAGCGCCGGCGCCAGCACCGCCGCGCCCGTCGCCGCCACCGCGGCGCTTGCCGGCGGCAGCGATGGCGCAAGCGCAGTCGGCGCGACGCAGCTCATCGGCATCGACGGCACCGCCCGCAGCGGCATGTATGCGTTGCGCGCCACCGGCACCGCCATCGCCATGCTCGCCGATTGCGACGCGGCATCGAGCTGGCCGGGCCAGGTCGCCTATGGCCTGTCCGAAGGCACCTATATGGTGATGGTGACGCCGGCGGGCGACACCATCACCAGTGCCGTTGCCGCCAAGGCGAGCGCGGGCATCGACAGCTATGCCGGCAAGCTGCTGTTCGGCGACTGGGTCTATTTCAACGATACGGTGAACGCGCAGACCCGGCTGATCTCGCCGCAGGGCTTCGTCGCCGGGCTGCTCTCGGCGTTGTCGCCGGCGCAGAGCGCGCTCAACAAGCCGCTCGCGGGCATTGTCGCGACACAGAAATCGAACGCCAATGCGGTCTATTCGACCGCCGACCTTCAGGCGCTCGCAACCGGTGGGCTCGACATCATCGCCAATCCCTGCCCCGGCGGCAGCTATTACGGCGAAAGGATCGGGCGCAACTGTTCGTCGAACCAGGTCATCAACGGCGACAATTACCCGCGCCTCACCAATTACATCGCCTATACGCTGAACGCGGCGATGGGGCTGTACATCGGCCGGCTGCAAAGCCCGTCGTTGCGTAACCAGGCGCTCGGCACGATCAACGCCTTTTTGTCCGCGATGTGGCAGCAGGGCATGATCGGCGATGTCTCGAACCCCACCAGGCAGCCTTTCTCGGTGCAGCTCGATGCCGCCAACAACCCGCCGGCGCGGGTGGCGCTGGGCTATATGCAGGTCGATGTGCGCGTCACCTATCTGTCGGTGGTGACGGTGCTGCTCATCAATGTCGAGGGGGGCCAGTCGGTGAGCGTGACCGTCGCCGGCAGCACGGCCACCAACTGAACCATCCAGTCAAAGGAGATCCCAGATGGCCCAGCAGGGGTATTCGATCGGCCGTGACACCAGTGTCACGGTCATCCTCGCGAACGGCAGCGCGCTGACCCTCGGCAAGATGACGAGCTTCGAGGCGCGGCCGATGATCAGCGAGACCACGGTGCGCGCGCTCGACGGCGTCAACGATCATCTGCGCTTCCACGAGGGGTGGGAGCTGACCATGGAAATGGAGCGCCGTTCGTCCGCGCTCGATGCCTATTGGGCCAGCGTCGAGGCCGACTACTATGCCGGGGTCAGCGATCCGCCCTGCACCATCCAGCAGACCGTCACCGAACCCGACGGCAGCGTGACGCAGTGGCGCTATCAGAACTGCATGCTGAAATTCGATGATCCCGGCAAATGGACCGCCGACGGCACGGTGAAGCAACAGCTTTCCGCCATCGCCGCGCAGCGCGTGCAGCAGGCCTGAGCATGGCGCGCGTCACGCTGACCGACCCCGCCGCCGCTCCTTCGGCGCGCATCCTTGCCGCCGCCGCGCATGCGGTCGAGGTGGCCGCCACCGATGGCCGCGTGCTGACGCTGCGTCGGCCGCCGCCGCTCGCCCGGCTCGATTTCGCCCGCGCGGCGGGCGGCGCCGAGCTCAACCAGCTCTATCTCGCCGAGGTGATGCACCTGCCCTATGTCGCGGCGATCGACGGCGAGCCGGTGCCGACCCCTGCGACCGAGGGTGAGTTGCGCGCGCTTTACGCGCGGCTTGGCGATGACGGCAACGAGGCGGCGCAGCAGGGGGTGCTCGATCATTTCCTGCCCCCGCCGCCGGCCGAGGCCGAGGCCGCGCTAAAAAATGGCTGAGGGACGAGCCGCTCAACGAGGCCTTGTGGCTCGTCCATAACGGGGTGCCTTTCGACGTCGCCTTCGCGCTCGACGATGTGCCGCGCGCCTGGATGGCGTTGCGCTTTTCCGAATTTCGCGGGGCGCGGCTCGATATCGCAACGCTGCGCCTGGAGGCACGATAGAGCATCGCGCTGAAAAGTGGGCGCCGGTTTTTGGCAAAAAGCGATGCGGCAACATAGACCTGGAGCACAGTGCGTGATTTCCGAAATCACGCACTGTGCTCCAGCCCGACCACCGGCTCTGGAACATGAGGTATCGACCATGCCATCGACCCGCGATCGCGCGATCACGCCGCACGAACGCGCAGCGCAGGCGTTGCGCGCTTCCTGTCGGCAGGTGCTCGCGGCCGGGCGCACGCAGGCGCGATTGCGGGCACACGCCGAGCGCCAGACGCGGCGGGCAAGCGCGATGCTCGACCTTGGCCGCGTGATCGTCGTGCGTCGCGCGAGCGTTCCGGCATTCGCCGGAGCGAGCCTGCCCGCGACGCCCGATCCGACGGGCAGCCCGCGCACCCTTGCGCAAGCCGCGCCCGGCCTGCGCGCGGCCCGGCGGGTGGTGCCGTCGCTCTCGCGGGAGGGGCTTGCGGCTTTGCATGCAGCG
The DNA here is from genome assembly GCA_028870315.1 of Sphingomonadales bacterium. GTDB lineage: Bacteria > Pseudomonadota > Alphaproteobacteria > Sphingomonadales > Sphingomonadaceae > Novosphingobium. Next base: position 11,392 of record JAGWPW010000074.1, on the reverse strand, counting down.
CGTCGCCCGGAAGCCTCGCTGCGACGCAGGGCACAGGCCGCGATCGCCGGCATGGGACAAAAGCGCGTGGCCGCGCTCGCCCAGCCCGCGGCGCTGCGGTTGATCGCGAAAGGCGCTGGTCATGCGCCACGGCCGGCGCTGCTTCGCGCGGCGTCTGCGCAGGCGGCCGTGCGGGCGGGCGCGCGCCACCTGTCGGCGGGCGCGGCTGTGTCCGGCATCGCGCGCGGCGGCGGCGGCGGAACCCCCTCGGCGATGCCACGCAGCGTGCGGATCGCGCCCTCGGTTCCCGCGATGGGCGATATCTATCTCGACAAGGCGCTCGTCGGCCACCACCTCGCCGCCGCGATCAGCGCCGAACAGGCGCGCGCCGCCGGTCGCCCCGGGGCGACAGCTACGCGCTTCGACACGACGATGGCGGTGCTGCGCCCGGCGGGCGCGGGAGGCTGGTGATGGTCATGCTCACGCTCGGCGACTTCACCTTTCAGCGTGGCGAAATTCCCGAGCGGATCGCTTTCGGCACGCAGCAGCAGCTTCAGGTTCACCGGCTGGTCGGCGGCGGCCGGGTGATCGATGCGATGGGCGCGGCGCCGCTGCGGCCCGAATGGAGCGGCTGGCTGAGCGGCCCCGCCGCGCTCGACCGCGCGCGGCAGCTCAAGCGCATGGCCGAAGCCGGGGCACCGCTGCCGCTCGCCTGGGGCGAATTTGCCTATAGCGTGCTCATCGCCCAATTTTCGGCCGAGGATCGTGCCGGGCCGTTCCTGCCCTATCGCATCGCGCTCGAAGTGCTCGAAGACACAGGCGCGCCCGCGCCTGCCGCGCCGCCGCCGGGGTTTGCCGCGGTGCTGGCCGGCGATCTTGCCGGCGCGGTCGCGGCCGCGTCCGCAGTTCCCGTGCTGGCCGCGGCGATGACCACGGTTTCGGGCGCGATGACCGCGGCGCTCGCGGGCTATGGCGCGCAGCCGCCGGCACCGGCGCTGCGCCCGCTGCAGGTGCCGATCGCCGCGGCGACGAGCATCGCTGCTGTGACGACAGCGGGCGCGGCGCAGAGCCTGTCGGCCTTGCCGGTGCTGGCCGGCGCCGATGTCGCGGCGGCGGGCAGCGCCGCGCTCGATGGCTTTGCAACCGGGCTTGCCGCTGCGGTCGGCGCCGCGCGGAGCGGCGGACAGGCGGCGCTTGCCGGCCAGTTGCTTGCCCGGATGAGCGCGAATCTTGCCGTCGCGATCGGCGGCGGCGGCAGTGGCGGCGGCACGCTGACGACCGCGGATACCGATCTCTACCACATCGCCGCGGCCGCCTATGGCGATGCCCGCGGCTGGACCCGGATCGCGGCGGCGAACGGCCTTTCCGACCCGACGCTCACCGGCATCACCACGCTGACCGTGCCGCCCGCGGATGGCAGCGCCTTCACGGGGGTCCTCGATGGTTGACCCCGCCACCGCCCGGTCGCCGCGCGGCGCGGTGCGCCTGAACGGCATCGCGCTTGATGCCTGCGAAAGCTGGGAGATCGTCAGCCGTGGGGGCGCCTGTGCCGACCGCTTCACCATCCGGCTTGCCACCGCTGCGCTGCCACCGGGGCTGGGGGTCGACTGGTTCGCCGCGGCGGACGCGCTCGATGCCGAAATCTTCGCGAGCGCCGATCCGCCTCCGGGCTGGCAGCCGGGCGAGGCGGACCGGCTGATGCTGGGCGCGGTCGATGATGTCAGCCTCGATCCGCTTTGCGGCCTTGTCACGCTGACCGGGCGCGACCGCACGCAGCGGCTCATCGATGTCAGCTTCAGCGTCGGCTATCTCAACCAGACGTCGAGCGACATCGCAACCGCGCTCGCCAAGGCGCATGGGCTGAGCCCGGTGGTGACGGCGACGACAACCCCGATCGGCACCTTCTACAACCAGAACCACGCGAGCCTCACCCAGCGGTGCAGCGCGTGGGACGTTCTGACCGAGCTTGCCGCATATGAAGGCTTCGTCGCCCATGTCGTCGGCGAGGTGCTGTATTTCGAACCGCTGCCCGCGGCGGGCGCCGGCGCCTATGCGCTTGTCTGGCAGGGCGGCGGCGATGTGGCGGCGGCCAATGTCACCCGCCTGCGGCTCGATCGCAGCCTGACGCTCGCCGGCGGGGTGACCGTCACGGTGCGCAGCTGGCATGCGCGCGAGGGACAGAGCTATTCGGCGCAGTGGCCGCAGGACGGCGCCGGGGCGAATGCGCTTGCCTATGATTTCATCGCCGCCGGACTGACGCAGGATCAATGTCGCAGCTTTGCCGAGGCGCGCTGGCGCGAGATCGCCCAGCACGGGCTGACGCTGTGCGCCGAACTGCCCGGCGACGACGGACTCGACTGCCGCACGCTGCTGACGCTTTCGGGTACCGGCACCGCCTGGGATGGCGCCTATCTGCCCGACTGCGTCGAGCGCAGCCTGTCCACCGCCGAGGGCTACCGCATGCGGGTCACTGCCAGGGCGCTCCTTGCCGGCTGAGGATTTGCGAGATGATGGAACAATTGCTCAATCACGCCCGGCGGGTTGCCGCCGAGGTGGCGGCGCGGCGCGCGCCGCCGCGCCACGGGACGATCGACGGCTACGATCCCGCCAGCCATGCGGTGCGCGTCGCGCTCCAGCCCGATGGCACGCTGACCGACTGGCTGCCGCTCAAGACCGCCTGGGCCGGCAACGGCTGGGGACTGTTCCTGGCGCCATCGATCGGCGATGCGGTCGAGCTTGCCTTCCAGGAAGCCGATGGCGGCGTGGCCAGCGCCGGCTGGCGCTTCTTCAACCTGACCGCGCGCCCGCTCGCGGTCGCGAGCGGCGAGGCGTGGCTGGTCCACAAGTCGGGGGCCTCGCTGAAGCTCACCAACGACGGCCATCTGACGCTTGCCGACGGTCATGGCGCCAGCATCGCGCTCAACGGCGACGGCACCATCACCAGCGCCGGCAACTGGACACACGCCGGCAGCATCACCGCCAATGGCATCGGCCTTGCGAGCCATCATCACGGCGGCGTCGCCGCCGGCAGCGGTGTGAGCGCGGGGCCGCAGCCATGAGCGCGCTTGCCGACCTCTATCACTATTTCGGCGGCGACCTTGCCGCGTCGAATACCGGCGATCTCGCCAGCGTCACCCAGACGGTGCGCGGCCAGCAGCGGGTGCTGCGCCGGCTGCTTACCAACCCCGGCGATTACATCTTCCAGCCGGGCTATGGCGCCGGCCTTGCCCAATGGATCGGGCGCGATGCCGATCTGGCCGCGATGCGCGCGCTGATCCGCGGCCAGTTGCTGCTTGAACCTGTGGTCGCGACGAACCCGGCGCCGCAGATCGGCGTCGATGCCATAGCCGATGCCGCCGGCGGCGGTTTCGCGGTTGCCATCCGTTATGCCGATGCGGCGAGCGGCGAGCCTGTGATCCTCTCTTTTGCGGTGACCGCCTGATGACCAGCCTGCAAACCGAAACCTTCGACCAGCTAGTCGAGATGGAAGCCGCCGCGATCCAGGCGGGCTCGGGCGCGACGCTGATCGATTTTTCGGTCGGCTCGATCCTGCGCGCCTTCGCCGAGGCGGTGGCGATGGTGGCGATGTGGCTCCAGGGCCTCATTCTCCAGCTGCTCGCGACCACCCGCGCCGCGACCGCGACCGGCCCGGATCTCGATAGCTGGATGGCCGATTTCGGCGTGACGCGCCTTCCGGCGGTGTCGGCGACGGGCAGCGTCACCTTCGCCCGCTACACCGCCACCGCCGCCGCGTCGGTTCCGCTCGGCGTGCTGGTCCAGACCGGCGATGGCACGCAGCAGTTCTTCGTCGCCGCCGATCCCGCGCAGCCGGCCTACAACGACGGCGACTCTGCCTATCTGCTGCCGGCCGGCACCGCCGCGATCACCGCGACGGTTCAGGCGGTGACCGCGGGGCCGGCGGGCAATGTCGCGGCAGGCGCGATCTCGGCACTCGGCCAGGCGATCGTCGGGGTCGATACGGTCAGCAATGCGCAGGCCTTCGTCACCGGCGCCCCGGCGGAAAGCGATGCCGCGCTGCGCAGCCGCTTCGTCGTGTGGATGGCATCGCTCTCCAAGGCGACCAGGGCGGCGATCGGCAATGCCATCGCCTCGATCCAGGAAGGGCTGACCTATACGCTGACCGAGGACCAGAGCTATGCCGGTGCCTGGCAGCCTGGCACTTTCTACGTGGTCGTCGATGATGGTTCGGGCGCGCCGCCGGCGGCGCTGCTGGCGCAGGTCAGTGCCGCGGTCGATGCGGTGCGCGGCTGCGGCATCCAGTTCTCGGTGTTCGCGCCCGTGGCGGTGAGCGCGACCGTGGCGGTGACGGTGACCGCCGCGCCCGGCTATCTCCTGAGCGCGATCACCCCGGCGGTCACGGCGGCGATCGCCCAGTGGATCACCGCGCTGCCGGTGGGCGCGAGCCTGTCCTGGTCGCGCCTTTACCAGGTGATCTACACCGCAAGCCCGGGCGTTGCGACGGTGAGCGGGTTGACGATCAACGGCAGCGCCGGCGATCTTGTGGCGAGCCCGCGGGACACGGTGGTCGCCGGCAGCATCACGGTGAACTGACATGGCGACCGGCGACCCGACCGACATTGCCAGCCGCATCCGGGCGCTCCTGCCCGGCTGGTTCGCCGACGCCAGCCCCACCGCCGAGGCGCTGCTCGCAGGAGCGGCGGCGGCGCTGGCCTTCGTCTATGGTCTCTACCGCTACGCCGAAAGCCAGGCGCGCATCCTTACCGCGAGCGGGATCTGGCTCGATCTCATCGCCCGTGACTTCTTCGGCGATGCCCTGATCCGCAGCCCCAACCAGCAGGACGACAGCTTCCGGGCTATCCTTGTCGCCAGCCTGTTTCGCCCGCGCGCGACACGCCGGGCGCTGAGCGACATGCTGTTGTCGCTCACCGGCACACCGCCGCTGGTGCTCGAACCCTTCGCGCCGGCCGATTGCGGGGTATGGGGCCAGGGTTTCGCGGGTTGGGGGGCGGCGGGCGGCTATGGGTCGCTGGCGATCCCGGCGCAGTGCTTCGTCACCGCCTTCCGCCCGGTGCAATACGGCATCGCCAATGTCGCGGGCTATGGCGCGGCGAGCGGCGGCTATGGCCTGCCGGGCGAGGCCGAATGGGCTTCGCTCGCCGCGGTCGCCTCGATCGTCAGCGATGCCGACATCGCCGCCGTCACCGATGCCGCCAAGCCCGCCGGCACCACGGTCTGGCTGCGCATCGTCAATCCGCGCCTCGCCATCGCGATTACCCTCGATCGCGCCGTGCTGACGCTCAACGGCGCGCCAATCAACCTGTAACATTCTGTTATAAATATCATATCATCAAAACCGGCACCCGCTGTCCCGCGCGATGCCCAGCCCCAAGGGAAGCCTTCATGGATCGCCAAATCGTCTGGCCGGGCGCCATTCCGCTCGAAACCGACCTCTTGAACACCAACCGCTATGCCATGGTCGGGCTCGGCCAGCTTGCCATGGACGTACTGGGGCGCGGCACGCTGGTCTCGGGTCTTGCCTGCACCCCGACCGCGGTCGCGAGCATGAGCGTCAATATCGGTGCCGGGGCAATCTACAGCCTGGAGAACATCGACAATACCGCCTATTCGAGCCTGGCCGCCGACACCGCCGATCAGGTGGTGAAGCAGGGTATTCTTGCCGCCTCGGCCGGGCTGCAACTGACCATGACCGCGCCCGTCACCGCCGGCACCTCGGTGATCTACCTCATCGAAGCCGCCTATAGCGAGATCGACAGCGCCGCGGTGACGCTGCCCTTCTATAATTCGGCGAATCCCGCAGTGCCCTTTTCCGGCCCCGGAAACAATGGCCAGCCAAGCTTCACCAGGCGCGCGGGCACGGTCAACGTCCAGGCCAAGGCGGGGATCGCCGCGGCGACGCCCGTCGCGCCCGCCGCCGACACCGGCTTCGTGCCGCTCTATTACGTCACCATCGCCTATGGGCAGAGCGCGATCAGCACGGCCAATATCGCGCCCGCACCGGGCGCGCCGTTCCTGCCGGCCGCTCTTGCCGGGCTGATGCCAATCGCCGGCGGCACCTTCACTGGCAATGTCTTTGGCCCGACACCGGCGAGCAGCGATGCCAGCACCCGGCTGGCCACCACCGCCATGGTGCATGGCGCGCTGGCCGCGGCCACCGTCTTTGCGACCGACGGTGGGGGAAACTGGAAGCTGACCCATCCCAACAATTTCGTCGAGATGGGCGGTGTCGTCCCGGCGGCGCTGACCGCCGAGGGCGCGCTGTCGCTGACCTTCCCCTTCGGCGGCTTTGCCACGGCCTGCGTCGATTTCAGCGCGAACGCCATCAACCCTTCGGGCAATGCCACTGGCGACACCACCTTCCAGGAGGTTTCGCTGAGCCGCAGCGGCGCGAATCTCTTCGTCCAGGACCAGGCGACCAATTTCAGCGACGATGGCGGCGGCTACCGCTGGCGCGCCAAGGGCTATTGAAAATCCCTCGCCGGGATTCGCCGAAGCGCGAATTCCCGATGCGGTGCAAGCCGCGAAACAGGCAAACGGAAGCATCATGACCGACTGGAACCACACCACTCCGCTCGCGGGAACGACAAGCTATGCGCAGGCAATGATACCGCTGCGCGTCGAAGGCGCCGACCCCACCAATCCCGCGCTCGACAGCTTTCAGCAACTGGCGGTGGAAACGGTGATCGCCGCCGCCGCAAACGCGGCCACCGTCCAGCAGACTTTCGCCATAGATCTTTTCGCCAATCTCGCGCAGTACCGGTTTCCATCCGGGGTCGCGAGCATCATCACATCGGGCGCGACGAACGCCGGGGTGGGCGGCGGGATTTATGTCAGCGATGCGCTGGCCACCGCCGCCTTCGCCAGCGCCCATCCGGCATTCTGCGCCGCCGATGGCAGCGGGCGCTATTGGCGGCTGGCGCCGGCGGACGGCACGATCGCGATCAGCGAGGGCGGCGCGCTTGGCGGTGCGAACAACGACCAGGCCGCGGTGCAGGCATCGCTTGATTACGCCAAGGCGATCGGCGCGCGCACGGTGCTGTTCGACTTCGATAACGTCAGCATCTGGTCCACGCTGCGGACATCGGTCACCACGGACGAGTTCGCACAGGACGGCCAGTCGATCTGGGTGACAGCGCCGGTGCGCCTGCTCGGCCTGCCGACCAGAACCCATGTCCAGATGCTCTCGACCACCGGCGCCAGCCTTGAGACCGGCTGGCAGAACGTGGGCGGCAATGTCTGGCGCGGATCGGGCGTCAACCTCATTGGCGGCACCGCTCTCGCTCCCGCGGCGAACGGGCTGTCATGGTTCGTCATGGAGAACATCTGGCTCGATGGCGGCTGCGCCTATACGGGGGTGCGCACCGCGCCGACCCCGGCATCGCCAGATGGACCCGATCTCACCAACAAGGGCATCCGTCTCCAGGATAGCGAATGCGATGCGATCACGCTGGTCAATTGCAAGATCAGCGGCTTCAAGGGCGAGGCCTATTATGCCGCAGGCACCACCCAGACCTATCAGCGCCTGCGCGACGTCGAGATTTCGGGATCGAACCAGTCGGGCTTCAACCCGTCCACCGGCTATGTCGATGCCCTCTCGCTTTATGTGCACGACTGCTATCTGGGGGTCGAGCAACTGGGCGGCATCGGCGGCCGGATCGAAGCGCTGCGGATCAGCAACACCATCCAGAGCAGCTTCACCGGCGGCCCGGCGAACGGCCTTCTGTACAATTATGCCTATCCCACCCGCGCGGCGGGTGAGCCGCCGTGGCTGGACCTGATCGGCGCGAATTTCGAGAATGCGGGTCAGATCATCGTCGGCAGCTATGTGCGCATTCCCGATTTCATCGGCGCGGATTTCAATTTCCAGCTCATCACCGATACCGCGGGGGCGGGCGGCGATGGCGCGCTGACCAGCTGCTACATCAAGGGCTGCTATACCGTTGACCAGATGTCGATGAACCCGATCGTCAACCTCACCGGGCCAGCGAACGATACGACGGTGATCCCCGGCGCGACGGGATCGACCTATATCAAGCCGCCGAGCGACGTGCATATCAATCTCGATGTCCACAGAAGCGCCAATGCCATCGCCAACGGCGAGTTCGCGGTGGGCATCACGCTGAACGGCGAGGTGGACCAGAACAGCTGCTCGTTCCATGTCGGCGATGCCGACGGGCTTGTCAGTCTGGTCAATCCGACGTCGAACATCGGGCTGCCGCTGGTGACGCTGGACGGCCCGACTTCCAGCCATCTCATCGGCTCGACCCGTCCGCTCGGGCAATATCCCGCGGTGATCGCGAGCGGGACGAGCTATGCGCTGACGGTGAGCAATCCGCGCATGTCTCTGCTCAACACCGGCGCGGCGGCGACGATCGCGATCACCATGGCCGCGCCCTTTGCCGCGCCCTATGGCTTTGCCTTCGGGCAGAAGTGCCGGATCTATTACGACATCTTCTCGACTATTGGCTCGGTCTACACCTTTGCGCACAACGGCGGCGGGCTGCGGCTCAATGCGGATTGCACGCTGGCGGTGGGCGGTGACTGGCTGGAGGTCGAGTTCAACGCCGTCAGCGGCCTGTGGCAGGAAAGCGGGCGTTCGATCCATGCCGCCTGAGCCGGGCGGCGCGGTCCCGCTTCAGGGGATCATCTTCGAGGTCGGCGAGGTCAAGGGCGGGCTTACGGCGATGAACGAGCGCATGGGCCGCATGGAGCGCTCGCTCGACCGTGGCCTGGCCGAGATCAAGATCGAGCTGCGCACCGCCAGCGATTCCCTGTCCGCCGCGACCCGCCCGCTCGATGCGCGCATCGCCGCGCTCGAACGCCGCGACAGCGAGCGCAGGGGTGAGCGCGGCGCCTGGATCGGCGTCTCGAGCCTGATCGGCGGGGTGATCGTCGCGGCCAGCGAATGGCTGGCCGAACATCTGACGAAATAACGCCCGCCATCCGCGCGAGGTGATCGTCACCGTCCACCGTCCACCGTCCGCAGGAGCAAGCCATGCCCCGCACCATCAACGCGGCCGCGCAGGCGATCATCAAGCGCGCCGAACATTGCCGGCTTCGCGCCTATCCCGATCCCGGCAGCGGCGGCGCTCCCTGGACGATCGGCTGGGGCGCGACCGGCCCGGACATCCATGCCGGGCTTGTCTGGACGCAGGCCGAGGCCGATTCGCGGTTTGCCGCCGATCTCGCCCGCCTTGCCGCCGCGATCGGCCTCGCGCTTGGCGCTGCGCCGACCACCGACAACCAGTTCGGGGCCATGGCCAGCCTTGCCTATAATATCGGCATCGGCCGGTTCCGCGGGTCGAGCGTGCTGCGATTCCATCTCGCGGGCGATCATCCCGAGGCGGCGCAGGCGTTCACGGCCTGGAACAAGGCCGATGGCCATGTACTCCCCGGCCTTGTTACGCGGCGTGCGGCCGAAGCGCAGCTCTATCTGACCCCCGATGCGCTGGTGCCGGCGTCATGAAGGGCCTGTCGCATCCCCAAGGCCGGCGCGCGCTGCTCGCGCTGATCGAAGCGGTCGTCGCGCTCGGCCTGCTGGCACTCGTCTGGCGGATCACCGGCCTCGTCGCCACCGACAGCCGCAGCCTGGTCGAAGTCGCGCGCGGCGCGCTTGGCATCCTTGCCTTGGGCACGCTGTTTTACGGTCTTGAAAACGTCAGCCGCACCTTCCGCCTCCAGCTCGGACCCGCCGAGATCGTTGCCGCCGGCAACGACCAGCCCGCAACTGACCGCCAGGATTGCCCATGATCGCTACCTTCTATGCGCGGGTCCGCGGCGAGACCATCGCCATCGCCCTGACCGACAGCGGCGCTGTGCCCGGCGGCGAGGCGCTGCTCGCCTCGGCGCTGCGCCCGATCCCGCCCGGCCATGTCGCCCCGCTCGCCAATGTCCCCGACGCAGCACCGATGACGATCGCCTATCGCGCTGCGGGTGCTGGGCTTCCCGCCGGCTGGCTGCTGACGCTCGATGCCGCGACGTCAGCGACGCTTCCCGCCGGGCGCTATCTCATCGACCTGCGCGTCACCGACGCCAGCGGCACGGTGACCATCACCAGCCCCGCCCTTGTCCTCCTTTCGGAGCCGGCCACACTATGACCGCGCGTCAGATCGCATGGATCAACGACCAGGGTCTCGTGGTCGGGCAGACCGTCGCGGGCGCATTCGACTCGCCGCCGTCGCTGGGGCCTCTGGCGCTGTCCGCAGACGTGCTGACGCTGGGTATCCCGGCGAGCGGAGCGATCCTCGGCGCGAGCGCGGGCTCGACGATCGTCGGCGGCAGCCTGCCCCCGGGCATCACCGTCAATGCCGCGCCGGGCTGGGCCTATGACGGCGGCGGCACCGCCGGCAGCTTCATCTTCACCCTTGCCGAGACGCTTACCGGCAGCGCCAACTCGCCCAACATCACCAGCCTCGCGCTGGCGATCCTCGCGTCCGCCACGTCCGCGCTCGACTTCTCCCAACTGGCCAACAGCGGGCTTATCGCCGCCCTGCGGAGTTTCTGACATGACCCTTGCCGTGAAGGACGCCAATGGCGTCATCCAGACCATTCCCACCCCCAATGCCAATGGCCAGGCGCCAAGCGCCGCCAGCGCTCCGGTGGTGATCGCCAGTGATCAAAGCGCGGTGCCCGTCAGCCTTGCCGCGCTTCCCGCGCTGCCTGCCGGCGCCAATGTCATCGGCTCGATCGCCAATACCACCTTTGGCGTCACCGGCACCTTCTGGCAGGCGACCCAGCCTATCTCCGCCGCATCGCTGCCACTGCCAGCAGGCGCGGCGACGGCGGCGAACCAGACCGCGCCGCAATCATCGCCCGGCGTCTCGGCCGCGACCGCGCTCACCATCCAGGGCTCGGCCGCAGGCGTGCCGGTGCAGGTGCAGGAACCGCGTTCCGCCCCCGCCGTCCTGACCACGGGCACCGCCCACGACTACACCGCCTATGGCGCGCTCAGGGTGCAGGTGGACAGTCTTTCGGGCGGGGACAGCATTTCGTTTGCCGGATCGGTCGCCTCGGGCGGGGCGACCTATGCGCTGGAGGTGCTGTCGCTTTCGGGCACCTATGGCACGACCACCGCGACGATCACCGCCAACGGCATCTTTCTGGTGCTGGGCGGCGCCGGGCTGTTCGTCACGCCCACGCACACCGGGGTTGCATCCACCCCGGTCATCACCGCTTCGGCCAGCCAGTAAGGAATAAAGCTCATGTCCGATGCAACTGCGCTGGCCATTGCCATCACCGCGCTGCACGCGGCGCAGGGTTCAACGCCCACGCTCGTCACGCTGGTTACCGCCAGCGGCACCTACAACGTCAACCCCGCCGCCAAGGCGCTCTATGTCGCGGCGATCGGCGGCGGCGGCGGCGGCGGCAGCGGGGCGCGGCAGGCGACCACCTCGGGGCGCAGTGGCGGCGCGGG
>JAGWPW010000001.1 GCA_028870315.1 Sphingomonadales bacterium | reverse complement strand
TCATCTGCCGCCCCGCCTCGCGGGTCAGCAGATAGGTCGATTTCGTGTTGAGCTCGAAGATCGAATCCCAGCCGCGCGTCGGTATGGCTTCGAGCGGCCCCATGCGCGTGCCGCCGGCGTTGTTGACGAGGACATCGATCCGGCCGAATTCGGCAATGGTGCGCGCGACCAGCGCGATGCACGCCGCCTCGTCCTTGACGTCGGTCGGAACCGCAAGGCAGCGCTGCCCGCTTTCAGCACCGATCCGCGCCGCCGCGGCTTCGAGTTCCGCCGCGGTGCGGCTGCAAATCACCACCGTCGCGCCCAGCCGCGCCAGTTGCCGCGCGGTCGCATAGCCGATCCCCGTCGCGCCGCCGGTGACGATCGCCACCCGCCCGGCGAAGGACAGCCCCTCGGTGATCATGCCTCGCGCCCCATGAAGGCGCCGCTGATCGCGCCGGTGAAGACGCCGCTGGCAAAGCCCTGGTCGGTATAGAGAAATGCGCCGGTCACCGCCGCGTTGAGCGGGCTGTTCAGCAGGATCAGCGGCCAGGCCTGATCCTCGGCGGTGGCGATGCGACCGAGCGAGGGATAGGGCCATTTGTCAAGGAAGCCTTCGGGCAGCAGCTTTTCCTGCTCGTCCATGAAGGCGGTGCGGGTCGGGCATGGGCCGATGGCGTTGAGCCGGATGCGGCGTTCGAGACCAAGCTTGACCGCCGCCTGCGCGACCCAGACCACCAGCATCTCCTTCGACGAGGTATAGCCGTCGCGCACGCGCTTTTCGGGATCGGCCGCGGCCCAGGCATAGGCCGCGTCGGGATCGGCAATCGCGAGCATTTCAAGGCATTGGGCAAGATTGCCCTGCCAGCCCATCGCCGCATCCGAGGAAATGAGCGCGATCCCGGCGCCATCGGCGAGCGCGGGCACCATTTCCTCGACGAACAACCGCGTGCCGATGTAATTGACCCGCATGCAATAGAGCGGCCCCTTGATATGCGGCGGCAGGCCGGCGCAGGGGAACAGGAAATCGATGGGTGCGATCGCGCTCAGCGCCGCCGCGGTCGCGCGCACCGCGGCGAAATCGGACAGGTCGCAAGGATGCCAGGCCACGCAGGCGATCTTCGGCGGCTGGATATCGACGATATGCACGCTTGCCCCCAGTTCGCCGAGGAGACGCGCGGTCGCCTCGCCCATCCCCGAGGCGCCACCCGTCACGACGCAGGTCCTGCCCCGGTAGCCCAGCCCGTCGAGTTGCAGCATCGCCTTCTCCCATCTCCGATCGCAGCGCCCACCCCGCGCGGGACTCGCCTCGCGCCGGGCGATAGCACCGATGCGACCCGCCAACTAGAGAGTGAGCACTATCTATCGTCGATCTCGGGGAACGCTTCAGCGCAGCGCGCGCAGCCTGACAGGGATCCCCGAAAGCAGCGGCATCGAATTGATCGGCTCGACCGGCGCCGACAGCGAGACCAGCCCGCCGACATTCGCCCCGCCGTCGGCGATGACGTCCGCGCCCGCAACCAGCGGTCCGAACAGATGCGTCATCGAGACGACGCCGCGCCGCAGCCGCGCCTCGCTGCGGGCGATGGCGGTGATCGAGCCGGCGGGGGATTCGATCGTCACCCGCGCGCCCTCGCCGATGCCGAGCGCGGCCATGTCCTCGGGGTTGCACCAGGCGGGATTGACCGGATGGCGGCGCCTGGCCTCGTGCGAATGGCGAAAGGCACCGTTCAGCGCATGGAGGATGCGCCGGCAGGTGAGCCGCATCGGCCATGCGTCATCGCGCGCGCTATCGGCCGCCTCCGCGGCGAGCGCGGCAAGCTCGCGCGCGACATCGTCCGGGCACAGCGCGAGCCGCCCCGCCCAGCCGGGCGGCGCCGGCGCGACGCGGTGCACCTCCTCCGGCGGCGAGAGCCCGCCGGGATGGGCGACAAGATCGTCGAAGGCGACGCGGCTGTCCTTCGCCAGATAGCGGCACAGCGCCACCGGATCGGGCGGCGTTTCGAGCGACAGCGGCAGCCCCCCGGCGATCTCCTGCCAGACCTGGCCATAGCTCCACGATTTGAAGGTGAGGCCCTGCCCCATCCGCGCCGCGACCGCCCAGAAGAAGTGCCAGTCATCGATCACGCCCTCGGGCGCGGCGACCAGCGGCGCGGCATATTGCGCGAAAGGCGCGGGATAGAGCGTATCGGCGGGCAGCGAAAGATCGTGGCGCTCGAAGGGCTGGCTTGCGGCGATGACATAATCGGCGCGGCGCCCGGTCTCGTTGAGCCGGCTGTCGAGCGAGACCAGCAGATCGAGCTTGGCGAAGGCCGGCTCGGCGAGCGCCGGATCGCCCAGCGCCATCAGCGGATCGCCGCCGAAGACGATGAGCGCGCGGATCCGGTCGGGATGATCGGCGGTGATCTCGCGCGGCAGGAGCGCGGTGGGCAGTTCGCCCATCAGCGGGCCGACAGGGGCGCTGACGCAGAACGGCGGCTGTTCGAAGCTGCGCGTCGGCGCCAGCGCCATTTCCAGCGCCGGCCGGCTGCGCAGCGTGCCGGGGTTGCGGATGACCTCGCCCGCGCGCCGATACCCGCCGGCAAGCACGTTCACCAGCTCGATGCAATGATCGGCAAGGTTCGAATGCGCCGCCATCGACGGGCCGGTGCCGCTGCCGACCAGCGGCCGCCGTGCCTCGCCCAGCCAGCGCGCGACGGTTTCGATGTCCCCGGCGGCGATATCGGCGCGAGCCGCGGCCATCTGCGGTGTAAACGGGGCGAGCGCGGCGCGCAGCTCCTCCAGCCCCTCGCCATGGCGCGCGACGAAATCGGCCTTGAAGGTCGCATCGCGCAGCAGGCAATGGGCGATCGCGGCGAAGATCTCGGCGTCATGGCCAGGAAGCGGCTGGATCAGGAGATCGGCGAAGCGCGCGGTCTCGCTGCGCCGCGGATCGATGAGGACGACGCGCCCGCCGCGCGCCTTCAGCGCTTCGAAGCCGCGCGCCGGCGCCCCGCTTTCGACAAGCGCGAAGGGCGCGCCCTGGTGCGAGACCAGCGGATTGCCGCCCGCCAGCACGATCAGGTCGGCATCGCGCATGGCGTGGCGCCCGCTCGCCATCACCCCCATCCGCGCCATCGTCACCCATTTCGCCGACTGGTCGATGGTCATGCTCGAAAAGAAATTCGGGGTGCCGAGCGCCGCTTGGAACGCGCGCTCCATCAGCCCGCCGAGCACGCTGCGATAAGCGCCGGTGCCGTGATAGAAGGCGATCGCGCGCGGCCCGTGCCGGGCCACGATCGCGGCGAGCCGGTCACCGATCGCGGCGACGGCAGGCGCGGTACCGATCGGCGCGAGCGTGCCGTCTGCTGCGCGGCAAAGGCTTGTCATAAGACGATTTTCTGCGCCATTGTGATGCTCGACCGCGGCGAGGCCCTTGGGGCAGAGATAGGCGCCATAGGGCGAGGCGCTGGCGCGATCGGGCCGCGCCGCGAGCAGTCTGCCGTCGAGCACATCGACCGCCATCGCGCAGGCGGCGCTGCAATTGCGGCACCAGGTCTGGCGGGTCTCGATCATGCCGCTCCATAGCCCCCGCGGGGCGGCGGCAACAGCCGTTCAGCGCGGCTTTGCGCCTGGGGTCAAGCCGGCGGCGGCGATATCCTCGGGCGTGTGGACCAGTTGCCCTTCGCCGAGGCGCAGCGCGCGCTGCACCGCCGGCCGCGCGGCGATGCGCGCCCGCCAGGCGGCGATCGCCGGATAATCGGCAAGCTCGCCGGCATGGGCGTGATATTTATCGACCCACGGCCAGCAGGCCATGTCGGCGATCGAATAGGCGCCGCAGAGGAAGGCACGCCCGTCGAGCCTTTGCTCCAGCACGCCGAACAGCCGCGCCGATTCCTTGCGGAAGCGATGCAGCGCCAGCCCGGTTTCGGACGGGTCGCGGCCGGGTTTTCGCGCGGCGCGGGCGAACCAGTTGACGTGCCCCAGCGTCGGCCCGAGCCCCGCCATCTGCCAGAACAGCCAGCTTTCGATCTCGGCGCGCACCGCCTCGTCGGCGGAGGTGAACCGGCCGGTCAGCCGCGCGAGATACTGGAGGATCGCCCCGCTCTCGAACACCACCACCCGCCCCTCGGGCCGGTCATGCGTCAGTGCGGGGATGCGGCCGTTGGGCGAAATGGTCAGAAACGCCGGATCCGCCTGCCCGCCGCGCAGGATATCGACCATGACGAGCGTGCAGGAGAGCCCCATCTCCTCAAGCGCGATCGCCACCTTATGGCCGTTGGGCGTGCCGAAATAATGGAGCGTGAGGCTCACTTCGTCGCCTTCAGCGGGCGAAACTCGATCTCCATATGGGTGCGCGCTTCAAGCCCGATGTCGGGAAAGACCGAACGGTCCCAGGCATCGCGCCCGCCGACGTCGAAATAGACCGCGGGCACCGCGCCCCGGTTCTGGAGGTGATGGGCATTGGCGACCCCCGCCTTGAAGCCGATGCAGTCGCCCGGCCCCAGCACCTCCTCGCCATCGTCCGAGACCACGGTGATCTCGCCCGAGATCACCACCACCAGCTCGTCGTTGCGGCTGTGCCAGTGGCGATTGGTGGACCAGGCGCCCGGCGGCAGCTCGACGCGGTTGACGCCGAATTGCGCCAGCCCCCATTGCCCGGTCAGCGGCCAGGTTCTGCGGCCCCGGACCTTTTCGTCATGCGGCGGCGGATAGGCACTGGCGCCGGTACGCGCCTTGGCGTCGTTGAAATCGGCCTTGGCCACGGTCGTTCTCCTCCGCCACGAACTTCCTGCCGCGCGTCGCCACATGCAACCGCCGCGGCGATGGGCGAAGATGGTAATTTATTTCGCGAAACTTGATCGCCGACAATCTCGTCGCGCGCCGCAGCGGCTAACGCCGTCCCAGCGTCCACTCGGTAAACAGCGGGAGAGTGTCATGATCCGTTCGGTCAATATCCTCATGCGCGCGGCACTGGTCGCGCCCCTGCTCGCCGCCGCGATGCCGGCCGGCGCCGCGATCCAGGTGGTCACCGGCAATTTCATCACCCCCACCGCCTACAACGGCTTCGAGGGGATCGGACCGCATGGCGGCAATTCGGGTCAGCCGGTCTGGACCGGCCCCTATTCCGAAGGCGGCATCACCGTGCAATCGGTGGGCGGCGACAAGGTGGTGACGACCTACCAGCACGAGGGCAACTACAGCTGGTACGATGGCTCGGGCCTCAACCAGTATACCGATTTCCGGCTCACCGATTTCGGCGCGATGAACGCCTTCCAGTTCGATGCCACCACCCAGCTGATCACCCCGATCGGCGCCTATCCGCCGTTCCAGTATCAACTGCTGCTCAACGGCAATGTCGTCGCCACCGGCAGCGCCGGCGCGCTGTGCGACACGATCAACGTCTGCTTCAAGACCTATGGTTTCCGCGGCGGGCTGTTCGACGAGGTGCGCTTGCAGACCAATCTCTTCGAGAACGCCTTCGATCCCAATTACGTCGGCGCCAACACCATGCTGTTCGACAACATCTACGCGCGTGAGGTGCCGGAACCGGCGAGCTGGGCGACAGCGATCCTGGGTCTCGGCATCATCGGCGCGGGCATGCGGTGGCGCGGGCGGCGGATGCTTGCGGCAGCGGTGCCGGCGTAACCGCCGTCGCCCCGCAAGCGCGCAAGGTTGCGGGGTTGCGGGACCAGGCCCGGGACGGTGATGCCTACACCCCCGCCGCCATGCCGCCGGTGACGCGCAGCACCTCGCCGGTGACGAAGCGCGCCTTGTCCGAGGTCAGCCACAGCATGGCCTCGACGATGTCGCGCTCCTCGCCGTCGTCGCCGATGAGCTGCATCGCCTTGACCCGCGCCTTGGTCGCCTCGGGGAGTTCGGCGCGGATGGTGTCGGTGAGGATGAGCCCGGGCGAGATCGCGTTGACACGGATGGCGTCCGCGCCCAGTTCGCGCGCGAAGGTGATCGTCAGCCCCGCGACCGCGAGCTTGGTATCGCCATAGGCGCTGCCGCCCATATGCGCGGCCGAGCTTGCGATGTTGACGATGCTCGCCCCCGCCCTCCGCTTCATGTGCGCCAGCGCGGCCAGCGTGCAGCAGACGGTGCCGAGCACGTTGACCTCGAACAGCCGCCGCGTCTTGGCATAGCCCAGCTTCGTGATCGGCTGGCCGTATTCGTCGCTGTGCAGCCCGGCATTGTTGATGAGGATGTCGATCCCGCCGTGCCGTGCCGCGCCCTGTGCCATCACCTCGGCGATGCGCGCCTCGTCCACGACATCGCCCGCCAGCCCTTCGGCCGAACCGCCCGCGGCGCGGATCGCCGCCGCCGCCTCCTCGGCAACCGCGCCGGCGATATCGACCAGCACGACATGCATGCCCTCTGCCGCCAGCGCCGTCCCGAAGGCGCGGCCGAAGCCCCGGCCGCCGCCGGTGATGATCGCCGTCTTTTCGCCTCGTGTCATTCGCCCCATTCCGTGATTGCCGCGTCGTCCTCGATGGTAGCGTGAAAGCGGCGATAATCGATGGTCCGCGTGCCGTCCGCCGTCGTGCTGACGATATCGGCAAAGCGCGCGCTGCGGTGCACATCGCCGCGGCAATAGGCCCAGCGGCCGTGGATCAGCTGGCCGCTGATCTCGTCGTTGCCCGAAAGGATGACGATGATTTCCTCGTCCGCCGCCAGCGACGGCTCTTCCAGCCAGCGACGCATCGGGCTGTCCTCGGTGATCGCATGCATGATCGTCCAGGTGAGCGTGAACACCGGATTGCTGGCGCGCAGCAGCGGCAGATCGACGAACCGCCGCATCCGCACCCCGCCGACCTCGTCGTCGATGAGCAGCGAGAGCCGCGCCTGTGCCGAATAGACGAAATTATGCCGCTGGTTGGCCGCGCGCAGCATGAAGGTCGGCACGCCCCCGACCTCGCGGATCAGTGCGGTGCGGCTGAACAGGAAGCGCGCGGTCGGCCGCGAAAACCGCGCGAAGGCGAGGCCGGTCGCCAGCGCGAAATAGATGAGGCCCAGCGTGATCTCGACGAAGACGATGATGTTCGCAGGCAATGACACCGGATAGACATTGCCATAGCCGATCGTCGCCACCGTATGGATCGAGAAAAAGAAATCCTCCCAGAACAGGGGGATGCGAATGGCATCGGGCGCGCTTCCCAGCCCCGCCTGGTTGAGCCGGTAGAGCCCGGCGAAGCCCAGGTTGAAGGCCACGAAGAAGCCGACCGACAACAGCCCGAGCCGCGTCCAGCTCATCGCCATCAGCCGGTGATAGACATCGAGCGAATAGCGCCGCGGCAGGCCCAGCGCCCGCACCCGCACCTCGCCATCGCGGATCGCCATCGACACGAGCGAGGGCGCGCGGTCGGGCGGGGTGTCTTGGGTGTCGGGCATGGTCGAAGGGTAGAGCAGGGTGGAGCGGGTTAGAAGGGCTTTTCCCGGGTCCAAAGACCCCACGCCCCTCAACGGGCAAGCCGCAATCGATCCCGCGCCACTTGCGCTTCCAACGATTGTCCTTCCACTTGACAGCGTTTCCGCATCGTTCTTGCGATCACCAGTCGATTGATTTTGACATTCGTATCCCGCCAGCCGGCCAGGACGGTGGCCAATGTCAAAACCGTAAAACCCACTGGAATCAAAAAATTGCTTGTAGTTCGCAAAGATTCTGACATGTGCTCGCCACCCGGCCGGCCAGCGGAACACAACCGAATCGGACCACTGGAGCAACTGCGTGATTTTCAATCACGGATTTTGTTCCAGGTCTTTGTTGTCGTATAGTTCTTTGCCAAAACCGGCACCCGCTTTTTGGCGCGATGCGCTGAAAGTCCCGCCAGACACCGACGGAGTTGCACGCGATGGACTATGTCAACCTCGGCCGTTCCGGCCTCAAGGTTTCGCGGATCTGCCTTGGCTGCATGAGCTATGGCGATCCGGGGCGGGGCATGCAGCCCTGGTCGCTGGACGAGGCGGCGAGCCGGCCGTTTTTCCGCCAGGCGCTGGAGGCGGGGATCAATTTCTTCGATACCGCCAATGTCTATTCCGCCGGCAGCTCGGAGGAAATCACCGGGCGGGCGCTGCGCGCGATGGCGCGCCGCGACGAGGTGGTGATCGCCACCAAGGCGTTCTTTCCCTGGCGCAACGCCCCCAACAGCGGCTTTCTGTCGCGCAAGGCGCTGTTCCAGGCGATCGACGACAGCCTGGCCCGGCTGGGGGTCGATTACGTCGATCTCTACCAGATCCACCGCTACGACCCCGCGACCCCGGTCGAGGAGACGATGGAAGCACTCCACGACATCGTCAAATCGGGCAAGGTCCGCTATATCGGCGCCTCCTCGATGGAGGCCTGGCGCTTCGCGAAGCTGCAACACGCCGCCGAGCGCCACGGCTGGACCCGGTTCATCGCGATGCAGCCGCAATACAGCCTGCTCTACCGCGAGGAAGAGCGCGAGATGCTGCCGCAGTGCCTCGACCAGGGGGTCGGCGTGATCCCGTGGAGCCCGCTGGCGCGCGGCTGGCTGACCCGCGACTGGGAGGTCGAGACCGATCGGTCACGCAATGATGGTTATGCCCGCCAGCTCTATGCCGCCACCGAGCCGCAGGACCGCAAGATCGTCGAGGCGGTTCGACGGATCGCCGAGGCGCGCGGCGTCTCGCGCGCCGAGGTCGCGCTCGCATGGCTGCTGGGCAAGCCGGTGGTCACCGCGCCGATCATCGGCGCGACCAGGGCCGCGCATCTGGCCGATGCGATCGCCGCGCTGAAGCTTGAGCTCGATGCCGAGGACGTGGCCGCGCTGGAGGCGCCTTACGGCCCGCATCCGGTAAACGGCGTGGTGCCGCCGCTGAGCCCCGAGCCGCCAGGGCTCAGCCCGGTGCAGGACTGACCCCGCACGGGCGCGAGACATTCGGCGTGCCGGGCTGACCCGCCCCGGCAGCCATGACCGGCTGATCGTGTCAAGACTCCCGAAGCGGCTGCCGGTATGGTATGTGGCGCATGGCCAAGCCGGGATCGCGGCTTGCCCGCCCAATTCAGGAGGCTGCAAGATGGCTTACTGGAAGATAAGGGGAAGAGAGCTCGCCAACTGCAATTGCGAATATGGCTGCAACTGCCAGTTCGGTGGACTGCCGGACAAGGGCTGCTGCCAGGCGGTGTTCGCGATGGCGATAGATGAAGGCTTCCACGGAGAAACCGATCTGTCGGGCCTGAACATCGCCGCCGTGTTCCGTTGGCCGGGGGCGATCCATGAAGGCAGGGGCGAATGCGCCGCCTTTGTCGATGAGCGGGCCAGCCCCGCACAGCGCCAGTCAATCCTGACCATCATGACCGGCGGCGATACCGATCCTTTCGCGACGGTTTTCGCGGTGTTTGCCTCGACCATCGAGACGATGCACGAGCCGCAATTCCTGCCGATCGCGTTCGCCGTCGATGTCGAGGGCCGAAGGGGGCATTTGCACATCGCCGACAGGGTCGAGATGTCTGGCGTGCCGATCCGCAGTCCCGTCAACGGCGCGCAGGTGCGTGCGCAGATCCGCCTGCCCGAGGGCTTTGAATACGAGGTCGCCGAGATCGGATCGGGAACCAGCCGTTCGATCGCGCCGATGCAACTCGAACATACCGCGACCTATGGCCAGTTCGCCCATCTTCATCTCGACAGCCACGGGGTCGTGAAGGGCTGATGCCCTCCAGGCTTGAGGCTGCGCTCAGCCGCCACCGGACGTGGTCGATCGTCGCGCTTGTCATGCTGACCGTTTTCGCCTGGCTCTGGCTGATCGGCGGGGCGGGCATGCGGACGGGTTCACCGGGCACGGCCATGCCGCGCGCCGTCACCCGATCAGCGATCGCGGGGCTGGCGATGCCCGATCCGGCCATGGCCGACCCCGCGGCGTGGGGTCCGGCGCGCCTTGCCCTCATGTTCTCGATGTGGTGGACGATGATGATCGCGATGATGCTGCCCTCCGCGGCACCGACGATCCTGCTTCATGCACGCACGGCGCGCCGGGCAAGCGCCGCCGTTGCTCCTGGAACCGCGAGCTTTCTCGCCGGCTATCTGACCGCGTGGGGCGGATTTTCGCTGCTGGCGGCCGCCCTTCAGGCAATCCTTGAAAATTCCGGCCTGCTCGAAGCGATGCGGATGTCGTCGCGCAGTCGCTGGTTGTCCGCCGCGATCCTGTTCGCCGCCGGCCTTTACCAGCTTACCCCGGCAAAGGCGTTGTGCTTGCGGCACTGCCGCAACCCCGCCGGGTTCCTCATCCGGCACTACCGCCCAGGAAGACGGGGGGCGCTGCACATGGGCCTCACCCATGGAACCTATTGCATCGGCTGCTGTTGGCTGCTGATGACGCTGCTCTTCGTCGGTGGGGTGATGAACCTTGTATGGATCGCCTTGCTTGCCGTGGCGGTTGCCGCCGAGAAGTTGTTGCCGCATGGGCGCCTCGTGTCGCTCTGCGCCGGCTGGGCCGGCATGGTCTGGGGCGTATCGTTGCTGCTTGCCTGAACGGAGCGGATGGCGTTTGGGCGCGCGGTTCCCGTCGCGAATCCATCGCCGACTCCGGCCGCCCGCGCGCATCGCCTTTGCCGAGCCGAAGTTCATCGAAGATGAAAAACCGGTACCCCCTGTTTGGTGCGATGCTCTACGAGGCGGCATGCCCCGCCTGCGCCCATTTCCCGAAGCGCTGCTGCTGCTGCTCGCCGCCTGCGGCCC
>JAGWPW010000073.1 GCA_028870315.1 Sphingomonadales bacterium | reverse complement strand
GCCATCCCCTTCGGCCATGCGCGGCTCGCGCGCGCCGGCCAGGACGTGACCATCGTCTCTTGCGGGCTGCTGCTCGGCTTCTGCGAGGCGGTGGCCGACAAGCTCGCCGGCGAGGGCATCGGCTGCGATGTCATCGACCTTCGGACGACGAGCCCGCTCGACGAGGAGACGATCCTCGATTCGGTCGAGGTGACCGGCCGCCTGCTGGTGGTGGACGAGGCGCCGCCGCGCTGCGGGCTTGGCGCCGATATCTGCGCGCTGGTTGCCGCCAAGGCGTTCTCCAGCCTGAAGGCGCCGCCCGCCGCGCTCACCCCGCCGCACACCCCGATCCCCTTCGCGCGCGAGCTGGAAAGCGCCTGGCTGCCTTCGGCCGAAAAGGTCGAGGCGGCGGTGCGCCAGCTCCTCGCCTTTCGCTGAGGGGGCGCCCGATGGCCGAAATCCGCCCCTTCTGCATGCCCAAATGGGGCATCGAGATGACCGAAGGCACGCTCGCCGAATGGATGGTGGCCGAGGGCGAACCGTTCCGCCGCGGCCAGGTGCTGTGCCTCATCGAGACCGCCAAGATCACCAATGAGGTCGAGGCCGAGGCCGATGGCGTGCTCGCCCGCGTGCTGGTTCCCGCCGGCGGCGAGGCGCAGCCGGTGGGTGCGCTGCTCGCGGTAATCGCGGGCGAGGGGGCCGCGCCGGACGCGGTCGAGGCGTTCATCGCCGGCTTCCGCCCCGCCGAAACCGGGGTGGCCGCCAAGGTCGCCGCGCCTGCGCCGGCAACGCCCGCGCCCGCGCCCGCGCCGCGCAAGATCCTCACCAATCGCCCGATCAGCCCGGTGGCGCTCAAGCTCGCCGAGGCCGAGGGGCTCGATATCGCCGATCTCGTCGGCTCGGGGCGCGCGGGCCGCATCACCCATCAGGACGTGGCGCAGGCGCTGAAGGGCGAGGCGCGGCCGGTGCTGCGCGGGGTCGCGCCGTTGCCTGAGGAAAGCATGGCGGTGTTCGCCTCGCCGCTCGCCCGCCGGCTGGCGGCGATCCACGGCGTCGATCTGGCGGGGCTTGCCGGCACCGGTCCGCGCGGGCGCATTTCCAGGGCCGATGTGCTGGCGCGGGTGCAACCGGCAGCGCCGGCGGGCGCGGCGCCCTTTGCTGCCGGCGAGAATCCGCCCGAGATCGTCCCCTTCGATCGCATCCGCAAGATCGTCGCGCGCCGCCTGACCGAGGCGAAGCAGCAGATCCCGCATTTCTACCTGCGCATCTCGGCGCGGGCGGACGCGCTGCTTGCGCTGCGCCGGACCGCCAATCTGGTGCTGGCTTGCAAGGCGAGCCTCAACGATTACCTCGTGAAAGCCTGCGCGCTGGCGCTGGTGCGCCACCCGGAGGTCAATGTGCAGGTGCATGGCGAGACGCTGCACCGCTTCGCCCATGCCGATATCGCCATCGCCGTCGCCAGCCCCGCCGGGCTGGTGACGCCGGTGCTGCGTCAGGCGGACCGGATGCGGATCGACCAGCTCGCCGCCGCGAGCCGCGCGCTCATCGACAAAGCGCAGGCCGGGCGGCTGGCGATGGCGGATATCGAGGGCGGCAGTTTCTCGGTGTCCAACCTCGGGATGATGGGGGTGGAGAGCTTCGATGCGATCATCAACCCGCCGCAGGCGGCGATCCTCGCGGTCGGCGCGGTCACCCGCGCGGCGGTGGAGCGCAGCGATGGCAGCATCGGTTTCGAGAGCCGGATCGCGCTGACGCTGTCGGTCGATCACCGGGCGATCGACGGCGCCGCAGGTGCGGCCTTCCTCGCAACGCTCAAGGGGCTGATCGAGGCCCCGGAAGGATTGTTCGCATGACAGGCGCGAAGCCGATCACCGCGCTCGGCCCGGTGGGCCAGCTTGCCTATCTGCCCGCCGATTTCGACGCGGCGGTGCGCTACTGGACGCAGGTGATGGGTATCGGCCCGTTCTACCTCCTGCCCAACGTCGCGCTGGGCGGGATGACGTACCGTGGCCGGCCGAGCGGGGCAATCTTCTCGATCGCCATCGCCTATTGGGGCGATGTCCAGATCGAGCTGATCCGCGCCGAGAACGACGAGCCGGGCATCTACACCGGCGAATATGCGGTGACCGACCGGCTGCACCACATCTGCATCTTCGTCGATTCGATCGCCGAGGCGCGTGCCGCCGCCGTGGCGGCCGGTGCCGAGGTGCTGGTCGAGGGGCGCGTCGGCGAGGATGGCGCGGTGATCTATGTCGATCCCGGCGGCGGCCCGGGCCATGTGATAGAGCTGTTGCAGAACATGACCGGCGCCGACGCGATCTTCCGGATGATCAAGGACGCCGGCAAGGATTGGGACGGCAGCGAGCCGCTGCGCGTGCTGGGCTGAGGGGAATGGAACCGAGATGACGCTTTCCCCCGAGGTTGTGTCGCTTGCCGAACGGATCGAGGCCTTCGTGCGCGAGGTTGTCATTCCCTATGAGCGCGATCCGCGCCGCGATCATCATGATGCGCCGCTCGACGAGATGGTGCAGGAAATGCGCGGCAAGGCGCGGGCGGCCGGCGTGCTCACCCCGCATATCCGCGCCGACGGCAGCCACCGCAGCCAGCGCGAGACCGCGGCGCTGCTCATCCGCTCGGGGCTCTCGCCGCTCGGGCCGCTCGCCTGCAACACCAATGCCCCCGACGAGGGCAACATGTATCTTCTCGGCCATGTCGCCGATGCCGGGCAGCGCGCGCATTTCCTCAAGCCGATGCACGAAGGCCTGGCGCGTTCGGCCTTCTTCATGACCGAGCCGTGGGAAGAAGGCGGCGCGGGCGCCGACCCGTCGATGATGAAGACACAATGCCGGCGCGACGGCAACCACTGGGTGGTGAACGGCCGCAAATGCTTCATCACCGGCGCGCATGGGGCGAAGGTCGGCATCGTCATGGCCAAATCGGTCGAGCCCGACGCGCCCGGCGCCTGCATGTTCCTCGTCGATCTGCCCGATCCCGCGATCATCATCGAGGATGTGCCGGGCACCATCGACAGCTCGATGCCCGGCGGCCATGCGACCGTGCGCATCGCGGATCTGCGCATCCCCGCCGACCAGTTGCTGGGCGAGGCGGGCGAGGGCTTTCGCTATGCGCAGCTGCGCCTGT
>JAGWPW010000072.1 GCA_028870315.1 Sphingomonadales bacterium | reverse complement strand
CGCGCCCAATTGCTCGAAGCCGCGCCGCCGCTGGCGCTGCCGCCCGCGGCTCCGCCGCCCGCGCCCATCGTCCTCGAAAGCGCGCCGCCGCCCGCGCCGCCATCGCCCGCGCCGATCATCACGCCGCCACCGCCCCCGCTCCTGTCCTTCCCGCATGTCGAGCCGCCGCGCACACCGCCGCCGCCGGTCTTCGCGCGCGCGCCGGTCAACCGTGAAGGCGCGCTTGTCATCGACATGACGAGCGGCGCGGGCGTTACCATCGGCGGCACGCCGGCAAGCGCCGCCGGACAAGGCGACGAGACCGCCCGCGCGACGCTGATCCGCAGCCGCGCCTGGGTGATCCCGCAAGGGGCGATCATCGCCGCGGTGCTCGAAACCCCGCTCAATTCGGATCGTCCCGGGCTGGCGCGGGCGATCGTGACGCTCGAACAGCGCGGCTTCGACGGATCGCGCGTGCTGATCCCGCGCGGCAGCCGGCTGATCGGCGAATTCAAACCCGACAATTCGGCCGGGCTGCGCCGCGTCCTCGTCACCTGGACCCGGCTGATCCGCCCCGACGGGGTCGCCATCCGCATCGGCTCGCCGGCGACCGACGCGCTCGGCGGCGCGGGCATCGCCGGATCGGTCAACAGCCATTTCGCCGAGCGCTTCGCGAGCGCGGTGCTGCAATCGGCGCTCACCATCGGCGTCGATATCGCCAGCACCCGCTTCGGCGGGCAGAACAACGCGGTCTATATCGGCCTTCCCGGGCAGTTCACCAATTTCGGGGCGACGCTGACCCCGCAAACCAGCCGGCCGCCGACGGTCAAGGTCAAGGAAGGCGCCGAGATCGCGGTGCTGGTCGCGCGCGATCTCGATTTCGCCGGCACCCCCCCGGTGCCATGAGCGCCGACCTTTATCTGGAGACCTGGCTGGCGCCGCTGCTGCCGGTGCTGGGACACGGCGATGTCACCGATCTCTACGTCAACCGGCCGGGCGAGGTGTGGATCGAGGAACTGGGCCACGCGCCGCGGCTGCTCGCCATGCCCGAACTCGACGAGGAGCGGCTGTGGCGCATCGCCCGCCAGATCGCGAGCCTCAGCCATCAGGGCATCAGCCGCGCGCATCCGCTGCTTTCGGCAACGCTGCCCGATGGCGCCCGCGTCCAGGTGGTGGCGCCGCCCGCGACGCGCGGCCCGATGGCTATCGCCATCCGCAAGCATGTCGTCGCCGCTCTGTCGCTTGACGACTATCTGGCGGCGGGCGCCTTTGCCGGGGTCGCCTTCTCGCAGGGCTGGCGCCAGCGGCCGCCGATCGCGCCGCCCGCCTCGAACGCGCCCGAGGTGATGGCCGCCTTCCTTGCCGCGCAGGTGCGCGCGCGCCGCAACATCCTGATCTCCGGGGGCACCTCGACCGGCAAGACCACCTTCCTCAATTCGCTGATCGGCGAGATCGCCAGCGACGAGCGCCTGATCGCGATCGAGGACACCCCCGAACTGCGCCTGCCACAGCCCAACACCGTCGGCCTGCTCGCGGTGCGCGGCGAACTCGGCGAGGCGCAGGTCGACAGCGATGCGCTGTTGCAGGCCTCGCTGCGCATGCGCCCCGACCGCATCATCCTTGGCGAGATCCGCGGGCGCGAGGCCTACAGCTTCCTGCGCGCGATCAACACCGGCCATCCCGGATCGCTGAGCACCATCCACGCCGACAGCCCCGAGGGCGCGATCGAGCAACTGGCGCTGATCGTGCTGCAATCGGGGGTGAGCCTGAGGCGCGAGGACATCATCGCCTATGCAACGCAGGTGATCGATATCGTCATCCAGCTCGATCGCCGCGGCGGGCTGCGCGCGATCAGCCAGGTGATGCTGACCCGCGGCGGCGGCGATTGAAGAAAGTCGCGCTGTTCCTTGGCGGCGTCCAGAAAGGCGGCACCTCGGCGCTGCATGCCTATCTTGCCCGGCACCCGAGCCTGTCGCCGCCCGCGACCAAGGAGCCGCACCATTTCGACGACGAGACGATCGACTGGTCGGCGCCCGATCATGCCGCCTATCACGCGCTGTGGCCCGCCACCGACGGCGCGCGGCTGCGCTACGATGCCACCCCGATCCACGGCTTCTGGCCAGGCGCGCTCGAACGCATCCGCGCCTACAATCCCGATGCAAGGCTGGTCTTCCTGTTTCGCGATCCCTTCGCCCGCGCCTGGTCGCATTGGTGCATGGAGTTCGCGCGCGGGGCGGAAAGCCTGCCCTTCGCGACGGCGCTTCGCGAAGGCCGCGCGCGGCTGCCGGCCGACTGCCCGCGCGATCCGGCCTGGCGCGTGTTCTCCTATGTCGAGCGCGGATATTACGGGCGGCAGGTGGCAGCGGCGCTCGGCCTGTTCGCGCGCGAGCAATTGCTGTTCCTGACCTCCGAGGCGCTGGCGCGCGATCATGGTGAAACGCTGGCGAGGATCGCCCGCTTCTGCGGCATCGCCCCGTTTCCGGCGCTCGCCCCGCTGCGCGAAAACCCGCGCCCGCAGCTCGCCTGGCCGGGGCTGCCGACGCGCGAGGACCGCGCGCTTGTCGCACACGAACTCGCCGACGATCTCGTGCTGTTTCGCGCGCTTACCGGGATCGACACCACAGGCTGGACCGGCGCGCTCTGAACCATCTGCTTTGCCCGCACACGCCGCGCCTGTCGCAAGATGGCCGAAGGCCTGTATAACTACCGGATATCAAGATATAAAGTTTTACACAAATCGGGCGGAATTTTTTCTTGCCGACGAATTGCCATGGCGACCCGCAAACCATAAGTTAACCTGTAATCACAATCATATCGGAGGGCAGAATGCGCAAGCTATTGACAGGGCTCATCGCGGTGCTGGGAATGGCCGCCACATCCCCCGCCTTTGCGGGCACCAACAATGCGGTGTTCGTCTCGGGCGCCGGCACCGATACCGGGATCTGCAACGACAAGTCCGTCGCCTGCCGGACGCTGGCTTATGCCTACAGCCAGACCACAACGTCATCCCCCGTCTTCATCTTTGTCCTTGATCCCGACCTTGCCGGTCCGCTGACCATTACCAAACCGACCTACATTCTGGGCCTGTCGCCGGGCTCGGCGCTTGCCGTCCAGTCGGGCGACATGTTCACGGTCGCGGCGGGAACGAGCGATCCGGTCACGATCATCGGACTGCAACTGGTCACGCTGCCCGGATCGCAGAACAACGCGCTCAACATCCAGAGCGCGGGCACGGTCACACTCGATCATGTGTCGATCAGCGGCTTCGGCAATGCCGCGATCAATCTTGTGCCGACCGCGGGGTCGGTGCGGCTGACGGTCAAGTCCGGCTTCATCCATGACAATCTCAATGGCGTGCTGCTCGGTTCGAACGGCGGGTCGAGCCATCTCAAGATGTTCGATTCGATCGTGCTGTCGAACACCAACGCCGGGGTCGCCGTCACCGGCTCGGGCAACAATGCGCTCTTCTCGAACACCCAGCTTCTGGGCAGCACCTATGCGCTCGAACTGCTGTCGGGGGCGCAGGCAACCTCCTATGGCAACAATGTCATCACCAACGGCAATGCGCCAACTCAGGTATTGCCGCTGCAATAAGCCCTTGCGCCGGGGCGGGGCTCGGGCGCCGTGAAACAGGATGGCGGCCTGGGGGCGCTGGTCCCCGGGCCGCTTATTTTACCTCAAGCCCGGACCAATAGGCCAGAAACGCAAGCTCGTCGGCAGCCTCGGCGATCGCCTTGTCGGTGGGTTTGCCCGAGCCATGGCCGGCGCTGGTGTCGATGCGGATGAGATGGGGCCTGGGGCCGAGCGCGGCGGCTTGCAGCGCGGCGGTGTATTTGAAGCTGTGGCCGGGGACCACACGGTCGTCGGTATCGGCAGTGGTGACGAGGATCGCGGGATAATCGCTGCCGCTCTTGATGTTGTGATAGGGCGAATAGGCGCGCAGCACCTTGAAATCGGCCGGTCGGTCGGGATGGCCGTAATCGTCGGTCCAGGTCCGGCCCGAGGTGAAGCGGTCGAAACGCAGCATGTCCATGACCCCGACCGCGGGGTTGGCGGCAGCAAAAAGATCGGGGCGCTGGTTGGTGACCGCGGCCACCAGCAGCCCGCCGTTCGAGCCGCCCTGGATGGCAAGGCCACCCTTTGGCGTGATCCCCCCGGCGATGAGATATTCGCCCGCGGCGATGAAATCATCGAACACATTCTGCTTGTTGGCAAGGCGTCCGGCATCGTGCCATGCCTTGCCATATTCGCCGCCGCCGCGCAGATTGGCGAGCGCGAAGGCGCCGCCCGCCTGGAGCCAGGCCATGCGCGAGGCTGCGTAGCCCGGGGTCAGCGAGATGTCGAAGCCGCCATAGCCATAAAGCAGCGTCGGCACCGCGCGGTGCGCGCGCGCGATGTCCTTGCGGCGGACGAGGAACATCGGCACGCGGGTGCCGTCGCGGCTTGTGTAGAACAGCTGCTCGACCGCGTAATCCTCGGGATCGAAGCCGATTTTCGGCGCGGCGAAAACCTTGGTCGCGCCGCTGGCGAGGTCGGCGCGATAGATCGTCGCCGGGCGGTTGAAGCTCGAAAAGCTGTAGAAGGTTTCGGGATCGCCGGGCTTGCCGTGGAAGCCCGCGGCGGTGCCGATCTCGTTGAGCGAGAGCGAACGCAGCGGGCCGCCGTGGAGATCGACGACGAAGGCGCGGGTCGCGGCGTGGTGGAGATAGGTGAGAATCAGCTCATCGCCGATAATGCTTGCCTGCTGGAGCACCTCGGGGCCTTCGCGGACCACCTCGCGCCATTGCGGCAGCGGCTCGGCAAGATCGATCGTCATCAGCCGACAGCGCGGCGCCTGCCAGTTGGT
>JAGWPW010000071.1 GCA_028870315.1 Sphingomonadales bacterium | reverse complement strand
TGCCGGGCGGGTCAGGCAGGGATCGACCAGCGGGATCGCCGCGCCATCGGTGAGCGAGCCGATATCGAGCCAGGCAAAATCGCCCATGGCCACCCGGTCGAGCGCGGCATGAAAGGCGCTCGCATCGCGGCGGAAGCCGACGAGCGGGATGCTGCTGCCCAGCGTCACCAGCGCGAAATGCGCGGGCATCGTGCCGACCCGGTCGAGCAGCCGGGCCATCACCGGGACCGCGAGGATCGAGCCGTTCGAATGCGTCACGAACAAAAGCTCGTCGCAATCCTCGCCCATCGCCTCGGCAAGGCGCTCGGCAAAGGCATCGAGGCGCGCGTCGAGATCGGCACCGGCGCGCGCGCACGCCAGCGCATCGTTGAAGATGACGAAGCGCGCCAGCCACAGCCCGTGGCCGCGCTCGGCCACCGGCACCGCGAGCAGCGCCGCGACGATCAGCGCCGGGATAACCGCCAGCGACCACGGCCAGCCGAGCGCAAGGAAGCCCGCGCCCAGCCCCAGCCCGACGAGCAGCGCAAGGGGCAGCGCGATGCGCGCCAGCATCAGCGCCGGAAAGGCAAGGGCAAGCTTGCTGCCGCGCGGCACGACGCGCGTCTGCGACCAGCGCCCGCGGGTCAGGAAGCGGGCATAGCTCGCCGCAAGCCGCCCCAGCAGCGATGCCGCCCCGCGCGGCCAGTGGCGCCGCACCAGATCGTCCCAGGCGAGGAAACGGACCGTGCAGTCGGCTGCATCGTCGCTGCGCGTCAGGCGCCAGCTGGCATCTGGTCCTTCGCGCCGACGCGCGCCCAGCCGCAGGTGATCGGCCAGCGAAACCTGCTCGGCGAGCAATTCGTGATAGAAACGCGCGCCGCGCGGGTCGAAGCCCGAAAGATAGAACACTTTGCGCTTGAACGCCGCCATCACCCCGGCTCTACCCGCGCCATGGCCCAAGGGGAACGCCAATATTGCCTGTTGATGGACGGGCGGAAATACA
This sequence comes from Sphingomonadales bacterium, assembly GCA_028870315.1. GTDB lineage: Bacteria > Pseudomonadota > Alphaproteobacteria > Sphingomonadales > Sphingomonadaceae > Novosphingobium. The sequence continues at coordinate 6,858 of JAGWPW010000071.1, read as the reverse complement.
ACCGCAACGCCGGCTGCAAGCGCCATGACAATGCCTATGGCATCAATGGCGGCGGCGGCGAGGCGGAGCGCCGCGCCGCCGACCGCGCCTTCTACGCGCATATGCGGGCCGAGCGCGACCCGCTTGCGCTGGTGGTGCTGGTCGCGGTGCGCAGTTGCGGCTGGTTCTTTTTCAATTACCACGGCCGGCCGTGGCGCGGGCAATTGGTGCGCAGGATTTTCCGGAATTACTGATGGACAGGCTGACCGCCGCCCGCGCGCGCCTCGCCGGGATCGCGCGCCACCTCGGGGCCGGGACTTCGCGGCGGGCGCTGCACGGCGGCAAGACGGCTGGCGATGCGCGCGACAATCGGGCAGACGCGCGGCGATGACCCGCGAGACGCAAGCCGCCACACCGACGATCAGCCTCGTCATTCCCGCCTATAACGAGGAGGCCTATCTTCCCGCCTGCCTCGATGCGGTGATGCGCCATGTCGCGGCGCGGGTGGTGGAGGTCATCGTCGTCGACAACAACAGCACCGACGGCACCCGCGGCGTGGTCGAGGCCTTTCCCGAGGTTCGGTATATTTTCGAACCGACCAAGGGGGTGACCCGCGCGCGCGAACGCGGGTTTCGCACCGCAAAGGGCGAGATCATCGCCTATGTCGATGCCGACACCCGCCCGCCCGCGGGCTGGATCGAGCAGATCGAGGCGCAGTTCGCCGCGCGGCGCAACCTTGCCTGCCTGTCGGGGCCTTACAGCTTCTACGATCTCTCGCGGCTGCGCAACGCGATCTCGGCGGGCTGGTTCATCGCCGCCTGGCCGCTTTACAAGATCACCGGCTATCTCATGGTCGGCGGCAATTTCGCCATCCGCCGCACCGTGCTCGAAAAGATGGGCGGCTTCGATGATTCGATCGAATTCTTCGGCGAGGACGTCGATATCGGCAAGCGCGCGCGCCGCCACGGCCAGGTGCTGTTCTCCCCGCGCCTTGCCATGCCCACCTCGGGGCGGCGGCTGACGCGGCAGGGCTTCGCGCGGATCGCCGCGATCTATTTCGTCAATTACGTCTCGGTCGTGCTGCGCGGCAAGCCGGCGCATCAGGCCTATGAGGATGTGCGCTGACGCTGGATGACATGGGATTGCGCCGCGGCTGGCCGCTGCGCGGTCTGGGGCATTGCCCGTGCGGGGCTGGTTTCGTAGAGGCGCGGGCATGGTTTCGATCGCGACGTGGAACATCAACTCGGTGCGGCTGCGGATGGCGCAGGTGGAGCGCTTTCTTGCCGAACATGCGCCCGATGTGTTGTGCCTCCAGGAAATCAAGACGATCGAGAGCCTGTTCCCGCACGAGGCTTTCGCGCGGCTTGGCTATTTCCATCGCGCCGTCCATGGCCAGAAGGGCTATCACGGGGTTGCCACCGTCAGCCGCATTCCGCTGCGCGAATATGCAAGGCGGGACTGGCAGGACAATGGCGAGGCGCGCCATGTCGCCGTCGAGCTGCTCGGGCCGGGCCAGGGGCTGGTGATCGACAACGTCTATGTGCCCGCGGGCGGCGACATCCCCGATCGCACCGCGAACCCCAAATTCGGCCAGAAGCTCGATTTCCTCGAACGCATGACGCGCTGGGCCGATGCGATCGAGCGGCCGACGATCATCACCGGCGATTTCAACATCGCCCCGCTCGCCTGCGACGTGTGGAATCACAAGGCGCTGCTCAAGGTGGTCAGCCATACGCCGATCGAGATCGAAGCGCTGGCGCGGTTGCGCGATGCGCACGGCTGGATCGACCTCGGCCGCGCGCGGATCCCGGCGCCGCAGCGCTATTACAGCTGGTGGAGCTATCGCGCACAGGACTGGCGGGCGGGCGATCGCGGGCGGCGGCTCGACCATGTCTGGGCCTCGCCGGGGCTTGCCGGCGCGCTGCGTGATCATTTCGTGGTCGAAGCCACCCGCGACTGGGAGCAATGTTCAGACCATGTGCCGCTGGTGACGGAACTTTCGCTGTGACCAGCCCCGGGCGCCGCGCCGCGCTCGCAATCGATGCGCTGCGCCACGGCTGGCCGATCAGCTTTCCCGGCGCCTTCGTGCTGCTGCCCGCCGAAACCGGCTTTGCGCCCGGCGCACGCGCGCGCCACATGCTGATCGCGGCGACGCGCGCCATAACGCTCAAGCTCGTCAACCAGCGCGAGGCGGCGCAGGCCGAGGGCGAGGGCGGCGCGGCGCCGGTGCTGCTGCATGGCGCCGAACGCTTCGATCTCGATGCCGCGCGCGCCATCGCCGATCCCGCGCTCGACCTTGCCTTCCCGCTCAAGGGACCGTTCCGCGCCGATGCGGTGACGCATCCGGCCGAAGCGGCGGCCGCGCTGGAACTTGCCCGGCTCGCCGGAATCCTGCCCGCCTTTCTCGTCGATCCCGACGATGCCGGCGAAGCGCAGCCGGTGCATGCGACCGATCTCGATGCCTGGCGCGATACCCGCAAGCTTGCCATCGTCACCCGCGCGCGGTTGCCGGTCGAGGCTTGTGACGAGGCCGAGATCGTCGCCTTCCGCGCGGCGGACGATCTGCGCGAGCATGTCGCGCTGGTCATCGGCCGCCAGAGCGGCGATCGCCCGCCGCTGGTGCGCCTCCATTCGGAATGCCTCACCGGCGATGCGCTGGGCAGTCGCAAATGCGATTGCGGCCCGCAGCTCGATGCCGCGCTTGCCGCCATGGCCGCCGAGGCGCGTGCCGGCGCCTGGGGGGTGCTGCTGTACCTGCGCCAGGAGGGGCGCGGCATCGGCCTGGTCAACAAGCTGCGCGCCTATCAGCTTCAGGACCAGGGGTTCGATACGATCGATGCCAACATCCGGCTCGGGCTTCCCGCCGAAGCGCGCGACTTTCCGGTCGCGGCCCGGATGCTGGCGCTGCTCGGGGTGAACCGGGTGCGGCTGATGACCAACAACCCCGCCAAGCTTGCCGCGCTGGCCGGCGAGGGGGTGACGGTGGTCGAGCGGGTGGCGCACAGCCTGCCCCCCAATCCGCACAATCGTGGCTATCTTGCCACCAAGCGCGATCGCGCCGGGCATCTGCTCTAGTGGATTGATTTTGACATTTGCATCCCGCTAGCCGGCCAGGACGGTCGCAAATGTCAAAATCGGAAAATCCACTAGAATCATAAGTTTATAGTGGTCCTTGAAGATTCCGACATTTGCACACCACCCGGCCGATGGCGGATGCAAATGTCAGAATCGGACCATTAGTGAATGCTGATCTCGCCGTTCACCGCGCGCCATTCGGCGGGGCCGATCAGGCCCTGATGCGCGATCTGCACCGAATGCAGCACCGCGTCGATATCGCGCCGCCAGAAGTCGAGAAAGCGGCGCAATTCGGGAAAGCGCGGCGCCAGATCATATTGCTGCAACAGGAACTGCTGCAACAGGCTGGGATGATCGGGCAGGTAATAATGGATGTGAACCGTGGTCAGGCCGTAGCCTGCCAGCTGCATGCGCATTTCGCCATGGTCCATAGACATTCCCCGAAAGCGTTGAATGACCGGGGCAAAAGCTAAACCCAAATGGTTAAGATTGACGATAGGGTTTCGTCTCGCGTCTGCAAAAAATTTGTGCAGTGCAGCATTTTTGTAACACTGCGCGGTGCTCAGCGCGGGCGGCGCGGCAGCGGCGGGCGATGATAGGAGATGTCGCTGCGGTCGCGGCTGGCCGGCGAGGGTTCCTCGGGCGTGTAGGGCGAGCCGCCATCATCGAGGCGCGATCCGGGCAAGTCGAATTTGCCCTCGACGATGCACACCCGGTTGGCGATCCGCCATTCGGTGCCGCGCTTCTGGAAATGGTCGATATAGCGCCCGGTCGACATGAAATGCGGCGGCTGCGCGGCAACGCCGGTGAAGCAGTAATAGGTTTCGCAATAGGCGTCGTTGCCGGCAAGCTCGCAACTGTGGTTGAGCAGCGCGTGCTGGCTGGAGACGAAAGCCAGCGTGTTCTGATCGGCCCAGCGGATGAAATCGTCGGGCGTGCCGACGAAATGGCTGTGATCCTCGATCGCATCGTCCCAGTAGCACGAGCGGGCGAGCGCGAAATCGAGCCGGTCGAGCCCGCGGCCATAGCGTTGCATCACCCGCCAGATCTCGTCGCGATCGAGCTGCTCGATGATGCGGCGTTCGAGTTGTGCGTCCATCTCAGGCACCTTTCAGAAATGCGAGGACATCGGGGGCGATCAGCGGCCAGCGCTCGAAACGGCCGCGCCGCGCTTCATTGTCGATCGGAAAGGTGGAGACGTAGTTCCACTCCTGGTCGCCCCATGGCGGCTCGCGCAGCACCGCGTTCGGCAGCAGCTCATGCACCCATTCGCTGGTGCGGCGGGTATGCGCCATGTCGCTTTTGCCACTGCGAAAGACGAGCACCGGCATGGTCAGCCGTGCCCAGTCGGCGGCGCTCATCCCCGGCATCGGCGTATCCTCGCGCCAGGTGAAGGCGGCGGCCCATTGCTGCATCGTGGCGATGAAGCGCTCGCTGTCCTGCGCGAGCAGAATGTCGCGGATGCGCGGATTGCGCGCGATCTGGTCGGCCCAGCCCGGCAGCGCGGCGACCGCTTCCATCCCGCCCTTCGACGCCGCCGCGACCTGGTCGCCGCAATAGAACCACGCCAGTCCGGCAAGCCCGACCGCGCCGCCCGAAAGCCACCAGACGGCGATCTTGCGCACATTTTCGGGCATCCGCGCCGCGGCCATCAGCGAAATACGCGAGCCCGCCGAGCCGCCGACCAGCGTCACATCCGCAAGCCCGAGTTCGCGCACGATCCCGACCAGCGCCTCGGCGTTCATCACCGATTCGGAAGGCGCGGTGAAGGCGATGTCCGAGGCGCCGCAGCCCGGCCGGTCCCACAGCAGCACCCGGTAGCCGTGGTCGGCGAAAATCCGCCCCAACTCGGGCACCCCCGCCGTATCGCGAGGGAAACGGCCGCCGGGGGTGAGCACCAGCGGCGGCGCGGCTTCATCGCCGATCAGCTCGTAATCGAGTTCAAGCCCATCAACCCGTATCCGCGCCATGCTTCACCTCTCCGGCGGTCGAGTGTTCCAGAGAGCGGCGGCTTGCGCCAGCCCGCCGTGCATCCCCGCGGCGATCAAGCCGGGGCGGCAAGCGTCGCTTTCGCGCAAGTCGCCTGGTGGTGGCCGCCAAGCAGGCTCGCCGCGAGAAAGCCCGCGACCACCAGCGCGAGGAAGCCGCCCACCGCCAGCCCCAGATATTTGTCGATCCACGCCTTGATCGGCGCGCCGAACAGCCGGAACAGCAGCCCCACGGTCAGGAACACGACCCCGCGCGAGATCAGGCTGGCGGCAAGGAACGGCAGCACCGCTACTCCGATGAAGCCGGCGGTGATCGTCACCAGCTTGAAGGGGATCGGCGTCATCCCCTTGGCGATGATGATCCAGACCGCATTCTCGCGCAGCGTGCAGGCCATGCGCGGGAAGCTGGCGGCAAGGCCGAGCGCGTGGAGCAGCGGCACGCCGAACGCATGGAAGGCGAAATGCCCGATCGCATAGCCGAGCAGCCCGCCGGTGACCGAGGCGAGCGTCGTCACCACCGCAAAGCGCAGCGCCCGCCGTGGCTCGGCAAGGCACATCAGCCCGAGCAGCGGATGCGGCGGGATCGGGAAGACGCTCGCCTCCACGAAAGCGAAGAGCGCAAGCCACCACAGGGCGCGCCGGTCGGCGGCCTTGGCCATGGTCCATTCGTACAATCGGCGCAAGTCGAGCGGCTCCCCGGAGATCGGACTGCGCTTGCTTAAAACAGGAGGAGGAAAAAAAGCGAGGCCCGCCGCCACTTAAACTCCGGACAGGGGTTGCTGGCTGGCGTGGACCCGCGAAATCGCCGGCACGGCTGACGTCAACGTCCCGCAGGCGCACCATTTCCTTCGGCAACCGCGCGAAAATGCGGCATTTCTGCAACAGTCGCGGCAATTGCCGGCTTGCACGCCCCATGCGCTGCGGATAAGTTTGCGGCGGACTGACGGCTCCGAAGCTCAGAATGCACAAAGGGGATTATGTAATGCGCAAACAAATCATCGCGATGGCCTTGGCCACCACGGTGCTGGCCACGCCTGCGCTGGCTCGGGACAAGAGTTGGTATGTCGAAGGTGACGCCGGCGGCACGATCGTCGAGGACCAGAACATCACCACCACCCCTGGCACCGGAAGCCAGCCGGTCGAGACTTACAAGACCAAGCTCGGCTATGATTTCGGCGGCATCGTCGGCTACGACTTCGGCCGTTTCCGGCTCGAATCGGAGGCGAGCTATCGCCGCGCCATGAAGCGCCAGAATGTCGATGCCGCGGGCACGATCTCCTATGCTGGCCCGGGCGACCTTGGCGGCAGCACCCGCGTGCTCAGCTTCATGGAAAACGCGCTGCTCAATTTTGGCCCGTCGGACGGCGTCCAGGGCTTTGTCGGCGGCGGTATCGGTGTCGCCCGCGTCCACAACGCGGTGCTCACCAACAACGCGGCCGACAATGTCAGCGACAGCTCGACCGGCTTTGCCTGGCAGCTGCTCGCCGGCGTGCGCTATCCCATCAATTACCACTGGGATGTCGGCCTGAAATACCGCTACCAGCAGGACGAGAATGCCGACCGCTTCGTGAGCGAGAACGGCATCGCCTGGCGCGACAAGATCAAGAGCCATTCGCTGCTCGCGACCTTGAGCTATAATTTCGGCAACCCGCCGGCGCCGCCGCCGCCTCCCCCGCCGCCGCCGCCGCCGCCTCCCCCGCCGCCGCCACCTCCCCCGCCGCCTCCGCCGCCGCCTCCGGTGTGCAACAAGGGGCCGTACATCGTGTTCTTCGATTGGGACAAGGCGGACATCACACCCGAGGCTGCAACCATCCTC
>JAGWPW010000070.1 GCA_028870315.1 Sphingomonadales bacterium | reverse complement strand
CCGCAGAACCGCCGGGTGGAAATCACCTACGGTCCGGGTTCGGGCAACTAAACCGGGATAGCCATCGATACCCAAAGGGAGGGCCGGAGCGATCCGGCCCTCTTTTTTGTGCGCAGCAGTCGATGCGCAGCGGGGGATCGCCCGGCGCGACCGAACAGGTGCAGTCCAATCGCCGAGCGGTGGCGACGAAGCCGGGGGTGCAATCGACGGTCCCCGCCGGGTGGATTGGTCAGGTCCGGCAGCCGGGTCATGGCGGGCGGGCGGCTTGGCCGAATGCCGCCGCATCCTGCGACGAGCGAGGTGATTCCACCAGACATGAAAATGCTTTAGAACCCTGTGTCGATGGCTGTTCTTCCCTTCCGCCCGTCTCCGTTCTTTGCCAACAAGAATAAGGCGTTCTGGCGGCTTCAGCTTGCCGGATGGGGCGGTGCGACGCTGCTTCGGGCGATGTCGAGCCTCGCCAATGCGCAGCCGCTTTCGTTTTTTGTGCTGATCGTCATCGAGACGATCACCGGCTTTTCGATCTCGCTGATCCTGGCGGTGATCTATCGCCAGCTGATCGCCCGGCGCCCGCTGGTCACCTGGGGGGTCTCGATGCTGGTGCTGCCGCTCGCGGTCAGCCTCTATGCCTTCATCGACAGCTGGGTGATCGGGCTTTACCGCAGCGATCCTGCGGTCAGCTTCGCGCAGCTTTTCATCGGCGTGTTCTATCTTGACGGCACATTGCTAGGCTCGTGGTCGGCGCTGTATTATGCGACCAATTTCTTCCTCCAGATCGAGGAGCAAAACGACCAGATGCTGCGGCTCGAAAGCCAGGCGGCCAGCGCCCAGCTGGCGATGCTGCGCTACCAGCTCAACCCGCATTTCCTGTTCAACACCTTGAATTCGATCTCGACACTGGTGCTGCTCAAGCAGACCGAACCTGCCAATGCCATGCTGAGCCGGCTGTCCTCGTTTCTGCGCTACACGCTCATCAACGAGCCGACCGCGCGCGTCACCGTGGCGCAGGAGGTGGAGACGCTGAAGCTCTACCTCGACATCGAGCGAATGCGTTTCGAGGAGCGGCTGCGCACGATTTTCCATATCGACCCGGCGAGCAGCGGCGCGCTGCTGCCCTCGCTGCTGCTCCAGCCGCTGGTCGAGAATGCGATCAAATATGCCGTCACCCCGCAGGAAAGCGGCGCCGAGATCACCATCTCCACCCAGGTTCTGGGTCCGAACCTGCGCATCACCGTGTCCGACACCGGGCCGGGGGTGCAGGACGAGGGCGAGCAGCGCCTCACCGGCGTCGGCTACGACGGGCGCGAACAGGTCTCTACCGGTGTCGGGCTCGCCAATATCCGCGACCGGCTGGCGCAGGCCTATGGCGATGCGCATCGCTTCGAGACGCTCGCCCCGCCCGAGGGCGGCTTTGCGGTGAACATCGAGATTCCCTTCGAGCGGCGCGACGGCGCCGATGCCGCTCCACGGGCCGCGGCGGTGGCCGCATGAGCCGCGCCGTTCATGGCTCCGACAGGTCACCGCGCACAGGACGCAACGCATGACCATTCGTACGATTCTGGTGGATGACGAAAAGCTCGCCATTCAGGGCTTGCAACTGCGGCTCGAAAAATTCGCCGATGTCGAAATCATCGACACCTGCGCCAATGGCCGCGAAGCGATCCGCAAGATCAAGACCGAGCGGCCCGACCTTGTTTTCCTCGACATCCAGATGCCCGGTTTCGACGGCTTCTCGGTGGTCAAGGGGGTGATGGAGATCGAACCCCCGCTGTTCGTCTTCGTCACCGCCTATCAGGAACATGCGGTGCGCGCCTTCGAGGCCAATGCGGTCAATTATCTGATGAAGCCGGTCGATGAGGACCGGCTCGCCGACACGCTCGACAGGGTGCGCACCAGGATCGCCGAGAAGCGGCTGTGCGAGGAGGCCGAAAAGCTCAAAAGCGTGCTTGCCGAGGTGGCGCCGGGCGTGATCGCCGATGCGCTGCCCGACGACACCGAGACCGCCGCCGGCCGTTTCGAAAAGCTCATCAATATCAAGGATCGCGGCCAGATCTTCCGCGTCGATGTCGATTCGATCGAACGTATCGAGGCGGCGGGCGATTACATGTGTATCTATATCGCCAACAACAGCTTCATCCTGCGCGAGACGATGAAGGATCTCGAACGCCGGCTCGACCCGCGCGTGTTCCAGCGCGTGCACCGCTCATGGATCGTCAATCTGGACCTCGTCCGCCAGGTCAAGCCGCACACCAATGGCGAATGTTTCCTGGTGCTCGATTCGGGCGCCGAGGTGAAGGTCAGCCGCTCCTACCGCGACGTGGTGGCCCGCTTCGTGCATTGACTATCACGGCTTGCGCCAGCCCCCGTCTCAGGGCTGCGAACCGTCGTTCCGCACCGGCGGCAGCGTCTTCTGGTCGAACACCGCCTGCTGCTGCTGCGACAGCGTGGCGTAAAAGGTCTTGAGCGCCTGCGCCTGCTGCTCGTGATCGGCGAGTTCCTGTTTAATTTCAGCGGTGATCAGATCCATGCGCTGCGGCGCGTGAAGCGTCGGGAACATGCGCATCGCCGCCCGCTGCCGATCCTCGACCGGTGGCGGAGCCATCGCCGCGGTATAGGTTTGCCAGCCCGATTCCTGCCAGGGCGCGAGATTGAGCGCCTTATGCAGCCCGGCGAGCGACGACTGTCCGGCCTGATCGCCGTCCTGGGCGCAAGCAGGCACCGCCAGCAGCAGCAGCGCCCCCCCTGCGGCAGCCGCGAAAAGACGTATCCACCCCGACCCGCTGACATCCATTCTCAGCATCCCTGCGAGATCCAGTGATATTGATGATCGCCGGCATTCCATTGCCAATTGCCGCAGGTCTGCGCCGTGCCCTGCTGCGCGCTGCCCTGCGGCGGCGCGCTGTAATAGCCCTGCGGCGCATTCTCGACGGGCGGGGCCTGGTCATAGTAGTCACCGCCATAAGGCGCGTAATCGGGGTAACCCCAATACCAGGGATCATCGTAAAGCCCGTAATAGAGGCCGAGCGATGGGCCCCAGTAGCCGGGCCAGCCCCAGCCCCAGCCGCCCCAACCCCAGCCACCCCAGCCACCCCAGCCACCCCAGCCGCCGCCCCAGCCGCCGCGCCAGCCACGATCACCCCAGCCGCCACGACCGCCCCAGCCACCGCGACCGCCCCAGCCACCGCGACCGCCCCAGCCACCGCCGCGACCGCCCCAGCCACCGCCGCGGAAACCACCGCCGCCGCCATGGAAACCACCGCCGCCATGAAAACCGCCACCGCCGCCATGGCCGCCGCCGCCGCCGTGGCCGCCGCCCCAGCCTTGCGCCGCCGCCATGGAAGGGGTCATCGCGAGCGCCGCGCCCGCCATCAGTCCGACGAGAAGCTTCATCTTCCGTCTCCACACCGGCCGGCGCGCCCGTAAAGCGCAATACGGCGCATTCTCACATACCACGCGGATGCGCCTCGATTTACCCCGGCTCAAGTGAAATCGGTTTCGCGTCCCTGTTCGAGACAGGCCGATCAATGCGATGCGGGATTGGTGTCTGCGATGGACGTCACCAGGATCGTGTCCCACTCCAGCGCCTCGCCTAGCCCGAAGGCCAGCGGCGGTCCGCCCATGAGCCAGCCCGGGCACAGCCGGCGCCGGGGATCGGTCAGCGTCTTTTCGCCGAGGCACCGGCGCAGCTGGCTGTCGACCGCCCGCTTGTCCTTGCCAACGGCGAGTTTGGCTGGCGCTGCCGCCGGCGCGGGCAGGGCCGCGGCGGCGCGTATATCACCATTGGCGCTGCCGCCGGCGATCACCCCGGCGGCGGCGAGGATCATGAGCATCTGGGGCGTCATCGCGGCTCGGCTCCTGCTGCGCGCCAAGCGCTAGCACGCGGCCGGCGATCGCGTCCAGACAATTGCCGGCTTTCGCTTCTCATACCAGTGCCATCAGCCGCGCGTTGCCGCCGGCGGCGGCGGTGTTGATGGAGATCGACTGCTCCTCGACCAGCCAGTCGGCGCGATAGGCGCCCGCGGCATTCGCCTGCTGGACCAGCGGCAGCGGCCCTTCGCCCGCGGCGAGCGCGGCGAGCAGCGCACGGTGGTCGCGTCCGGCTTCGAGCAGCACCGCGGTGCAGGCGGGCACGGCGGCGATCCCATCTGTCCAGCACAGCCGCGCCGCGACCGCGCGCGGAAGCGCGGCGAAATCTCCGGCAAGCGTCCGGCCCGCGATCACCGCGTCATTGCCTGCGGCCAGCGTTGCGCCAAGCTGCGCGATCAGGCCGGCGCGACTGTGCGCCACCAGCAGCACCGCCCCGCGCGGGCGCAGCGCATAGCGGTTGGTCTCGCCCACCGGCCCGGGAAGCTCGCCGGCATGGCCGACCAGCGCTTCGGCGATCGCCGCGCGCACCGCCCGCGCGCCCGCGCCATCGCCCGCTGCGGCCAGCCATTCGGCGAGCGCGCCCGCCGCCGCATCGGGACGCGCCGCGCCGGGCAGCGCCGGATGCGGCGCGCCCGTCACCAACCGCGCGAGATAAAGCGGCCCGCCCGCCTTCGGCCCGGTTCCCGACAGCCCGCGCCCACCGAAGGGCTGGACCCCGACCACCGCGCCGATGGTGTTGCGGTTGACGTAGAGATTGCCCGCCGCGATCCGCGCGGTGACATGGGCGATGCTTTCATCGAGCCGCGTGTGCAGCCCGAAGGTGAGGCCATAGCCGGTGGCGTTGATCGCCGCGATTACCGCGTCGAGTTCGTCGCGCGCATAGCGCAGCACATGCAGCACCGGGCCGAACACCTCGCGGCCGATGTCGGCGATACGCGCGATCTCGATGATCGTCGGCGCGACGAAATGGCCGTTGCCGCATTCCTCGGGCAGCGCGAGCCGGGTCACGCGGCACCCCTGCTGGCGCATGCGCTCGATATGCGTCTCGATGCCGCGCTTCGCTTCAGCGGTGATCACCGGGCCGATGTCGGTCGAAAGCCGCGCCGGATTGCCAAGGCTGAGTTCGGCAAGCGCGCCTTCGATCATCGCCAGCTGCCGCCCGGCGATATCTTCCTGGAGGCACAGGACGCGCAAGGCCGAGCAGCGCTGGCCGGCGCTGTCGAAGGCCGAGGCGATGACATCGCCGGTCACCTGCTCGGCGAGCGCCGAGGAATCGACGATCATCGCGTTCTGGCCGCCGGTCTCGGCAACGAAGGGGATCGGCGCCCCCCGATGCGTCGCCAGTTCGCGGGCGATGAGCCGGGCAACCTCGCCCGAGCCGGTGAACAGCACGCCTGCCGTCTCGGGCCGCGCGACCAGCGCCGCGCCGACCCTGCCATCGCCGGGCAGGAACTGGAGAACCTCGGCGGGAATGCCCGCGCCATGCAGGATTGCGATGCCGGCGGCGGCGATCAGCGGCACCTCCTCGGCGGGCTTGGCGAGCACGCAATTGCCCGCGACCAGCGCCGCGGCGATCTGGCCGGTGAAGATCGCCAGCGGGAAGTTCCACGGCGAGATGCAGACCACCAGGCCGAGCGGGGCGACATCGCCCGCCAGCGTCACCCGCGCCTCGGCGGCGTAATAGCGCAGGAAATCGATCGCCTCGCGCACTTCGGCAATCGCGTTGGGCAGCGACTTGCCCGCCTCGCGGACGATGAGGCCAAGCAGGTCGGGCATGGCCTTCTGCAACGCATCGGCGGCGCGTTCGAGACAGCGCGCGCGGGCCGCGACAGGGGTTGCCGCCCAGCCCGGTTGCGCGGCGCGCGCGCGCGCCATCGCCTCGGCAATCGCTGCGACGTCGGCGATGCGGATCGTGCCGATGATGTCGTCGCGGTCTGCGGGGTTGCGCTGGCTGACCGGCTCGCCCGGGCCGGGTTCGGCGCGAAGGGCCTGCGCATTGCTCGCGACCAGCCGCTCGCCCAGCGCGGTGAGCGCCGCCTCGTCGCTGAGGTCGATCCCGGCCGAATTGCGTCTTGCGCCATGAAGATCGCGCGGCAGCGCCACCGCCGGATGCGGCGATCCCGGCGGGGTGATGCGCCGCGCCGCCACGACCGGGTCCTCGGCCAGTGCCGCGATGCTGACCGCCTCGTCCCGGATGCGATGGACGAAGGAGGAATTGGCGCCGTTTTCGAGCAGCCGCCGCACGAGATAGGCAAGCAGCGTCGCATGCGTGCCCACGGGCGCATAGATCCGGCACGGGCGCGCCAGCCGGTCGGCGCCGACCACCTCCTCGTAAAGCGGCTCGCCCATGCCGTGAAGGCACTGGAACTCCCAGTCGCCCGGCGCGAAATCCGGCCCGGCGAGGTGATGGATGCTGGCGAGCGTCTGCGCGTTATGCGTCGCGAATTGCGCGAAGATCACCTCGCGCTCGGCCAGCAGCCGCCGCGCGCAGGCGATATAGGCAAGGTCGGTGTGGACCTTGCGCGTATAGACCGGGAAATCGGCAAGCCCGGCTTCCTGCGCGCGCTTGATCTCGCTGTCCCAATAGGCGCCCTTGACCAGCCGCACCATCAGCCGCCGCCGGCTGCGGCGGGCAAGATCGGCGAGCCAGTCGATGACGAAGGGGCAGCGCTTGCCATAGGCCTGGATGACGAAGCCGAGCCCGTTCCAGCCGGCGAGCGCCGGGTCGAGCGCGAGGCTTTCGAGCAGGTCGAGCGAGAGTTCGAGCCGGTCGGCTTCCTCGGCGTCGATGTTGAAGCCGATGTCATAGCCTTTGGCGAGCCGCGCGAGATCGCGCAGTCGCGGCAGGAGCTCGGTCATAACCCGCCCCGCCTGGGCCCGCGTATAGCGCGGGTGCAGCGCCGAAAGCTTGATCGAAATCCCCGGCCCGGCGATCGGGCCGCGCCCGGCCGCCGCCGCGCCGATGGCGTGGATCGCCGCCTCGTAATCGCGGGTGAAGCGCGCCGCGTCGGCGGCGGTGGTCGCCGCCTCGCCCAGCATGTCGTAGCTGTAGGAAAAGCCCTTCGCCTCCAGACGCCGGGCGCGCCTCAGCGCCTGGCCGATGGTCTCGCCGGTGACGAACTGCTCGCCCATCAGTTCCATCGCCATGTCGATGCCGCGGCGGATCACCGGCTCGCCGGCGCGGGCGATGAGCCGGGTCAGCGCCGCCGCCAGCCCCGCCTCGCTGGCCGCGCCGGTCAGACGGCCGGTGACGACCAGCCCCCAGGTCGCGGCATTGACGAACAGCGGGCGGCCGCCGCCGACATGCGCCTGCCAGTCGCCCGGCGCGATCTTGTCGCGGATGAGCGCGTCGCGCGTCGCATTGTCGGGGATGCGCAGCAGCGCTTCTGCAAGGCACATCAGCGCGACGCCCTCGTGGCTGGAGAGCGAATATTCGCGGACCAGCCCTTCGAGCCCGCCGCGCTGCCCCTTGGCGCGCAGCGCGCGAACGAGCGCGCTCGCGGTCGCGGCAATCGCGGCACGCAGCGGCTCGGCAAGCTCGGCCTGGGGCAGCAGCGCGGCGATGCAGGCCGGCTCGGGCGCGCGACAGGCAGCGGTGATCGCGGCGCGCAGCGGGCTTGGCGCGCGGATCGCGGGGGCGAAATCGGCGAAGATCTGCCGGTTGGGCATGGTCGAATCCTGGCAGGCTTGGGAGAAGGACAGCGCCGCATTATAGGGCGCGACGCGGGCAAATCACTCCCGGCGGCCAAACCCGCGGCGGGAGGCAACGATGACACAAAGGGTGGCACTGGTCACGGGCGCGGCGCGCGGGCTGGGCCGGGCGATCGCGGAGGAACTGGCGGGGCAGGGCTGCGCGCTGCTGGCGGTCGATGTGCTGGCCGAGCCGCTGCACGAAAGCTGCGTCGCGCTGGTCGCGGCGGGCGGGCGCTGCATCGCGCATGTCGCCGATATTTCGACGCGCGCCGCCTGCATCGCCGCGGTCGAGGCGGCGGTCGCCGCGCATGGCCGGCTCGACGTGCTGGTCAATGCCGCCGGGCTGATGCGCTTTCACCATGCCGGCGAGGTGAGCGAGGCGGATTTCGCGAAAATCATGGCGGTCAATGCCGCGGCACCCTTCTGGCTGGCGCAGGCGGCGCTGCCGCATCTGGTCGCGGCGCGGGGCAACATGGTCAATGTGCTGTCGCAGAGCGCCTTTCTCGGCGCGCCCTATATCGTGCCCTATTCGATGTCGAAGGCGGCGCTCCTTCAGATGACGAAATCGCTGGCGATGGAATATATGGGCCAGCCGGTCCGCATCAACGCGGTCGCGCCGGGGGCGATGCTGACCGGGATCAGCAATGAGACAAGGCCGCCCGCCGACGCCGATTTTGCCGCGATCAAGCGCTATTCGGGCGCGCGGCCGCCGGCCAGCCCCGCCGAAGTGGCGGCGGTGGTCGGCTTCATCACTTCCGCCGCGGCCAGCAACGTCCATGGCGCGATCTGGACCGCCGACGGCGGGGTGACCGCCGGATGAGCGCGCTCGACCCCCGCCTCGCGCGCGAGTTCGGCCTTGCCGGCCGCGTCGCGGTGGTGACCGGCGCCGCTTCGGGGATCGGCCGCGCCTGCGCGGTGGTTCTCGCCGAGGCCGGAGCGCAAGTGGTGCTGGCCGATATCGACCGGGCGGGGCTTGCCGAGACCGCGGCACTGATCGGCGCGGCAGCGACGGTGCAGCCGACCGACATGGCGCGGCGCGACGAGATCGCCGCGCTTGCCGCTGGCGCGCTCGGCGTGCACGGCCGGCTGGATATCTGGGTGAACTGCGCGGCGATCCTGGTGCGCAAGCCGATCGTCGAGGCCGGGGAGGCGGATATCGACCGGGTGATCGCGGTCAATCTCAAGGGCGTCTATGCCGGCTGTGCCGAGGCGGCAAAGGCGATGCGCGCCACCGGCGCCGGGGCGATCGTCAATATCTCCTCGGCCGGCGGCGAATCCTCGCCGCCCGGGCTGTCGATCTATGCGATGACCAAGGCGGGCGTGAACGCGATCACCCGCTCGGCGGCACGCGAATTCGGCGCCTGGGGGATCCGCGTCAACGGTGTCGCGCCGGGCTGGGTCGATACCCCGCTCGGCACGGGCGGCTTTCGCGACGCGAGCGGCGCGCTCGATCCGACAAGCTATGCCGCCGGCCTGAAGGCAAGGGCGGCGGCATCGCCACTTGGCATCACCGGCGAGCCGCGCGACATTGCGCTCGCCGTCTTGTATCTCGCCTCGGATGCGGCGCGCTTCGTCACCGGGCAGTTGCTGCGCCCCAACGGCGGCATCGCCATGCCTTGAGCGCGCTTACGCCGTCCAGACCAGCGGCACCGCCTCGGGGCCGACCACCCCGCCCGGTCGATATTCGACCTGCGTGCCCGGCTTGAGCGAAAATTCGGGGATGCGCTTGAGCCATTCCTGGAGCGCGATCTTGATTTCGAGCCGCGCCAGATGCGCGCCCATGCAGCTGTGCACCCCCACGGTGAAGGCCAGCACCGTCTGGCGCGGGCGGTGGAAATTGACCTCGCGCGGCTCGGGAAACACCTCGGGATCGAAATTGCACGCCGGCAGGATGCAGGTGATGCGATCGTCCTTGCCGAGCCGGACGCCGCGCAGTTCGTAATCGCGGGTCAGCACGCGCCCCGAGAAGGTGACCGACCAGACGCGCAGCAATTCCTCGACCTGCGCGTTGATATTGTCTGGATCGGCGCGCATTTCCGCAACCTTGGCCGGGTTCTGCGCGAGATAGAGCCAGATGTTGTTGAGCGTGGCGAAGACCGTGTCGAGCCCGCCGATGAACAGGAAGCAGACGAAGCCGAAGATCTCCTTGTCGGACAGCGGCACCCCGCCCGGCGCGGCATGGGCGATGAGGCTGACGACACCATCGTCGGGATGCGCCTTCTTCCCGGCGATCGCCGATTTGAGATAGGTGGTGATATTGTCCATCGCGCGCTGCATCACCGCGCGGTCGTTGTTCGAATGGAGCAGGTCCATCGCCCAGGAGACGAAGGTGTCGCGCATGTCCTGCGGCAGGCCCATGATGTCGAGGAACACGGTGACCGGCAGCGGCCGGCCGAAATCCTCGGCGAATTCGCATTCCCCCTTGGCGATGAAGGTATCGATCAGCGCGTTGGCGAGCGCCCTGATCTTGCCCTCTAGCTTCAGTACCCCCTGCGGGCTGAACACCGGATCGACGATATTGCGGTATTTGCGGTGGTGCGGCGGGTCGATCTCCTGCGGGATGAAGTAGAAATAATCGTCAGGATCGCGCGGGAAGGGGGTCGCGCCCTCGTTGGTGAAGACCTCGGGGTTGCGCAGGATATGGAGCGCATCGGCGTGCTTGATCGCCTGCCAGGCGTTGCCCATCATGCCGACGTCGTAGAACAGCGGCGGCTGCTTGTCGTGCAGGTCGGCCATGAACTTGTGCGGCGCGGCCAGAAATTCGGGGCTGAAGGTGATCCCCGCCTGACGGATCAGCGTCTTGTCGACATGCGGCGGCACCTGGTCCATGCCGACGCGGCGCGGATAGCTCGGGGGAACGGGATGGGCGGCATCGACGGCCATGGCGCGGCTCCTCAGTACTGGGTTTGGGGAAGCGCGACGGTGAGCCCGTCGAGCGCCTCGGTCATGACGATCTGGCAGGAAAGCCGGCTGTTGGGCCGGACCTCGCAGGCCGCGGCCTGAAGCAGATCGCGCTCGTCCTGGCTGGCGGGCGGGCCGACGCGCCCGGTCCAGGCCGGATCGACGTAGCAATGGCAGGTGGCGCACGACAGCCCGCCGCCGCATTCGCCGACGATGCCCGTGACATTGTTGTACAAGGCGCCGCGCATGACGTTTTCGCCCGGCGGCACCTCGACGACATGGCGGGTGCCATCGGCGTCGATATAGTTGACGGTCGGCATCGAACCCCTTTCCAATTTTGAGAACGCTGTTCTCAGGCTGTTTATATCGGCACGGCCGCGCTGTCAATGGGCGGCGGGCTGGACGATCGGGCGTTCTCGCCCTAGTTCCTCATCGATGGCCAGCGCATTCCCGCCGCAATTGCAGAAGCTGGAATTCATCGCCGCTTCGGGCGATTCGCGGGCACGGCAACTGATCGAGGCGGCTTACGAGCTGCTCGACGAAGGCGGGCTCGAAGGGCTGACGATCCGCGCGGTGCTGGCGCGCACCGGGCTGGCGCGCCGCGCCTTCTACGACAATTTCGCGAGCAAGGATGAGCTCATGCTCGTCGTGTTCGCCGAGACGATCCGGCTTGCCGCGCAGCATTACCGCAGCCTTGTTGCCACCCACGCCAGCCCGCGCGCGCGCCTTGCGATCATCGTCACCTCGATCGCGCTGGGCGCCGCCGATCTCGGCCAGCCGGCCTATCCGGGCAGCGACCGGCGCAGCGCCGCGCTCTCGCGCGAGCATCTGCGGCTCGCGGAAAGCCGGCCGGACGAGTTGCAGGCCGCGCTCGCGCCGCTGCTCGCGCTTTTCGCCGAGCTGCTGCGCGCGGGCATGGCGACGGGCGAGTTGCGCCCCGGCGATCCCGAGCTGCTGGCGATGCTGATCTACAACCTCGTCTCGACCACCGCGCATGCCGAACTGCTGGCCGCCGAAACCGGCACGCCCGATCCTGCAAGGCGCCTGCTTCTCGCGCAGGAGGTCTGGGCGTTCTGCGAGCGGGCGATCGGCCGGTAACCCCGGCTTGTCGCGCCGCCGGTCAGGCGACGCGGCGCGCGATCTGCCGCGTCGCGACGATCGCCGCATAATCGGCAAAAAGCTGCTCGAAATGCTGGCGCATGGTGACCACCCCGCCGAACGGTCCTTTCGGGGGGGCGCGCAGCAGGGTCACGGTTGCATGCGCGGCGGCCAGCGCGTTGCCGGCGCGATAGGTCAGCCCGGCGCCGCGCGCATGGTCCGAGGCGCCGCCGCGGTCGGGCACGATCATCGGCACGCCGCTTGCACGCGCTTCGGCCGCGGCCATGCAGAAGGTTTCCGCCTCGCAGCCGTGAATCATCGCATCGGCACTGGCGAGCAGCGTCGCAAAGGTGACGCGGTCGCGCTCGGGCGCGAGCAGGCGGATATGCGGATTGCCCGAGATCTGGCGCTCGATCCGCTTCTTCTGGTTGCCCGCGCCAAGGATGACAAGGCCGATCGGCATCGTCTGGCTGGCGGCGGTGACCGCATCGACCACCAGCGGCCAGCGCTTTTCCGCCGACAGCCGGCCGATGCCGATGAGCAGATGCGCGCTTTCGGGCAGGCCGCACAATTCGAGCAGCCGCCGGCGCAGCGCCGGGTTGCGCCGGGTTGGCGAAAACACCCCCGCCTCGATCCCCATGCGGTGCAGCCCGGTGTTGCGCACCCCGCCGAGCGCGAGCCGGTTCTGCAACTCGCCGCTGGCGCAGACCACGCGGTCATAGGCTTCGCCCAGCCGGCGCAGATGGTTCCAGAACAGCTGGAAGCGCTTGTCGATCGCGTCGCGCGGCAGGATCGGCCCCAGCCAGCGATAGGCATAGGCCGACAGCGGATCGGAATGCATGACCAGCGCGCGCGGCGCCGCGCCCTGCCAGCGCGCGACCATGGTGGCGCTGCGCCAGGGCGAGGACGCCTCGACGAAATCGGGCGCGAGCGCGTCGAGTTCGGCGTGCAGCGCCGCCTCGTCGTCGAAATACCAATATTTGCGGTCGAGCGGAAAACGCGGGTTGGGAATGGTGATGAGCCGCGCCGCCGGGCCGCGCTCGATCACCGCGTGGCGATCACCGGGGGCGAGAATGGTGATGTCATGGCCAAGCTCGGGACCGATCGCGAGCTTCTGCTCGACATAGGTCTTCACCCCGCCGCCATGCGGCGTGAAGAAGGCGCAGACATCGACGATTTTCATCGTCCGGCTCCCATGGCTCACTCGTCCTCGCTGCCGTGCGGATGGCGCAGCGGCGCCACCCCTAGCCCGCGGCGGTAGTTCATGACAACCGTGGTGCGCGTCAGCCCGGGGCCGGCGACGATCCGCGCGTCCTCGGCGGGCGGCTTGTGCCAGCCGATCTTCGGATTGCCGGCAAAGCCGACGCCATCACCCCACCAGCCGAATTTGTGATTGCTGTCGCGGTCATGCAACACCAGCAGGCTGTAGCTGCCGGGGGCGGGAACGCGGATGCACAGCACCACCGGCCCGCGCGCCGGCACGGGCTCCTCGACGCGGCGGAACACCTTGCCGGCGTTGACCAGATCGTCATCGTCGGCGAGGAAATCATCGTCATCGGACGGATAGACCTCGGCCTTGACCAGGCCCTTGCGATCCTTGAGCCCTGCGACCTCGATCAGCAGCGCCGGCCCCGGCTCGCCCGCCCGGCAGCGCCCCTCGGCCTTGCCCAACTCGGGATTGGACGAGACATGCGCGGCATAGCGCGCGCAGACCGGAGCGGCCACCAGCCCCAAAGCCAGCGCCGCCAGGCAGGCCTTGGCGCGCCTCACTTGCGGGCCGTCACCAGTTCGGCGGTGCCGAAGACCGTGCCCACCGCCAGATGGGTTACGAGCAGCAGCCCCGCCATCATCGCCATGAGATCGCCGATCTCATGTTCATGGCCAAGCAGGAACACCGCGAGCCCGGCAAAGACCACATCCTTGTTGGGGATCAGCGGCAGCCGCGAGACCAGCATCCGCAGCGTCGCCAGCACCAGCCACAGCGCATAGCCGACCTCGGGCAGCACCAGATGCCACATCAGCGCCGCCAGCCCGACGATCGCGGCGATGCGCAGCACATGCATGGCGGTGACCAGCCACAGATCGGCCCGCGGCAGGGTGAACAGCCGCTGGCGCAGCAGCAGGATCGCAAACGAGGTGAACAGCACCACCCCGAGCGAGAGGAAGGTGGTGTGCGTCTTCATCCCGAGCGCGCTGGTCGAGACCAGCGGCCAGGCAAGGCCGAGCATGAGAAGCGTGGCGATATTCCCGGTGAGCGCGGACAGGATCGTCACATCCTTGATCGCGCCGAAGGGCGCCGCTGTCATGTTGAGCCGCCCGCGCGCCCAGGCGTAGAACTGGACCTCGCCCAGATAGCCAAGCAGCAGCTCATTGCTCACCAGCTTGCGCAGCAGCGCGGCGAAGCCGCTGAACGGCAGGCCCCACAGCCGGCGATAGATCAGCCATTCGATCGCCGGCGGGGTCAGGTAATAGGTGGCGAACACAGCCCAGAACGGCGGCGAGCGCGGGATCATCGCGACGATCTGGGCAAAGGCGAGATGGCGGAACTGAAGCGCCACCATCACCAGCAGCGCCAGCGAGATCGCCGCGCTGGCCAGCCCCGCCAGCGCATTGCGATCGGCACGGTCGAGCGCCTTGAGATCGATCCGCGTGTCCACCATCCCGTTCGGGGTCAGCCCGCCCGCCGCGAAGCTGTTCTGATACATGCCAAACGACCCTCTTGCCGCGCGCCGGCCGACCGTGAAACCGTCTCCCAAACCCGCGCCGCTTTTGTCATCATCTGCCCATTTTGGCAATCAGTCACAGCAAAATGCTGTAAAACATGGAATTTATCGCCAGACTGCATGCTCACGCAAGCAGGTCGCGATACTGCGCGATCCGTCGGCCCTTCGCGAGCGCGCTGCCGGTCGCGGCGATCGAGGCGAGGAGCGCGGGAACCCCTGTATCGCCCGGATGCACCGCGAGCCGGACCACGCGCGTCGGTCGCAGGGCGCGGCGCGCCAGCGCGGCGAAGGCGAGCGAGGACAGCTGGCGCGGCCGACTGCGGCTTGCCCAGGTGACCACCGGGCCGCGCGCCAGCACCCGCCCACTCGCCGGCTGCCAGACGCGCAAATGATCCTCGGCGAGCGCGAAACCGCTGTTTGCCAGCGCCGCGCGCGCGCCTTCGCCATAAAGCCAGGCGGGCGCGACGAAGCCCGCCACCGCCTGCCCGGTCGCATCCTCGATCAGCGCGCGGCCATCGGCCATGCGCCGCGCCGCCTCGGCCTCGGCCAGGCCAAGAAACTCGCCCTCGCGCGCGGTCATGTGCCGCGCCTTCAGCCCGGCGAGCCCGCGATGTTCGGCGCGGTCGCGGTGGAACCAGCCGTGGACGAACATCTCGACCCCTTCTTCGGCCCAGCCGCGCAGCCGGCGGCGGAACGCGGGGGCTGCGGCGAGCGGCGCCTCGCCCCAGTGATCTGGCACCACCAGCATGGCAAAGCGCGGCCCGCCGAGCAGCCCGGTCAGCAGCGCGGCCAGGTGATCGACCTCGCGCTCGAAGCGCGGCCCGACATCGTGGATCGAGGCGAGGAACAATTTCTCGGGCATCACCGCCTATCTGGCCCCTGGAGCAGGGCCGAGCAAGGCTGGCTCGAAGATCAGCGCGCAGACCAGCGTCCAGATGAGCGAGATCATCAGGATGAGCCCCATGCTGGCGGTGCCGGGGTGATGCGAGAACCACAGCGCGCCGAAGGCGCTGCCGGTTGCGAGCGCGCTCGACACCACCGCGCGCGCAAGGCTCGTCTGAAGCAGGTTTCGCGTGCCCGCGCGCCAGGCCATGACGAAATAGATGTGAAAGGCAACGCCAACCCCGAACAGCAGCGGAAAGGCGATGATGTTGGCGAAATTGAGCGGCTGGCCGATGACGACGCAACTGCCGAGCGTGAGAAAGCCCGAAAGCACGACCGGCGCCAGCGTGAAGGCCACCTCGCGCGCGCTGCGCAGCACCGCGTAAAGCAGCGTGCTCACCAGCAGCAGCGCCAGCACGCCGGCCTCGATGAAGGCGCGCGACACGGTCGCGGCCGCTTCCTGCGTCGCGACGGGAAGGCCGGTCGCATCGGGGGCGATCGCGCGCACCGCGGTGGCGAAGCGCGCCAGCACGCGATTGTCGAGGCTGTCGCCCGCCGGGGTGACCTCGACCAGCGCCGCCCCCGAAGGCGAAACCCAGTCGGCGCGCAGCGTGGCGGGAAGCCCGGCGCGATCGACCGCGCTCGCCTGGAGCGAGGCGCGGATATTGGCGAGCGTCACCTGCAGCGGTTCGGTCAGCATCGCGGCAATCGGCGCGCGCTGCGCGGCGGGCGCCGCCGCCAGCCGGGCAAAGCTCGATGCGAGCGCCTTTGCCGCCGCCGCCAGCGGGCCGGACCGGGCCGCGGCGAGCTTGCCCAGCGAAGCGCTGGCCGTCGCAAGGCTGGCGCGGGTCGTGGCATCGTCCCCGGGCGGGGCGAGCGCGAAGGGATTGACCGTGGCATCGAGCAGCAGGCTTGCATCGTCGATCAGCGCGAGCTTGGGCGCCTGGTCGGGCGGCACGAAGCTTGACAGCGTGCGTGCCTCGGCAATTTCGGGACGCTTCTCCAGCCGGGCCGCGAGGCGGTCGGCGGCGTCAAGGCTGGGAGCAAGGATGGCGATGGTGTTGGGCGTCCGCTCGGGATCGCGCATCAGCCGCGACAGCGTGCGCATCGCCGGGCTGTGCGGATCGCGCAGATGCAGCGGGTTGAAATCGAAGCGCACCCAGCCAAGCCCGGCGATCGATACCGCCATGGCGAGCGCGAAGCTGGCCAGCACCGCGCGCCGGTGCCGCGCCAGCCAGCGATCGACCGGCGCCGCCCCCGCCCAGCCCACCGCCGCGCGCGGCACCCCGGGGCGCAGCAGCACCAGCAGCGCCGGCAACAGCGTGATGTTGAGCAGGAAGGCGATCATCATGCCAAGGCCGGCGATCACCCCGAGTTCGGCGACGCCGACATATTGCGTCGGCAGGAAGGCGCCGAGCGCCAGCACGATCGCGGCCGCGGCCAGCAGCAGCGGCTCGCCGATCGCCTGCGCACTGCGCTCCAGCGCGGCAGGCATCGTTGCGCCCTCGCGCCGTTCGGCATTCACCCGCACGCAGATCTGGATGCCGAAATCGACCCCCAGCCCGACGAACAGCGGGATGAAGGCGAGCGAGATCAGGTTGAGCCGGCCCTCGGCGAGCAGCCCGACCGCGGTCGCAAGCGCAAGCCCGGCGAGGATCGTCAGCATGATCGCCGCCACCATCCGCAGCGAGCGCGTGGCAAACCACAGCACCGCGGTCATCGCTGCCGCCATCAGCAGGCCGACGAGCCCGATATTGTCGCGGATCGAGGCGAATTCCTCGTCGGCCAGCGGCACCTCGCCGGTGATGCCAAGGGTGACGCCATGCGCGGGATCGAGCGCGAGCGCCGCCGCCGCGCCGCGCAGGGCGGCTGTTGCGGCGGAGCCGGGTTCAAGGTCGCCATAATCGAGGCGCACCCGGGCAAGGATGATGCGCCGCGTCGGCGGCGCGAGGCTGCCGCTGGTCTTGCTGAACAGCCGCTGCCAGGAAAACCATGCCTTCTGTCCATCGAGCCGCCGATCGATGCTGCGCGACAGGCCGGCAAGCGGCGCGGTCAACCGCGCCGCCTGCGCGGGATCGGTGCCGCTCGCGGCGCCATCGGCGGCGGTGGTGATGGCCCGGGCGATGCCGGCGAGCGTGGGGTCGGCGGCGAGCGGGCCGAGCAGCGATTGCGCGTCGATCAATTGCTGGACCGTCGCCTTGACCTCAGCGACAGGCGCGAACAGCAGCCCTTCGCGGGCGAAGAAATCGCCGCCATCGGGCCGTTCGACGAGCAGGAAATGCCGCGGGTCGGCGGCCATCGCCGCCGACAGCCGCGCCGCCGCATCCTCGGCAAGCTCGGGGGTGGCGCCGTCGATCACGACGGTGAGCGAATCCTTGAGCTGCGGGAAGGCGGTCTCGATTCGCGCCTCGGCCTTGCGCCAGGGGGTTTCGGCCGAAATCAGCGCGCCGGTATCGGTGGTGATGTCGAAGCGCAGCGCAATGCAGGCCAGCGCCGCCGCCACCGCCAGCGCGGCGACGAGCAGTGTCGCGAACGGGCGGCGCGCGGCGGCGAGCAGGCAGGCGAGGAGATGACGCGCGAACATGGCTGGCGGCGGCCTGTGCGGGAAAATGCCGCAAGGGGCAATATCGCCGCGCTTGCCGGCAGCAGCGACCGCGCGCTTTTCGCGCAAGTTCCCAAGAATCTCCTTTTCCTTTTTCCCGCGCTTCGTACAGCCCCGCCATGACCGAACGCCGCCGGCACCAGACCTGGATCGCGGGACTGCTGCCGTTTCTGGCGGTGGTGGTGGTGCTCGGCGGCGTCGCCGCGAACGCGGCGATGCGCCGGCTTCTGGGCGATGCCTGGTCGCGGATCGACTGGCGCGTGGTCGCGGTGACGCTGCCCGGCCAGCTTGCCGCGCAGCTGTTCTATGCCGCGGCCCTGCTGGCGATGCGCCCCGGGGTCTCCTTTGCGCGAAGTTTCGTCTCGCGGCTGCTGCGCGATGCCGGCTGCAACCTGCTTGTGGTGATGGCCGGGCTCGGCGAGGCGATCGGGGCAAGGGTGCTGGTCCTGCTTGGTGCGCGCGGACGGGTGGCAATCACCGCCACCGCGCTCGATGCCTTTGCCGAGGCGCTCGCGCAGATCCCCTACCTGCTGCTCGCGCTCACCGTGGTGCAGCGCTTCTGGCACCGCATGCGCCTGCCGTTGCCGCAGGGGGCCGGGGTTCTCGCGACCGGGTTCGTGGCTCTGCTCGGCGTCGTTGCGGCGGGGCTGGTCCTGCACCGGTTCCGCCATGCCCCGCTGCTGCGCCATCTGCGCGTCGAATGGCACCTGCTGCGCCATCTGCGCGTCGAATGGCACCTGCTGCGCC
Source organism: Sphingomonadales bacterium (assembly GCA_028870315.1). Classification (GTDB taxonomy): domain Bacteria; phylum Pseudomonadota; class Alphaproteobacteria; order Sphingomonadales; family Sphingomonadaceae; genus Novosphingobium. The sequence continues at coordinate 6,484 of JAGWPW010000070.1, read as the reverse complement.
GCGAGATGCGGCGGCGGCGCGGCGGCTTTCCGACCGCGATCGGCTGGCATTTCCTCGGCTGGGGGATGGGCGGGGTGCAATTATGGCTGGCGGCGCGGATGCTGGGCGTGCCGCTGAGCCCGTTCGCAGCGGTGGCGGTGGACAGCACCGCCTATGGGCTGCGCGGCATCGCCTTCTTCGTGCCCGCCGGGGTGGTGCTTCAGGAAGCAGGCCTGGTCGGCGCGGGGCTGGTCTTCGGGCTTGCCCCGGCGCAGGCGCTGGCGCTGGCTTTGGCGCTGCGGCTGCGCGACGTGGTGCTGGGCAGCTCGATCCTCGCCTGGCCGCTGCTCGAATGGCGGCGCGGCGCGATCAGCGAGCGGCGGCGGGATCGAGCAGCGGGTCTTCGAGCGAGGGCACGGGCGGCTCGCCGCCCCGCGTCTTGAGCGCGGCGATCTCGCCCGCGCGATCCTGGAGATAGCTCGAACGCAGCGTCGCATAGGGATCGACCGAGGTCTTGGCGATCGCCTGAAGCGCGGGATCGTTCTCGGCCCGCTGGTCGAGCCCGGAGATGCCCTCGGCGATGATCCCGTATTTTCCGACGGGCAGCGTATCGCGCAGCAGCGATTTGTCGGCGTCGGGATGCAGCATGCGTTCGAGCAGCCGCGGCTCGGTATAGCCATCGGCGACCGCGCCGGCGAGATCGCGCAGGCTCGTCGGCCCCAGCACCGGCAGATAGAGATAGGCGATCGGGCCGATGCCATAATAGCCCAGCGTATCGCCGAAACCATTGGCGTGATGCGGCAGATGGAACGGCTTGCGCCTGGCGACATCGAACACCCCGCCGATGCCGAGCGTGGTATTGAGCGCCATCCGCGCGAGGGTGCGCACCGCGCGGCCGGGGCGCAGCTGGAGGACGTCGTTGAAGAAGACCAGCGGTTCAAAGACATTCCCGACGAAATTGCGCGCGCCATCGCGCAGCGGGTGCGGCACCACCGTCTTGTAGGCGATCGCCAGCGGGCGGATGAGAAAGCGGTCGATCGGCCGGTTGATCGCGTAATTGATCCGGTTGAAGCCCTGCAGCGGGTCGCGCGTGCCGGGAAGCGCGGCGGATTTCGCCGGCGCTGGGAGCGCGGGATCGGGCGTCGCGGCGGCAGCAGCGGCGATCGGCGGCGGCGGCACGGCGGCGCTTGCCGGTGCGGGTGCGGGCTGCGCCGCGGCGAGGCTCGCTGCGACCAGCTGCGGCAAGGCATGCGCTTCGAGCACGATCAGACCGTCGTGCGGGTGGTGGAGTGAAGGCTTGCGAAGCTGCCGAACCGCGCCGCGCTGCCTTCGCGCAGCGCCAGCGCGGGTTGGTCGAGCAGCGCCGCCAGCTCGTCGCGATAGCGATAGCCGCGCGCGCTGCCCGGCCATTCGTCGCTGGTCGCCGGATGGCAGTAGATTTCGGTAAGGCCATCGCCAAGCCCGGCGAGCGCCGCCCGCATCCGCGCCGCATCGAAAGCGCCGCTTGCCGCAAGCCCCGCGACCCGGTCGGTGACCATCAGCCCCTGACGCCGGAAATAGCCGCCGATCAGCGCCGCCCAGCGTTCGAACAGCACGCCTGCCGCGCGCTCGCGCGGGACGCGCACCGCATCGAGGCGGTAGGCGCGTCCGGCGCGCACGATCGCGCGGGCAATCAGCGGATGCATGTGGAAATGCTTGTGGGCATTGACGTGATCGAGCGCGAGGCCGGTCGCGGCAAAGGCGGCGAATTGCGCCTCGACCTCGGCCTCCATCTGCCGCCGCGCCACCGGGTTGCAGGCGATGGCGAATGCGGTGCGCACCATGTCCGCAGGCAAGCGCCCGTCCGTCCCGACCAGCGCCGAAACCTGCTCGGCGGGCAGCACCGGCGCACCATCGGCAAGCACGATATGCAGGCCCACCCCCAGCGCCGGCAGGCGCCGCGCGCGCGCCACCGCATCGCCGGCGGCAGCGCCCGCGACCATCAGGCTGGCGGCGGTCAGCAGGCCGTCGCGATGGGCGATTTCCACCGCTTCGTTCACCGCGAGCGCGGCGCCGAAATCATCGGCGGTGATCACGACGCGCGGGCCATCCGCCAGTCTTGACGCGGCGCGAGGGTTCAGGCGGCTTCCTTCCGGCGCCGGAGGAAGTCGAAGAATTCGACGCCTTCGCGCAGGCGGCGCTTCATCATGTCCCAGTCGCGCAGCATCTCGCCCATGATCGCGCCGATCTTGCGCGGGCGGAAGTAGAAGCGCTTGTAGAACTCCTCGACCTTGTCGAAGATCACGCTCGCGGGCAGATGCGGGTAGGAAAGCTGCGCGATCTGGTTGCCGCCGTCGGTCAGCAGATGGTCGGTGCCGTCGAACCAGCCGTTCTCGGTCGCCTGCCGGTAGAGGAAGGTGCCGGGATAGGGCGCGGCAAGGCTCACCTGGATGGTGTGCGGGTTGATGTCCTTGGCATAGGCGATCGTCTCCTCGATGGTCTCCAGCGTCTCGCCGGGAAGGCCGAGGATGAAGGTGCCGTGGATGACGATGCCAAGATCGTGGCAATCCCTGGTGAACTGCCGCGCGACATCGGTGCGCAGCCCCTTCTTGATGTTGTGCAGGATCTGCTGGTTGCCGCTTTCATAGCCGACAAGCAGCAGCCTGAGCCCGTTCTCGCGCAGCACTTCCAATGTCGCGCGCGGGACATTGGCCTTGGCGTTGCAGCTCCACGAGACCGCAAAGCCGGGCTTGCCGAAGCCGAGCTTGCCCAGTTCGCGCGCCAGTTCCTCGACGCGCTCGCGATTGTCGGTGAGCGTATCGTCGTCGAAGAAGATCTCCTTCGCCTGCGGGATCTCCTTGAGGACATAGCGCACCTCCTCGATCACCTTGGCGATCGAGCGGGTGCGGTAATTGTGCCCGCCCACGGTCTGCGGCCACAGGCAGAAGGTGCAGCGGCTCTTGCAGCCGCGCCCGGTGTAGAAGCTGACATAGGGGTGCTTCAGATAGCCGCCGAAATATTTTTCGATGACAAGGTCGCGCTTGTAGACGGGCGAGACCATGGGCAGATCGTCCATGTTCTCGATCACCGGGCGATCGGGGTTGTGCACCACCGCGCCATCCGCGCCCCTGTAGGAAATGCCCTGCACTTCGCCAAGCGGCATGCCGCTTGCGACATCGACCACGGTATAGTCGAACTCGTTGCGGCAGACGAAATCGATCGCCGCGCTGGCGAGCAGCGATTTTTCCGCCTCGACCGCGACCTTGGCGCCGATGAAGCCGATCATCGCCTCAGGGTTGCGCGCCTTGATCAGTTCGGCGGTGCGCACGTCCTGGTTGAAGCTTGGCGTCGAGGTATGGAGGATGACAAGCTCGCGCCCATCGACCTCATGCGCGATATCCTCCCACGAGAGATCATGCGCGGGCGCGTCGATCAGCTTGGAACCCGGCACCATGGCGGCGGGTTGCGCCAGCCAGGTGGGATACCAGAAGCTTTTGACCTCGCGCTTCATCTGGTAGCGCGCGCCGGCGCCACCGTCGTAGCCGTCGAACGACGGAGCTTGCAGAAATAGCGTATTTTTCATGGATCCGTCCGTCAGGCGGTGATGCGACCGCCGCGCGCCATTGTAAGGCTGGTTCCCCGCCAATCAATCCGCCGCGCGGCAAGGCTTGCACAAAATATGACGAATTCGATGCCATCGGCAAGCGGCAGCAGCCACAGCCGCGCGCTGCGGCGCCCGTCGATGCGATCGACGGTGACCGCCAGCGCCAGCCGCGCGCAGAGCGCCGCAGCCGCCAGCACCAATCCCGCCGAAGGGCGAAACACCGCCGCAAGCAGCGCGAGCGGCAGCGCATGCGTCACCACCGAGCCGTAATGCCCGGCGCCGGCAAGGCTGCGCAGCGTCACCATCCAGCGCAGGTGATGGCGCCATAATTCGCCAGGCGAGCGCTCGGCGCCGGCATGGACGACGAGCAGTGGCGGCACCGCGACCGCAAGGCCTTGATCGCGCACCGCGCGGCCGATCGCGTGATCGTCCGCCAGCGTTTGCGCGAAGCGCTCGAACCCGCCGATCGCGCGCAGCGTTTCGCGGCGCAGCGCGATGGTCGCCCCGGTGCAGGGCTGCGCGAGCCCGGTGACCAGCCCGACGACCATCGCCGGCATGGTGCTGTAGGCGATCGCCGCCGCGCCGAGTTCGGACCACAGCCCGGCATCGCCGCGCGCGGTGTAAAGGCAGGTGACCGCGCCCACGCCGGGCCGGTCGAGCGCGGCCAGCACCGCGGCCCAATAATCGGCGGGCACGCTGATGTCGCTGTCCGAAAGCACCAGCACCTCGTGCCGCGCCTGCGGCAGCATGGCGATGCAATTGCCGATCTTGCCGTTGGCTCCGGGCGCGCGCGGGCCGGTGCCAAGCGCGATATCGGCCTGCGGACGGGCCGCGCGCAGCGCCGCGACAATCGGCACCGCGCCGTCTGCGGGCTCGTTCACCCCGCAGACCAGTTGCAGCGGCCCGTCATGCGCGGCATCGAGAAAGCTGGCGAGATTGTCGAACAGGCGCGGTTCGGCGCCGTGGAGCGGCTTGAGGACCGACACCGCCGCGGCGCGCACCCCGCCGGGCACCATGTCCTCGCCCGGCTGCGCGCGCGGCGCGAAGAAGCGCAAGACCAGCACCAGCGCGACGAGCTGATACAGCACGCCCGCCGCGGCCAGCCCGGTGAGGACCATCGCGAAAATCCCGTCCATCCCGCCCCTATACAGGGCTTGCCGGCAAGCGGCCAGATCGGCGCCGAATCGCCCCCGCGCGCGCCGCGTCAGGCGGCGAGTTCAGCCTCGATCGCGGCGAGCAGCGCCGGATCATCGGGGCTTACCGCCGGGGCGAAGCGCGCCGCGACCCGGCCATCGCGGGCGATGAGGAACTTCTCGAAGTTCCACAGCACCTCGGGGTCCTCGGTCGGGGTCATGCCATAGCCGCGCAGCTTTTCGCGCCAGCCGGCGGCATCGCCCTCCTTCTGCGGGCGCGCCGCGGTCAGCGCGGCATAGAGCGGCTGCTTGCCCGGCCCGGTGACATCCGCCTTGGTGAACATCGGAAACGACACGCCGTAATTTGCCGAACAGAACCCGGCGATCTCGGCATCGCTGCCGGGTTCCTGCGCGCCGAAATCATTGGCGGGAAAGCCGAGCACTTCGAAGCCCCGGTCGCGCAGGCGGCGATACAGCGCCTCAAGGCCCTCGTATTGCGGGGTCAGTCCGCATCGCGAGGCGACATTGACCACCAGCAGCACCTTGCCGGCATGGCCGCCAAGGCTGTCGGCAGCGCCATCGAGGCGGGTAAGCGGGATCGTGGCGAGCGAATCGGCCATGGCGGCGCTCCGGGAAAGAAGGAAGGAGGGAAGGCGCGCAGCCTATCGCGCCGCCCGCGCGCGGGCAAGGCGGCAGGCGGCTTGATCTCGATCAGCGACGTGGCGATGTCTTTCATGCTAGCAGGCACGATATCCGGCCAAACTCGGGAGACCATCATGCGCTCGATCCTCGTCCATGCCGACCGCACCACCGCGATGGAGCCAAGGCTCGAAACCGCGCTGGCGCTGGCGCGAAGCACGAACGGCCATGTCAGCGTGCTGGTCGAAACCCCGGTCGCGCGCTTCACCGCGGTCGATCCGATGGGCATGAGCTATGTCGCCGCCGACGCGATCCGCGAATCGCTCGATCGCGACGATGCCTGGGCGCGCGAGATCGAGGCCCGGCTGGCGCGCGAGGATGTGCCCTTCGATGTGATCAGGGGCGAGGAGGAACCCGTCGATGGCCTTGCCGATGCGGCGCGGCTCGCCGATGTCGTGATCCTGTCGCGGGGGTGCGATTTCGCCGGGACGCTCGCGCTTGCGACGCGCTGCCCGTTGCTGCTGGTCGCCGGCGTTCCGGTGCCGATGCCGGTGTCGCGCGCCTGCATCGCCTGGGACGGTGGCGACGAGGCGGCCGCGGCGCTGCGCGCTTCGGTGCCGCTGCTGCGCGGGGCAGACGTGCATGTTCTGACCATCGAGGAGGAGCGCGGCGCCTTTCCGTCGACCGCGGCACTGCGCTACCTGTCGCGCCATGGGGTGAATGCCGAGTTCGTCGCGGTCGAGCGGACCGGATCGACCACCGAATCGCTCTCCGCCGCCGCAGCGCGGCTCCAGGCCGAACTTCTCGTTCTCGGCGCCTATGGCCGCAGCCGCATGCGCGAGTTCCTGTTCGGCGGCGTAACGCGCAACCTGCTTGCCGATAGCGGAACGCCGGCGTTGCTGGTCGCACATTAACCTGCGCTGCACCGCAACAACGCCGCGGCGATGGCGGCGCAAATCTTGTCCGGCCCGGCCGGAATGCGATCCTTGCAACCAGATTCACGGATATATTTCAGCGGCGTGTTGTCGACTTTCGGTCAATTGCGAAAAACGCAATAAAAGTCTCGTTTTTCGCACTTGCACAAATTCGGCCCGGGGGCCATTCAGAGCCTGCCTTTCAGGCATCCTCTCCCAAAACTTCAAGGCCCGGT
>JAGWPW010000069.1 GCA_028870315.1 Sphingomonadales bacterium | reverse complement strand
CGCAATGTTCTTGCGCTCGCGGCGGCGAACGCGGGTAGCTTCTTTTGCCATTTCTAAAGTCCTTCTGGCGCGCCCGTCATGCCAGGCGCTCGGGATGGGAGGTATTCACGACCTGGCCGGGTTAATCCCGGCCAGTCGGTTGATTGCGATCCCCAGGTCGAGCCCGGAGCACAGGCTATTCGCCCGATTACTTCTTCTTGCCGGCGATCGGCTTGGCCTTGCCCTTGCGGGTGCGGGCGTTGGTGTGCGTGCGCTGGCCGCGCGTCGGCAGCTGGCGGCGATGCCGCTGGAAATGTTCTTGCGCTCGCGCTTGCGGATGCGCTGGGGTTCACGTGCCATTGGAATGGATCCTGCGATAAGCTCGAAAGGGAGGCGCGCGCCTTACTTCTTCTTGCCGGCGATCGGCTTGGCCTTGCCCTTGCGGGTGCGGGCGTTGGTATGCGTGCGCTGACCGCGCACCGGCAGACCCTTGCGATGGCGCAGCCCGCGATAGCAGGCGAGATCCATCAGCCGCTTGATGTTCATCGCGGTCTCGCGGCGAAGGTCGCCTTCGACCGTGTGCCCGGCATCGATCGTCTCGCGGATGTGCAGAACTTCCTGGTCGGTCAGGTCCTGCACCCGGCGCGAATGGTCGATCCCCAGCTTGTCGACGATCTGCCGCGCCTTGAAGGGGCCGATTCCGTGAATATAGGTCAGCGCGACGAGAACGCGCTTGTTGGTGGGGATATTGACCCCGGCAATACGAGCCACTTACGTCTCCATGCTCCACGAAGCCCGGCCACTTCCGTTTCGGAAAACGGTGCTCGGCTTCATCTCAACGCCTCGGTTCCGTCACACCAGAGGTTCCGGAACGGAAAAAAGTCCGGTCGGCGTGCATGGCTGCAGCCGCCTGCCGGACTGACCCCGCTGGTGTTACGTGAAGGGCGCGCTTAGGCCGATTCGCCGGGGCTGTCAACGCCCGCAACGCACGCGCCAGCGCGCGGCGAAGCCGGTTTCCGCGAAGAAAGGAATCTAGCGCAATGCCGGCCGCGCGCCAAGCCCCTGTCAGCGCCCTTCGGCATCGTCCCGGGCGCTTTTTCCTGCCGGCGCCGGCGCCGCAGCGTCGGGAGCGAGCGCCGCGAGCCGCGCGAACTGCCCGGTCAACACCTTATCGACCAGCGGCGCCATGTCGGCCATCGCCAGCCGCGAATAGCCGCCGACGATATAGCTCCAGACGAGATGCGTGCCGCCGCCGGCGAGCGGCTTCAGTTCGACGGTCATCGTCCCGGTCAGCGCCTCGCCCTGAAGCGGCCCCAGCGCGCCGCTCATCCGCAGCAGCTTGGGCGGCATCGCGGCGATTACCCGCATATGTTCGATGCTGCCGTGCGGTGCATCCCCGGCCATGCCGTGCGGCGCGGGAAGCGCCTCGCAAAAGCAGCCGCCCGCCCGCGCCTCGATGGTGAGATTGGCGGCATCGCCCGACCAGCTGTGCAGCGGATTCCACCACAGCGCGGGCTGGAGCAGCACCGCCCATGATTGTGCCGGCGAGCGGCCGGCGATATCGATCTCGCCGCCGGCGACGAAGCCCGCCTCGCTCTGCCGGGTGACCTCGGCCGGCGCCGCCGTCGGCGCCAGCGTGCCACAGAGGATGACACAGGCCGCGCCGGGCAGGAGTGCCGGGCGCAGCCAGCGGGTCAAGGGATCAGTTCCTTGGCAAGGATGCGCTCGATCGCGGCGGTGACATGGTCCATCTCGGCCATGCCATTGACCCGGGTGACGATGCCGCGCGCCTCGTAGATCGGCAGGATCGGCGCGGTCTTGGCGCGATATTCGGCAAGCCGCGTGCGCACGGTTTCCTCGTTGTCGTCGGGGCGGCGCTTGAATTCGGTGCCGCCGCATTTGTCGCAGACGCCCGGTGCGCGCGGCTGCTCGAAGCTGTCGTGATAGCCCTTGCCGCAGGTCGCGCAGGTGAACCGGCCGGTGATCCGCGCGACCAGCGCATCCTCATCGACGTCGAGCTCGATGACATGGCCGAGCTTGCGCCCGCGCGCCGCGAGAATGCCGTCGAGCGCTTCAGCCTGCGCGGCGGTGCGCGGATAGCCATCGAAGATCGCCCCGGCAGCCGGCCCCATCGTGTCCAGTTCCTCGCCGATCAGCGCCGAGACAATCGCATCAGAAACCAGCTCGCCGCGCTCCATCACCGCCTTTGCCTGCAAGCCCACCGGCGTTCCCGCCTTGACCGCGGCGCGCAGCATGTCGCCGGTCGAAAGCTGGCGCATGCCGTGCCGCTCGACCAACCGCTGCGCCTGCGTCCCCTTGCCGGCCCCCGGTGGCCCCAGCAGAATGATGTTCACGCCTGTCCTCTCCCGTTTTTCATGCCGATGCCCCTGATCGCCTAGCGAAGCCTGCCCTTCAACCGCGCCTTTTTTATAAGGTCGCCGTATTGATGCGCCAGGAGATGCGACTGGATCTGGGTGATCGTGTCGACGGTGACATTGACGACGATGAGCAGGCTCGTCCCGCCCGCGAAGAACAGCCTGATCCCGGTCTGGGCGATCACCCATTCGGGAATGACGCAAACGACGGTGATATAGGCCGCGCCGATCACCGTGATCCGGGTCAGCACATAATCGAGATAGGTCGCGGTGTTCTTGCCCGGGCGGATGCCGGGGATGAAGCCGCCGTTGCGCTTCAGATTGTCCGCGGTCTCCTCGGGATTGAAGACCACCGCGGTGTAGAAGAAGCAGAAGAAGATGATCCCGGCGGCATAAAGCCCCATGTACAGCGGCTTGCCGTGCCCGAGATACTGGTTGAGCGCGATGATCGCCCCGCCCCAGAACGAATCGGGCGAGACCGACTTGCCCGCGAATTGCGTGATGGTCAGCGGCAGCAGCAGCAGCGAGGAGGCGAAGATCGGCGGGATGACCCCCGAGGTGTTGAGCTTGAGCGGCAGATGGCTGCGATCGGCCTGCATCATGCCGTTGGCGCTGGCGCGCTTGGGATATTGGATGAGAAGCTGGCGCGTCGCGCGCTCCATGAAGGCGATGAAGATGATGAGCCCGACGAGCAGCCCCACCATCATGACGATGGTGAAGCCGCCGATCGAGCCCGACCGGCCACCCTCGAATAATTGCGAGATGAAGGTCGGCATCTGCGCGACGATCCCCGCCATGATGATGAGCGAAGTGCCGTTGCCGATCCCGCGCGAGGTGATCTGCTCGCCCAGCCACAGCAGGAACATCGTGCCGCCGATCAGGCTGATCACCGCGGTGATGCGGAACAGCATCGCGGGAATGACGACGACATCGAGACCGTTCGAGGCGCCCATCGCCACCAGCCCCGAGGCCGCCACCCAGCCCTGGATCGCGGTCAGTCCGACCGCGCCGTAGCGGGTGTACTGGTTAAGCTTCTGGCGCCCGCTTTCGCCCTCCTTCTTGAGCGAGGCGAGCGCGGGATGCAGCGAGGCGGCGAGCTGCACGACGATCGAGGCGGTGATGTAAGGCATGATCCCGAGCGCGGTCAGGCTCATGCGCTGGAGCGAACCACCCGAGAAGGTGTTGAAGATGTCGAGGATGCCGCCCTGGGTCTTGCTGTAAAGCGTCTGGAGAACCAGCGGGTTGACCCCGGGCAGCGGCACGAAGCTCAGGAAGCGGAAGACGACGAGCGCCCCGACCGTGAACCAGATGCGATTCTTGAGCTCGGTCGCCTTGGAGAAATTGGCGAGGCTGAGGTTGCTCGCGAAATTATCGGCCCGTGATGCCATTGGCTTGTCGAATCCTGTCAGGCGCAGTCCCGTCTGCCCACGCCGCCGTCAGCCCATATAGGCGGCGAAGGCGATTGTCGAACCCCCCCACCCGGATCATCCCGCCCTCTGCCCCCGAAGGCAGAGCGCAGCACGCCTCACTTCGCGCGGCTGGCCTTGTTCGCCGCAGCGCGTGCGGCCTTCTTTTCATGCTCGGGCGGACCGACCTCGGCCAGTTCGACCGAACCGCCCGCCTTCTCCACCGCCTCGCGCGCGCCCTTCGAGACACCGGCGACCTTGAACGTCGCCCTGGCGGTGAATTCACCCTTGCCGAGCAGCCGCACGCCGTCCTTTCCGCCGCGCGCGAGCCCTGCCGCCTTGAGCGCGGCGTGATCGATCGGCTGGCCCGCATCGAGCTTGCCGGCATCGATCGCCTTCTGGACGAGACCCAGGTTCACCTCGGCATGGTCCTTGGCGAAGATGTTGTTGAAGCCGCGCTTGGGGATGCGCATGTGGAGCGGCATCTGGCCGCCCTCGAAGCCGTTCACCGACACGCCCGAACGCGCCTTCGCGCCCTTCTGGCCGCGCCCGGCGGTCTTGCCCTTGCCCGAGCCGATGCCCCGGCCGACGCGCATCCGGCCCTTGCGGGCACCGTCGTTGTCGCGGATATCGTTGAGTTTCATGGTCTGCACTCGCTTTCGCTTTGGTCGCGCCCGGAAAAATCGGAATGCGGGGCCAGTGGCCCCGAAAATACCCTATTCCACCACTTCCACCATATGTGGCAGCTTGGCGATCGCGCCGCGGGTCTCGGGGGTGTCCTCCACCTCGACGACGCGGTGCATCTTGCCAAGGCCAAGCCCGATGAGGATCTTCTTCTGCGCCGCCGGACGCCGGATCGGCGAGCCGATCTGCTTGATCTTCAGTTTCGCCATCGCGCTCACTCCGTAATCGCTTCGGCCGCGGCCTCGGCCTCGACCACCGGCGCGCCGCCGCGGCCGAGCAGGTCGGCGACCTTCTTGCCGCGGCGCTGCGCCACCGATTTGGGCGAGGTCTGCTCGCCCAGCGCGGCGAACGTCGCGCGGATCATGTTATAGGGATTCGAGGTGCCGACCGACTTGGTGACGACGTCGTGCACGCCCAGGCTCTCGAAGACGGCGCGCATCGGCCCGCCGGCGATGATCCCGGTCCCCGCCGGCGCCGAACGCAGGTTGACGCGGCCGGCGCCGAAGCGGCCCTTGCCGTCGTGATGCAACGTGCGGCCTTCCTTCAGCGGCACGCGCATCATCTTCTTCTTGGCCGACGCGGTCGCCTTGGTGATCGCCTCGGGCACCTCGCGCGCCTTGCCGTGGCCGAAGCCGACCCGGCCCTTGCCGTCGCCGACCACGACCAGCGCAGCGAAGCCGAAGCGCTTTCCGCCCTTCACCGTCTTCGACACACGGTTGATGTGGACGAGCTTCTCGATCAGTTCCTCGCCGCCCTCGTCGTCGCCGCCGCGCGAACGCCGGTCGCGATCGCCGCCACGGCCACGGCCGCCGCGATCACGATCGCCGCCGCGCCCGCGCCCGCGGCCACGGCTTTCGCGCTCACCGCCCGCAACATCGGACGGGCCTGCGGCCGGGGCCTGGACCTCGACGGTCTCGCCGGAAATTTCGTCAGCCATCATCAGAACTCCAACCCGCCATCGCGCGCGGCATCGGCCAGCGCCTTGACGCGGCCATGAAATAGGAAGCCCCCGCGGTCGAACACCACCGAGGTGACGCCGGCGGCCCTCGCCGCCTCGGCAAGCGCCTTGCCGACCTCGGACGCCGCGGCGACATTGGCGCCGATCGACTTCGCCCCTTTCTTGAGCGTCGAGGCCGAGGCGATGGTCCGCCCTTCGGCATCGTCGATGATCTGCGCATAGATGTGCCGGCCCGAGCGATGGACCGAGAGCCGCGGACGGCCGCCGGCACGCGCCTTGAGCGCGGTGCGGACGCGGCGGCGGCGGCGTTCGAAGAGCGAGAGCTTGGCCATTATTTCTTCTTCCCTTCCTTGCGGAAGATGTATTCGCCGCGGTATTTGATGCCCTTGCCCTTGTAGGGTTCGGGCTTGCGCCAGCGACGGATCTCGGCGGCAACCTGGCCGACCTTCTGCTTGTCGATCCCCGAGATCTGCACCGTGGTGTTGTCCGGGGTCTTGATCTCGATGCCATCGGGCACCGCGAAATCGACATCGTGGCTGTAGCCGAGCTGCAATTTCAGATTGCGGCCCTGGGCATTGGCACGATAGCCGACACCGGTGATTTCGAGCACCTTGGTATAACCTTCGGTCACCCCGGTGACGAGGTTTTCCACCAGCGTGCGCTGCATCCCCCAGAACGAGCGCGCGCGCTTGGTCGCGTTCGCCGGCTGCACCGAGATGCTGCCCTCGCCGATCTCGTAGCGGATCTCCTCGGCGAGCCCCATCGACAGCGTGCCCCTGGGGCCCTGCACCGTGAGCGTGCCATCGGCGATCGCGGCGGTGACGCCGCTCGGCACCGGGACCGGCTTCTTGCCGATGCGGCTCATCAGAACACCTCCGCCAGCACTTCGCCGCCGACATTCGCCTGGCGCGCCTCGTTGTCCGAAAGCACGCCGCGCGGGGTCGAGACGATGGTGATGCCAAGGCCGTTGCGGATCACCGGCAGCTCGCGGCTGCCCGAATAGACCCGGCGACCAGGCTTTGAGACGCGCGCGACATGCTTGATTGCCGGCTCGCCCTCGAAATATTTGAGCTCGATGCGCAGCTGCGGGTGCTTGCCGCTCGCGTCCTCGGAAAAACCGCGGATGTAGCCTTCGCGCTTCAGCACTTCGAGCACGCCCGCGCGCAGCTTCGAGGCGGGCGAGAGGACGGCGTCCTTCTTCGCGCGCTGGCCGTTGCGGATACGGGTGAGCATGTCACCCAGGGGATCGGTCAATGCCATCGCTTGATCCTTACCAGCTCGACTTGGTGACGCCGGGGATAAGGCCCTTGTTCGCCTTGTCCCGAAGTTCGATGCGGCACAGGCCGAACTTGCGATAATAGCCGCGCGGGCGGCCGGTGGTGGCGCAGCGGTTGCGCACACGGGTGGGGTTCGAGTTGCGCGGCAGCTCGGCGAGCTTGAGACGCGCCATCAGCCGCTCGGTCTCGTCGAGCGAGGTGTCGTCGGCCTGCGCCTTCAGCCGCGCGTATTTCGCGGCATATTTCTTGACCAGCGCCTTGCGCCGCTCGTTCTTGTTGATCGAACTCAGTTTCGCCATGGACTTAAGCTCTCTTGTGAAACGGCCTCACGCGGCCTTCTGCTGCTGGGCGGCATCCTGCGGGAAAGGGAAACCGAAGAGGCGGAGCAGCTCGCGCGCTTCCTCATCGGTCCTGGCGGTGGTGGTGACGATGATGTCCATGCCACGCACCTTCTCGATCTGGTCGTAGCTGATCTCGGGGAAGATGATCTGCTCCTTGAGACCCATCGCGTAATTGCCGCGCCCGTCGAAGCTCTTGGGATTGAGCCCGCGGAAGTCGCGGATGCGCGGCATGGCGATGGTGATCAGCCGGTCGAGGAACTCATACATCCGCTCGCGGCGCAGGGTCACCTTGCAACCGATCGCCATGCCCTCGCGCAGCTTGAACTGCGCGACCGACTTCTTGGCGCGGGTCACCACCGGCTTCTGCCCGGCGATCAGCTCCATCTCGGCGGCGGCGATCGTGACCTTCTTCTTGTCCTGCGTGCCCTCGCCCACGCCCATGTTGAGCGTGATCTTTTCGAGCCTGGGGATTTCGAGCCGGTTCTTGTAGCCGAACTTTGCGGTCATGGCCGCGATGATCTCGGCATCGTACTTCTTGCGAAGCCGCGGCGTGTAGCTATCAGCCATCGATGGTCTCCCCGGACTTGACGGCCACGCGGACCTTCTTGCCGTCCCTTTCCTCGAACCGCACGCGGGTGGGCTTGCCGTCCTTGCCGGCAATGCCGACCTTGGCGATGGCGAGCGGCGCCTCGCGGCGGTCGATCCCGCCCTGCGGGTTGGTCTGGGTCGGCTTGCGGTGGCGCGCGGCGATATTGATGCCCTCGACGAGCAGCTTGCCGTCCTTGGGCATCACCTGGAGCACGGTGCCCGAACGGCCCTTGTCCTTGCCCGAACGGACAACGACGGTGTCGCCCTTCCTGATCCTCCCGGAGCGCACGGCGCGATCATCTCCTTGCCTGGCAGGCATCACAGCACCTCCGGCGCGAGGCTGATGATCTTCATGAAGCCGCGGCCGCGCAGTTCGCGCACCACGGGGCCGAAGATGCGGGTGCCGATCGGCTCCTCGTTCTTGTTGATGAGCACCGCGGCATTGCTGTCGAAGCGGATCACCGAGCCATCGGTGCGACGCACGTCTTTCCTCGTGCGCACGATGACGGCGCGGTGGACATCACCCTTCTTGACGCGCGCGCGCGGCTGCGCCTCCTTCACCGAGACGACGATGACGTCGCCGACCCCGGCGGTGCGACGCTTCGATCCGCCCAGCACCTTGATGCACTGGACGCGCTTGGCGCCGCTGTTGTCAGCGACGTCGAGCTGGGACTGCATCTGGATCATCGATCCGTTTCCTTCTCACTGGCGACAATGCCAGAAATTGGCCGGGCCCCGCCCGGCAGTTCCAAATAAACTCAGATGTCGGCTTCGATCGCCGCGGCCTTGCCGGCCTGCACCCGATCGATCACCTTCCAGGTCTTGAGCTTGGAGATTGGCGCGGTCTCCTCGATCCGCACCACCTCGCCCGTCCTGAAGGCATTGGCCTCGTCATGCGCGTGGTACTTCTTCGAGCGGCGGATGATCTTGCCATACATGGCATGCTTCACCTTGCGCTCGACCTTGACGACCACGGTCTTGTCGGTCTTGTCGGACACCACGGTGCCGACGAGGATACGCTTGGGCATCGTGTTCTCCTTAAGCCTTGGCCGCGGCGCGGGCGCGCTCGCCACGAAGGGTCTCGATGCGCGCGATGTCGCGGCGCACCTCGCGGATGCGCGCCGGGCGTTCGAGCTGGTTGGTCGCGGCCTGGAAGCGAAGGTTGAATGCCTCGCGCTTCAGCTCGACGAGATCGGCGATGAGCTGGTCATCGCTCTTCACGCGCAGATCTTCTGCCTTGGCCATCATTCGGCTCCCAGATGCGAGGTGTCGCCGAGGCGGGCGACGACCTTGGTCTTGATCGGCAGCTTCATCGCCGCCCGCGCGAAGGCAACCGCGGCGAGCTCGCCCGGCACGCCGTCGAGCTCGAACAGGATGCGGCCCGGCTTGACCCGCGCCGCCCAATATTCGACCGCGCCCTTGCCCTTGCCCTGGCGAACTTCGGCAGGCTTCTTCGACACCGGCACATCGGGGAAGATGCGGATCCACAGCCGCCCCTGGCGCTTGATGTGGCGGGTGATCGCGCGGCGCGCGGCCTCGATCTGGCGGGCGGTGACCCGCTCGGGCTCAAGCGCCTTGAGGCCATAGGAGCCGAAGTTGAGGTCGGTGCCGCCCTTGGCATCGCCCTTGATCCGGCCCTTGAACCCCTTGCGGAACTTCATTTTCTTGGGTTGCAACATGTCGCTTCTCTATCCTCAGCGGGCCGGGCGGACGCCGGAGGTCTGGGCCTCCATCATCAGCCGATCCTGCGCGAGCGGATCATGGCCGAGGATCTCGCCCTTGAAGATCCAGCATTTGATGCCGATGATGCCATAGGCGGTTAGCGCCTCGGCCTCGGCATAATCGATGTTGGCGCGCAGCGTGTGCAGCGGCACGCGGCCCTCGCGATACCATTCGACGCGGGCGATCTCGGCGCCGCCGAGACGGCCACCGCAGGTGATCTTGATGCCCTCGGCGCCGAGCCGCAGCGCCGACTGCACCGCGCGCTTCATCGCCCGGCGGAAGGCGACGCGGCGCACGAGCTGGTCGGCGATGCCCTGCGCGACGAGCTTCGCGTCGATCTCGGGCTTCCTGATCTCGACGATGTTGAGCTTGACGTCGCTCGAAGTCATCTTGGCGAGCGCGCCGCGCAGCTTCTCGATGTCGGCGCCCTTCTTGCCGATGATGACGCCAGGGCGCGCGGCATAGATCGAGACGCGGCAGAGCTTGGCCGGACGCTCGATCACCACCTTCGAGATCGCCGCCTGCGGCAGCGTGTCGATGATGAACTTGCGCATCTTGAGGTCTTCCTCAAGCATGCCGGCGTAATTGCGCCCTTCGGCGTACCAGCGGCTGTCCCAGGTGCGGTTGATCTGGAGGCGCAGGCCGACGGGATTGCTCTTGTGACCCATCTCAGGCCTCCGCTTCTTGAACTTCGGTGACGACGATGCGCAGGCGGCTGAAGGGCTTCAGGATGCGCGTCGACTTGCCGCGGCCGCGGGTGGCGAAGCGCTTGAGCACCATCGCCTTGCCGACGCTCGCCTCGCTGACGACCAGCGCGTCGACATCGAGGTTGTGGTTGTTTTCGGCATTGGCGATCGCCGAGGCGAGCACCTTTCTCGCATCGCGCGCCATCGCCTTCTTCGAGAAGGCGAGGATGTTGAGCGCCTCTTCCGCCGGCCGGCCGCGGATCAGCGCGGCGACGAGGTTCAATTTCTGCGCCGAGCCGCGGATCTGCGTGCCGACGGCAAGCGCCGCATTGTCGGCGACGCGGCGGGGGGCCTTTTCCTTGCTCATCAGCGCTTGCCCTTCTTGTCGGCGGCGTGGCCCGGGAAGGTGCGCGTGGGCGCGAACTCGCCGAGCTTGTGGCCGACCATGTCCTCGTTGACCGAGACCGGAATGAACTTGCGACCGTTATAGACGTTGAAGGTCAGCCCGACGAACTGCGGCAGGATGGTCGAACGGCGCGACCAGGTCTTGATCGGACCGGCGCGCGTACCTGAATCCTGCGCGGTCTCGGCCTTCTTGAGGAGGCCCAACTCGACGAAGGGTCCCTTCCAGATGGAACGTGCCATGGCGGATTACCTCTTCTTCTTCGCGTGACGCGAACGGATGATGAACTTGTCCGTCTTCTTGTTGTGACGGGTGCGGGCGCCCTTGGTCGGCTTGCCCCACGGGGTGACCGGGTGCCGGCCGCCCGAGGTGCGGCCCTCGCCGCCGCCATGCGGGTGATCGACCGGGTTCTTGGCGACGCCGCGGGTCAAGGGACGCTTGCCGAGCCAGCGGTTGCGGCCCGCCTTGGCAAGATTCTGGTTCGAATTGTCGGGGTTCGACACCGCGCCGACCGTGCCCATGCAATCGCCGCGCAGATAGCGCTGCTCGCCCGAGTTCAGCCGGACGATGACCATGCCGCGGTCGCGCCCGACGACCTGCACATAGGTGCCGGCCGACCGCGCGATCTGACCGCCCTTGCCCGGCTTCATCTCGACATTGTGGACGATGGTGCCGACCGGCATCTGCGACAGCAGCATGGCGTTGCCGGGCTTGACGTCGGTCTTCTCGCCGGCGACGACGACATCGCCCACCGCCAGCCGCTGCGGCGCGAGGATATAGGCCTGCTCGCCGTCCGCATAGGCGACGAGCGCGATGAAGGCGGTGCGGTTGGGGTCGTATTCGAGCCGCTCGACGGTCGCGGGCGCGTCCCACTTGCGGCGCTTGAAGTCGATCACCCGGTATTTGCGCTTGTGGCCGCCGGCGATCCCGCGCGAGGTGACATGGCCCTTGTTGTTGCGCCCGCCGGTCTTCGACTGACCCTCGGTCAGCGTCTTCACCGGCCGGCCCTTCCACAACGCCGACTTGTCGACCAGGATCAACCCGCGGCGCGCGGGGCTGGTCGGATTGTAGTTCTTGAGTGCCATGATGCGCCTCAGATCCCGCTGGTGACGTCGATCGACTGGCCCTCGGCCAGCGTCACGATCGCCTTCTTGATGTCCGAACGGCGATAGGGCTTGCCCTTCCACCGCTTGGTCTTGCCCTTCTGGGTCAGCGTGTTGACGCCGGTGACCTTGACCGAGAACAGCGCCTCGACCGCGGCCTTGATCTCGGGCTTGGTCGCCTTGCCGGCGACGCGGAAGACCACCGCGTTGTGCTCCGAAGCCATCGTCGCCTTTTCGGTGATGTGGGGCGCGATGATCACGTCATAGTGACGCGTATCGATCGCTTCCGCCGTGGGCTTTGCCGCCTTAGCCATGGAAACGCGCCTCCAGCTTCTCGACCGCGGCGCGCGTCAGCACCAGCGTATCATGCTTCAGAATATCATAGACATTGGCGCCGATCGCCGGGAGCACGTTCACCCCTGCAAGATTGCCGGCGGCGCGGGCGAAATCGGCGTTCACCGCCTCGCCGTCGATCACCAGCACGCGTCCACCCCAGCCCGCTTTCGCCAGTTGCGCCCCGAGCGCCCTGGTCTTGGCGTCCTTGATGTCGAGGCTGTCAACCACGACGAGGCCGCCCTGCGCCTTCGACGACAGCGCCATCCTGAGCCCGAGCGCGCGCACCTTCTTGTTGAGCGAGACGCTGAAGTCGCGCACCCGCGGCCCATGCGCCTTGCCGCCACCAATGAACACCGGCGCCTTGCGGTCGCCATGGCGGGCGGTGCCGCCGCCCTTCTGCCGGCCGAACTTCTTGCCGGTGCGCGCGACATCCGAGCGTTCGCGCGCACCGCGCGCGGTCCCGCGGCGGTTTTCGAGCTGCCAGGTGACGACGCGGTGCAGGATGTCGGCGCGCGGCGCGAGACCGAACACCGCATCGGACAATTCGATGTCGCCCTTGGCGACCGAACCGTCGAGATTGTGGAGCTTGACCTTCACTGCTCAGCCCTCCTGACCATCGGCCGAGGTTTCGGCAGCATCATTGGTGACTTCAATCGGGGTATCGGCCGCGGCGGGGGTATCGTTCGCCGCCTGACGCAGCCCGGCGGGATAGGGCGCCCCGGCATGACGGGCGACCTTGACCGCGTCGCTGACCATCAGCCAGGCGTTCTTGGCGCCGGGCACCGAACCCTTGACGAAAATGAGCCCGCGATCGTCATCGGTGCGGACCACCTCGAGATTCTGCTGGGTGTGCTGGCGATCGCCCATATGACCCGCCATCTTCTTGTTCTTGAAGACCTTGCCCGGGTCCTGACGGTTACCGGTCGAACCATGCGCGCGGTGCGAGATCGAAACGCCGTGCGTTGCACGCATGCCGCCGAAACCCCAGCGCTTCATCGCGCCCTGAAAGCCCTTGCCTTGGGTGTGGCCCGAAATATCGACAAGCTGGCCGGTGACGAAATGCGAGGCGGCGAGCGCGGCGCCGACTTCGAGCACCGCATCCTCGGCGACGCGGAATTCGGCGAGCCGCGCCTTCAGCGGCACCTCGGCCTTGGCGAAATGTTCGCGCTGCGGCTTGGCGACATTCTTCTGCTTGGCGCTGCCCGCGCCGAGCTGGACCGCGACATAGCCGTCACGCTCCGCGGTGCGGACCGAAACCACCTGGCAATCCTCCAGGCTGAGCACGGTGACAGGCACGTGCCGCCCGTCATCCTGAAACAGCCGGGTCATCCCGACCTTCTTGGCAATCACGCCGGTACGCATGATCCTTGCCTTCCCCAGAGGCCTGACGGGACCATCCCGAAAGGCGTGTCCGACCCGTGATGTGAAGCGAGACCCCGTCCGGGTCGAGTGCCGCCGCGCCGGCAGGCGCAACAGCGAGACGGGGAACGCTGCCCGGCTTGTCCGAAGACGCGGCGCCGGCGGTATTCCAGTGTCCGGCAGGGCGAACCCTGCTTTCGGTTATTTCCCGATTCGCCGGGCGGCCGGGAAAGGCGAGCCGTTAGCGGCTCATGGCCCATAAGGCCAGAACTAATTGGCCAGCGTCAGGCCAGCTTGATCTCGACATTCACACCCGCAGCCAGATCGAGCTTCATCAGCGCATCGACCGTCGCCGCATTGGGCTGCACGATATCGAGCAGGCGCTTGTAGGTGCGCACCTCGAACTGCTCGCGCGACTTCTTGTCGACGTGCGGGCCGCGGTTGACGCAGAACTTCTCGATTCGCGTCGGCAGCGGGATCGGGCCGCGGATCAGCGCGCCGGTGCGGCGGGCGGTGTCCGCGATCTCGCCGGTTGCCTGGTCGAGCACGCGGTGATCGAAGGCCTTGAGACGAATGCGGATGTTCTGAGCGTCCATGATCTGAGCTACCGATGAGAAAGAGCAAAAAATCGGCCATGCGCCGCGCCCCGAATGGCAAGGCACACGGCCTTCGAAAACCGCTGCCGGGGACGAATCCCCGGCAAGGCGCGGCCTATATTACTTGGTGATGGTGCTGACAACCCCCGAACCGACGGTCCTGCCGCCTTCGCGGATCGCGAAGCGCAGGCCCTGGTCCATCGCGATCGGCGCGATCAGCTTGACGCCGAGCGCGACATTGTCGCCCGGCATCACCATCTCGGTGCCCTCGGGCAGCACGACTTCGCCGGTCACGTCGGTGGTGCGGAAGTAGAACTGCGGGCGGTAGTTGGCGAAGAACGGCGTGTGGCGGCCGCCCTCGTCCTTCGAGAGGACATAGACCTCGGCGGTGAACTCGGTGTGCGGGGTAACCGAGCCGGGCTTGCACAGCACCTGGCCGCGCTCGACCTCCTCACGCGCGACGCCGCGGATCAGCGCGCCGACATTGTCGCCCGCCTCGCCCTGGTCGAGCAGCTT
>JAGWPW010000068.1 GCA_028870315.1 Sphingomonadales bacterium | reverse complement strand
CCGCCGCCGCGATCAGCGCGGCAAGTTCGGCGCGCCGCCAGCCGAGCAGCGGCCTCAGCAGGAGGCGCCCCTCGCTGCCGGGCAGCCGGCCGCGCGCGCGAACCCCGGCAAGCCCCGCGCAGCCGCCGGCGCGATTGAGCCGCATCAGCAGCGTTTCGGCCTGATCGTCGGCGTGATGGCCGGTGGCGAGCGCGGCGATGCCCTGCTCGTTCATCCAGCCGGCGAGCGCGGCATAGCGGCCACGCCGCGCTTCGCTCTGGAGATTGCCGGCAGCGACCGCGATTTCCAGCGTCTGATGCGGCACCGCCAGCGCCGCGCAGACCCGCGCCACCGCTGCGGCTTCGCCGGCGCTCGCCGCACGCAGGCGATGATCGACGGTTGCGGCACGCACCGCCCCCGGCCGCGCCGCCGCCGCGAGCAGCAGCAGCGCCAGGCTGTCGGGGCCGCCCGAGACCGCGATTGCCAGCGGCTCCTGCGCACCGGCGGGCCAGAGCCGCGCGAGATCTTCGGCAAAGCGCGCAACCGCCGCCGCCGCGGGTGGGGCGATTGCCGCGGGCGCCGCGCCGGTCAAGGGCAGGTGAGGCCGCCGCGAGTCCTGTCGTAATCGGTCCGCAGCCGGCCCTTTGCCTCGCTTGCGAATTTGCCCGCGAATTCATCGAGTGCGATGCAGGCCTTGCCGGTATCGCCGAGCTGGCGCATCGATTCGGCAAGCCCGAGCAGGCTGTCTGGTGCGCGCGGGCCTTGCGGTTCCGCCTTGTAATTCATCAGGAACCAGGGCGCCGCCTCGCGCGGCTTGCCCTCGTCGAGATAGGCGCGGCCGATCAGGTTGCGCCCGAAGCCGATCCGCGAATCATGCGGATAGCGGTCGATATAGAGCTTCAGCTGCTGTTCGGCCTCGGGATAGAATTTGGCGGCGTAGAGGCGGTAGCCATAGCTGTATTCATCCCCGGCCGCGTCCGCTGTCTGCGGCTTGACCACCGCCTTCACCGCCGCGATCCGCGCCGCCGAGGGGCGCAGCGGCCCTTCGTCCCCGGGTGCGGGGTGGCCGGTCATCGCCGCGAGATTTGTCGCGGTGGCCGAGGACGGCGCGGGCGCCGCAGCCGGCGCGGGTGCAGGCGGCACAGGCGCCGGCGGCGGCGTCAGCGCGGTGAGGCGCGCTTCGAGCTGGTGCTGGCGGTTGGCCAGTTCCTCGTTCTGGGCGGTCAGCCGCGCGACCTGCGCTTCGAGAGCCTCCATCCGGGTCAGCATGTCGGTCATCGGGGTGGCCTGCGGCAGCAGCGGTGTGGGTTGCGGCGCTGCCGCCGCCGATGCGCCAGCATTGTCCTGCGCCTGTGCCGCCATCGCCGGAGTCAGCGCTGCCAGCCCCATCGCCAGCAGCCAGGGCCCGTGCCGCCGCCGATCCTGCATCATCATCCCGTCCTTTTCCCCAATGCCGCGTCTGCTTGCCTCAGCGCGGCGGCGCTGTCGAGGCTGGTGATGGCACGGCTGTGGACGCCGGCGCCGGCGCCGGCAAGGGCCGCGCGGCCAGCGCCGCTGCCGAGACCGGCACATCCTTGAGCGTTTTCTGCGTCGCCGAGAGCGCGGCCACCGGACGGCCGCCGACGGCGATCGCCAGCGCCTCGGGCCGGCCGGTCCACAGCAGCGGCGCCCGGGCATCGGCGGGCAGGTCATAGCTTTCGCCGAGCTTCATCTGCCGCTCAAGGAGGACCTTGCCGCCGGCTTCGTAGATCTTGACCCAGATCCCCGGCGCGAGCGCGGTGAAGCGCACCGTCCCCGTCGCGGCGACAGGCGGCGCGGCGGGCGGCTTGGGTGCGGCGCGCGCCGGGGCCTGCGGGTGCGGGTGGCGATGCGTGCGCGGCAGGATCGAGGGCAGGGTTCCGCCGGGATCGAAGGCGGAATGCCAGAACAAGGCGATGCCGGCGAACACCGCGAGCAGCAGCACGCCGCAGGCCAGCACCAGCCGGCGCCCGGGCGCGCGCGCCGGATCGCCCGGCGCGAAGGCGGGTTCGGGCTCGGGCGCAGGCGCGGCGGCACCGTAGAGTTCCTCGCGGACAGCGCGTGCGATCTCTGCCTCGTCGAGCCCGACGAGGCGCGCATAGCTGCGCGAGAAGCCGATCGTATAGATGCGCGAGGGGAGCGCGGCCAGGTCGCCATGCTCGATCGCGGCGAGCGATTTTTCGGGGATCTTCGTGGCGACGGAAATCCCCGCCAAAGTCCGGCCGGCGGCCTCACGCGCGCGGGCCAGGCGCTGGCCGACAGTCTCGGGCAGCGCCGCGGGCGGTTCGCCATCTGCATCCATACCGACCCCGATCGCTGTTCTCTCGCAACGCCCCGCCGGCGAATCAAGCCCGCCGCCGCGCCAAAGTCAATGACCTCGCGCATTCGCGAGGGCGGGTGATGCAGGCCCGTCGCTCTGGCCGCTCAATCGAAGGCGATGTGCCGCGCATGCGCCCAGGCGACGAGCTCGGATCGCAGGTCATCGGGCGGGGTCGCCAGCCAGCCAGCCATCGCCGCCTCGATCTCGCCGAGATCGATCTTGCTGATCAGCGCCTTGATCGGGCCGACCGCGGCCGGGGTGATCGACAACCGCCGGATCCCGAGCCCGAGCAGCGCCAGCGCCTCGACCTGACGGCCGCCCATCTCGCCGCAGACCCCCAGATCGACGCTGTGGCCCTGCGTGCGCGCCCGCGCCACCGCGCCGACCACCCGCGCAAGGAAGCGCAGGATCGCCGGGCTCAGCCAGTCATAGCGTTCGGCGAGCTTGGGATTGGCGCGGTCGGCGGCGAACAGGAACTGGGTGAGGTCGTTGGTGCCGATCGACAGGAATTGCAGCCGGGGCAGCATCACGTCGAGCATTTCGGCGAGCGCCGGCACTTCGAGCATCGCCCCGTAGCGAATCACCTCGGGCACCATCTTGCGGCGCTGCTTGAGGAAGGCGAGCTGGCTGTCGAACATCGCGCGCGCCGCGTCGAACTCCCACGGCTCGGCGACCATCGGGAACATCACATGGAGCGTGCGCCCCGCCGCGGCTTCGAGCAGCGCGCGCGCCTGGACCTTGAGCAGGCCGTCGCGTTCGAGCGCGACGCGCAGCGCGCGCCAGCCCATCGCCGGGTTCTCCTCGGCGGGGCCGTCGTCGTGGCGCAGATAGGGAAGCTGCTTGTCGCCGCCGATATCGACGGTGCGGAACACCACCGGGCGATTGCCCGCGACATCGAGCACCTCGCGGTAAAGCCGGGTCTGCCGCTCGCGCGAGGGCAGCGTCGCCGAGACGAGGAACTGGAATTCGGTGCGGAACAGCCCCACCCCATCGGCGCCGGTCAGCGCGAGATTGGTCATGTCCTCGCGCAGGCCCGCGTTCATCATCACGGTGATGCGATGGCCGTCGCGGGTGCACGGCTCGACGTCGCGCAGCGCGGCATAGGCGGCCTGGCGCTCGCGACTTTTGGCGAAGCGTGCCTCGAAGGCTTCGATCATCGCCGCCGCCGGGCGGACGATGGCGCTCGCCTGATCGCCATCGAGCAGCACATGATCGCCTTCGTGGATGAGCCCGCGCAGCCCCCGCACGCGGCCCAGCACCGGAATGCCCATGGCACGCGCGACGATCACGACATGCGCGGTCAGCGACCCGTCTTCGAGGATCACCCCCTTGAGCCGGCGCTTGTCGTATTCGAGAAGTTCCGCCGGGCCGAGGTTGCGGGCGATGAGGATCGAATCGGCGCGCAGCCCCTTGCTCGCCGCGGTGCCGAGCTGGCCCGAGACGGTGCGCAGCAGCCGGTTCGAGAGATCCTCGAGATCGTGCATGCGGTCGGCGAGCAGCGCGTCGTCGATCTGGCGCATGCGCATGCGGGTGCGCTGCTGCACCCGCTCGATCGCCGCCTCGGCGGTGAGGCCGGAATCGATCGCCTCGTTTATGCGCCGCGCCCAGCCTTCGTCATAGGCGAACATCTTGTAGGTTTCGAGCACCTCCTCGTGCTCGCCGCCCACCCCGAACTCGACCTCGCGCGCCATGCGGTCGATCTGCGCGCGCATCTTGTCGAAGGCGAGATAGACCCGCTGCCGCTCGGCCTCGACATCCTCGGCCATGGTGTGCTCGATGGTGATGCGCGGCTGATGATAGACGGCATGACCGCTGGCGAGCCCCTTGACCAGCGTCAGCCCCTTGACCGGCAGCGGGCCGGTCTGCGCCGCGGCGGCGCCGAAGCCGTCCTCCTCATCGACCAGCCCGGCATTGGTGATCATTTCGGCGAGCACCATCGCCACGGTCTGGAGCGCCTCGATCTCCACCTCCTCGTAGCGGCGCGGCTCGACATGCTGGACGCACAGCACCCCCACCGCGCGTTCGCGCCGGACGATCGGCACGCCGGCGAAGGAATGGAACTTTTCCTCACCGGTTTCGGGCCGGTAGGAGAAATCGGGATGCGCGGCGGCCTCGGCGAGATTGAGCGTGGCGACTTCGCCGCCGATCGTGCCGACCAGCCCCTCGCCCAGCGCCATGCGGGTGACATGCACCGCTTCCTGCGCCAGGCCATGCGTCGCATAAAGTTCGAGCATGGCCTCGCGCAGCAGGTAGATCGAGCAGACCTCGCTGTCGAGGCATTCGGCGATGACCTCCACCGTGGTGTTGAGCTTGGCCTGGGCGTTCGACCGCGAGGCCATGACTTCATGAAGCCGGGTCAGGATGGTGCGCGCCGCCGTGACGCCGCCGGTCATGCCACAGCCCCGCGCTGCGCCCGGGCGAAGGGCATATGCTGGCTCATCACGCGGTCTTCGGCACCGATTGGGTCATGCCGACAGCCCTAGCCGAAAGCCCGCGACATGCAAACGCGGCAACACGGTGCAAGCCGCGGCAATCGGCGCGGGAACCGGCCTTTTGCGCGCAACACCGCCCGCGCGGCAGTGCCGGAACAGCAGTGCCGGAACACAAGCAGGACCGCGTGGAACGGTGGCGAGCGCGGGGCGCGCGGCGCCCCGGCGCGCTCAGTGCTGCGACAATTCGTCCTTGATGCGCAATTTGCGGCGCTTCAGCAGTTGCAACAGCGAAAGATCGGGGGAGGGACGGGCAAGTTCATCGTGGATCTGCTTTTCGAGCCCGGCATGCTTCGATTGCAGCGCGCTCATATACGATGTTTCCATAGGTGTCGCTCCTTGGACATGCGGCCCGCGACGGAGATGGTGGCGCGTGACCGAACCACCAGTCCCGGCACGGGGCCGGTTGCTGGACCCCTGCCTGTGTTCGGGGCTGCGCCCCCGGCCTGCGAAAGCCCGGGGATTTCCGGGCCGACTCGCAGGCCGTGGGCGCGCACCCCGATTGTCATAAAATCACAATCTCTCTATTCTGATAAGCCGCCAGCGATCGAAATCGGATCAGCCCGCCCCGGTTCGCGATGAATCGTGCATCGCGGATTGTCACGATACGCCGAGGATG
Source organism: Sphingomonadales bacterium (assembly GCA_028870315.1). Taxonomy (GTDB): domain Bacteria; phylum Pseudomonadota; class Alphaproteobacteria; order Sphingomonadales; family Sphingomonadaceae; genus Novosphingobium. Next base: position 11,384 of record JAGWPW010000068.1, on the reverse strand, counting down.
CGGGCAGCGAGCAAGGGAGTGCGCGGGCGTGAGCGAGGAGGAAATGCGCAAGCGTCTGGAAATGCTGCGGGTCGAGCATCGCGATCTCGACGCGGCGATCGACGCGCTCGGCTCGGCGAATGCCGTCGACCAGCTCCAGATCGCCCGCCTCAAGAAACGCAAGCTCAGGCTGAAGGACCAGATCACGATCATCGAGGATTACCTCATCCCCGATATCATCGCCTGACCGCGCGCCGCCGGTTTTCCACAGTTGCCGCGCACCCGACGCGGCGTGGCGGCACCGCGCCCTTTTTGAATTTTTCGCTTGTATTTTAAAGAATTGCTGGCGCCATCGCCGACTGGCGGAGCAATGATCGCGCCCGGCCGCACGTCCCGGAAAAGGACGGTCCCGAAACGGGAGGTCGGCGCGCCGGGGCCAGCGTTGCCGGGCGCGGCCGATACGGTTAGCCAGACCCCTTCGCAAGGTCCGCAGCCCGCCCCGTCACAGCCCGCCCCGTCACAGCCCACCATGTCGCAACCCGCCAGCATCAATCCGCGCATCATCGACGCGCTTTATGGCGAGGCCCTCTTGCTGTCCGACGCGGTGCGCGCGGCCTTCGACTTCGCGCATCGGCTGGAGGATTGCGCGGCGGACGAGGACGCGATGCGCATCGCCCTGTCCTGCGAGGGGCTGCGCACGACGACGCGGATGATGCATGCCATCGCCTGGCTCCTCAACCATCGCGCCTTCCTTGCGGGGGAATTGTCCGAATTCCAGCTGCGCCGCCACGGCCGCCTGCCGACCGAGGCGGCCGCCGCCGATCCCGGGCGGGTCACGCTGCTTCCCGCCGAAATCCGCGATCTGATCGCCCGCACCGAAAGCTTTTACGCGCGGCTGCTGCGCGTTGATCGCGGCTGGCGGGCGCATCAGCCGGCGATCCCCGGCGCGATCGAGCGGCTGCGCCAACGCCTCGGCGAGCCCGACCGGGCAATCGGCGTCTGACCTTGCGGCGCGGAGCCGAACCGCGCCTTACAGATTCGCCAGCGCGTGATGCCAGCGGGCGAGCCGCGCCATGCGGTGGGCATCGGCGAGCCGCGGCGTGAACCGGCGCGTATCGCCGCGCATCGCCGCATGCGCCTCGGCGAGCGATCCGAACAGTCCCGCGCCAAGCCCGGCGAGCATCGCCGCGCCCAGCGCCGTGGTCTCGATGCCATCGGGCCGTTCGACGGGGACCGCGAGCATGTCGGCCAGATCCTGCGCCATCCAGTCGTTGGCGCTCATCCCGCCGTCGATCCGCAGCGCCGTCCAGCCGGCACCGTCGCCGGCGAAGGCTTCGGCGAGGTCGAAGGTCTGGCAGGCCATCGCTTCGAGCGCGGCGCGCACGACATGCGCGCGGGTGGTGGCAAAGCTCATGCCGGTGATCGCCGCACGCGCCTCGGGCCGCCAATGCGGTGCGCCAAGCCCCGAGAGCGCGGGGACGATCACCACCCCGCCGCTGTCGGCGACGCTGGCGGCGAGCCGTGCCGATTCGCACGGCTCTGCGATCAGCCCCATCGCGTCGCGCAGCCATTGCATCAGGCTGCCGGCGACGAAGATCGAGCCTTCGAGCGCATAATGTCGCTCCCCGCCAAGCTGATAAAGCACCGTGCCGAGCAGCCGATGCGCCGAATGCGGGACCATTGCGCCCATGTTCGCCAGCACGAAGGCGCCGGTGCCATAGGTCGCCTTGACCTCGCCGGGACGAAGGCAGCCCTGGCCGATGGTCGCGGCCTGCTGGTCCCCGGCGAGCGCGGCGAGCGGCACCGCCGCACCCAGCCATTGCGGCTTCACCATCGCCAGCGGCCCGGCGCAATCGACGACCTCGCCGAGCGCCGCCATCGGCACCCCGAACAGATCGCACAACCCCGCGTCCCAGCCCGCGCCGGCCAGCGGCAGCAGGCTGGTGCGGCTGGCGTTGCCCGCATCGCTCAGCACGGCGCCCGTCAGGCGGAAGGCGAGCCAGCTTTCGACCGTGCCCAACGCCAGCCGCCCGGCCCGCGCCGCCGCGGCGACCGCCGCGTCGTGATCGAGCAGCCAGCGCATCTTGGTTGCCGAGAAATAGGGATCGAGGACAAGGCCGGTCGCCGCCTGCACCGCGGCCTCGTGCCCGGCCGCGCGCAGTTGCGCGCAATGATCGGCGGTGCGCCGGTCCTGCCAGACGATCGCGCGGGCGAGCGGTGCGCCGCTACCCCGGTCCCAGGCGACCACGGTCTCGCGCTGGTTGGCGATGCCGATCGCGGCAATGGCCTGCGCGCCGCCGGTCGCGGCGACCGCATCGCGCAGGACCGCGAGCGCGGTCTGCCATAATTCCTCCGGATCGTGCTCGACCCAGCCCGGGCGCGGGTAATGCTGGGTGATCGCGCGCTGCGCCATCGCCCGCAGCCGGCCATCGGCGGTGAACATCATCGCGCGGGTCGAGGTCGTCCCCGCGTCCAGAACCAGAATCTGCGCATCCGGCATGCCCGTCTCCGCCGCCCTGTCTGCCGTGATGCCGGCGCGAAGTCGAGCGCGGCTCGACAGCACCCGCCCGAACCCCCATAGCAAGGCGATGGAATTTCCCGCCCGCCCCTGGCCGACCGGCACCGCCGAAGCGCTCGAACCGCTGGTCCGCCGGGTGCTCGCGCCCAACCCGTCTGCCTTCACCTTCACCGGCACCCAGACCTATCTCGTCGGCGCCGGAAATGCGGTCGCGGTGATCGATCCGGGGCCGGACGAGCCCCGGCACCTCGCCGCGCTCGAAGCCGCGCTCGGCGGGGCGAAGGTCGCGGCGATCGTGTGCACCCACACCCACCGCGACCATTCGCCCGCCGCAGCGCCGCTCGCCGCGCACAGCGGCGCGCCGGTCATCGGTTGCGCGCCGCTGATGCTGTCCGATTCGGGGCCGCGCGCCGATGCCGCCTTCGACCCCGCCTATGCGCCGGATCGCGTCCTCGCCGATGGCGAAAGCCTGTCCGGGCCGGACTGGACGCTGACTGCGGTTGCGACCCCGGGGCACACTTCGAACCACCTGTGCTATGCGCTGGCCGAAAGCGGCGCGCTGTTCACCGGCGATCACGTCATGGGCTGGTCCACCACCGTCGTCGCGCCGCCCGATGGCGACATGGCCGCCTATATGCAAAGCCTCGAAAAGCTGCATGCGCGCGCGGATCGGGTCTACTACCCCGCGCATGGCCCGCAGGTGACGCGGCCCCGCCAGCTTACCCGCGGGCTGATCGGCCACCGCCGCCAGCGCGAGCGCCAGATCCGCAACCTGCTCGAAGCCGGCCCGCAGCCGGTCGCCGCGCTGGTGCCGCGGATGTACAAGGGCGTCGATACGGCGCTGTGGCCGGCGGCGGGCCGCTCGGTGCTCGCGCATCTGATCGATCTCGAACGGCGCGGCCTCGTCGCCCGCGACGGCGAGCTCTGGATGGCGAAGGTTCCGGCGCGCGCGACCGATGGCATGGACGCGGCAAGCGCGTGAGCAGGCCCGGCGCGTGGAACTCACCTTCGCCAGCTACAACATCCACAAGGCGGTGGGGCTCGACGGCCGCCGCGATCCCGATCGCATCCTTGCCATCCTGCGCGAGATCGACGCCGATGTAATCGTGCTGCAGGAGACCGACCGCCGCTTCGGCCGGCGCGAGGCGGTGCTGCCGCCGCGGCTCATCGCCGCGCAGACCCCCTGGCATCTGGTGCCGCTGGCGATGACCGCGGACGGCATCGGCTGGCACGGCAACAGCATGCTGGTGAAGCAGGGCATCGAGGTTGTCTCGGCCGAGCCGGTGCCGCTGCCGGCGATCGAACCGCGCGGCGCGATCGCCGCCGAACTGCGCGTGCGCGGGCGGCGGCTGCGGGTGGTCGGCATGCACCTCGATCTTTCGGGGCTGCGCCGGCGCCGCCAGCTGCGCGCGGTGCTGGCCCATCTCGCCGGGTGCCCGCAGGCAGCGCCCGCGGTGCTGATGGGTGATTTCAACGAATGGGCGACACGCGCCGGCGCGCTGCGCGAATTCGGCGGCGGCTGGCATGTGCTGGCGCCGGGCCGCTCCTATCCCGCGCCGCGGCCGATCGCCCAGCTCGACCGCATCGTCGCCTCGGCGGAATGGCGCATCCTGCACGCGGGTGTCCATCGCAGCCTGCTCGCCGCGCGCGGATCGGACCATCTGCCGGTGTTCGCGCGGCTGGCGCTTCGTCCCGGGGATTGACCGCGCGGCACTGCACAAAATTTGTGCAGATGCGCAAGATTCGAGCGATCGCCGCGCCGCTGCCGCCGGCGCCGTCGTCAAAAACGCCTGAATTATGACCAATCGGTAAATTGGCACGCCCCTTGCTTTACGAGTCTCAGCCGGCGCTGGGCCGGCAGGCTATCAGGGGGCATCGATGAAATTCATCATCGCCATCATCAAGCCGTTCAAGCTCGACGAGGTCCGTGAAGCCCTCGGCGCCATTGGCGTCGCCGGCATGACCGTGACCGAAGTCAAGGGGTTCGGGCGGCAAAAGGGACAGACCGAGATTTACCGCGGCGCCGAATATACCACCAACATGCTGCCCAAGGTGAAGATCGAGATCGCCGCCAGCGACGCGCTCGCGCCGCGGGTGATCGAGACGATCCAGCACACCGCAAGCACCGACGCGATCGGAGACGGCAAGATCTTCGTGCTCGATCTCGCGTCGGCCACCCGCATCCGCACCGGCGAAACCGGGGACACCGCGCTGTGACCGGCGCCTGCCATGGAAGGGATAGCACCATGATCCGCAAGCTGATTTGCGGCGCCGGCGCGTTGGGCACCTCGCTCTTCGCCGCCACCGCCGCCTTTGCCCAGGATGCCGCCTCTGCGGCATCCTCGGCGGCCACCGCCGCGGCCTCGGCCGCGAGCAGCGCGGCGACCGCGGTCGCCACCACCGCCGCCACCGCCACGCCGACGCCGCCTGTGGCGCCGCCACCGATCGACCTTTCGAAGCTTTCCTCGGCGGCGCAGACCGCCTTCGAGGCGACGATGGTCAACAAGGGCGACAATTCCTGGATGCTCGTCTCCACCGCGCTGGTGCTGATGATGTCGGTCCCGGCGCTCGCCCTGTTCTACGGCGGCCTCGTGCGCACCAAGAACATGCTCGCGGTGCTCATGCAGGTGTTCATGATCATCTCGATCTGCACGCTGACCTGGGCCGGCTGGGGCTATTCGATGGCCTTCACCGGCGGCCATTGGGGGCCGTTCCTCAACCAGTTCTTCGGCAGCTTCGACAAGGCGTTCCTGAAGGGCGTCGATATCACCACGGTGGTCTCGACCTTCTCCAACAACGTCTATATCCCTGAATATACGTATATCTGCTTCCAGGCGACCTTCGCGATCATCACCGCGGCGCTGATCATCGGCAGCCTTGCCGATCGCGTGAAGTTCTGGCCGCTGATGCTGTTCATGGTGCTGTGGTCAACCTTTGCCTATTACCCGATCGCCCACATGGTCTGGTACTGGGCGGGCCCCGACTTCTACCATGCGACGATCGGCCAGGCGGCGACGCCCAACGGCGACGGCGGCTTCATGTTCAACAAGGGCGCGCTCGACTTCGCCGGTGGCACCGTCGTCCACATCAATGCCGGTATCGCCGGCATGGTCGGCTGCCTCGTGCTCGGCAAGCGTATCGGCTACGGCAAGGAGCCGATGCCGCCGCACTCGCTGACCATGACCATGATCGGCGCCTCGCTGCTGTGGGTGGGCTGGTTCGGCTTCAACGCCGGCTCCAACCTCGAAGCCACCAGCGGCGCCAGCCTCGCCTTCATCAACACCTATTTCGCCACTGCGGCGGCGGCGGTGAGCTGGGCGCTGATGGACCAGTTCGTCCACGGCAAGCCCTCGATGCTGGGTGCGGCCTCGGGTGCGGTTGCCGGTCTCGTCGCGATCACTCCGGCCTCGGGCTATGTCGGCCCGATGGGGGCGATCGTGCTCGGTCTCGCGGTCTCGCCGATCTGCTTCTTCTTCGTCACCAATGTGAAGAACAAGTTCGGCTACGACGATGCGCTCGACGTCTTTGGCGTCCACTGCATCGGCGGGATCATCGGTGCGCTCGGCACCGGCATCCTTGCCGCACCGATCTTCGGCGGCCAGGGCGCGACCGATTATTCGAAGTTCCCCTATGTTGCGGGCACCGATCCGCACAACCCCTACGACATCATGCATCAGATGACGGTCCAGGCGACCGGCGTTGGCATGACGCTGCTGTGGTCGGGTATCGTTTCGCTGATCCTCTATGTGCTGATCGACAAGACCATCGGCCTGCGTCCTTCGGAAGACGCCGAGCGCGAGGGCCTCGACATCACCGAGCACGGCGAACGCGCCTACAACTACTGAGCATCGCGGGCGGCGCGGCTCTCCGGGGTCGCGCCGCCCCTGACCTCAAGCTTCTCGAATTTCTCAAGCTTGGCGGGGCCGGGGTTTCTCGCTCCTCTCCTCCCCCGACCCCGCCATCCGACGTTCCTCCTGCGAACGCACCTCGGCCGGAGCCAAGCGCTCCGGCCTTTTTCTGTCTGGAAGACGCTGCCGGCGAGAGTCCGACCGGAGAGTTCCGGCTCGCGCGCTCGCCAAGCTCAGCCTTGCCGCGCCCGGGCGGCGAGCATGTCGAGCAGCCCGGCGATGCCCGAGGTGTCATAGCCCGCTGCCGCCGCCTGCTGCGATAGCAGCGCGGGTTCGGCGCCGCCGCTCGCTTCGGCGAGCGCCCAGAGCAGCGTCGAACGGGTGCCCGAGCGGCAATAGGCGAGCACCGGGCCGCTGGCGGCGGCGAGCGCCTCGGCCATGGCGCGCACCTGCGCTTCGCTGAAGCCGGCGTGGGTGACGGGAATCGCGCGGTAAGCGATGCCCCGCGCCTCGGCCGCCGCGGCGATCGCCGCGCCAGCGGTCTGGTCCTCGGCCTCGCCCTCGGGGCGGTTGTTGACGATCATCGTCACCCCGGCGGCGGCGGCCCGCGCAACATCCTCGCAAGTGATCTGCGCGCTGGCCAGCACCCGGTCGGAAAGCTTGTGGAACATGGCGCGATCTCCGGTGGAAAGGGTTTGCAGCGAAGGGTTCGTGTGCCAAGCCCGCCGGGCGCTGACAAGCGGGACAAGCGGCGCGCGCGCGCTGCCAGGGCGGGCGGCGGCGCATTTTCGGTTGACTTCCGAATCTGTTCGCTTTTTCGGCGCATTTCTAATATGGCGAGGCTTGCAAAGGGATGGCGTCGGGCGCAAGCACGTCAGCCATCCCGGTCGTGCGGCACGAATCGTCCTTGGTGCCGGGCGAATTTCGATCGGGGCGAAGCGAAGGTACGTTCGGGTTTATGGGTTTCGATAGAGGGCGTCGCGGCAGGGGCCGAGACAAGCGCGACGGGTTCGGCGAGGATAATTTCGACCCGTTCATGGGCGCCGCCAGCGGTGGCGGCGGCGGCGATCGTTTCGCCGGTGGCGGTGGTGGCGGGCGCTTCGGCGGCGGTGCTGGCGGTGGTGGTGGCGGCTTCGGCGGTCCCCGTCCAGGCGGTGGCGCTGGCGGCTTCGGTGGCCCGCGTGGCGGCGGCATGCCGGCGCAGGTAGTAGGCCAGGGCAAGGGCGTCGTCAAATTCTTCAACGGCCAGAAGGGCTTCGGCTTCATCCAGCGCGAGGATGGCGGCGAGGATGTGTTCGTACACATCAGCGCGGTCGAACGCGCCGGGCTTGCCGGGCTTGCCGAGGGTCAGCAGCTTGAATTCACGCTGGTCGATCGCGGTGGCAAGATTTCGGCGAGCGATCTCGCGCCGGTCGGCGATGTCATCCCGGTTGCCCGGCGCGAGGATAAGCCGCAGCGCGAGCTGACCGGCGAACGCGCCACGGGCACGGTCAAATTCTTCAACGCGATGAAAGGCTTCGGCTTCATCACCCGCGATGACGGGCAACCCGATGCCTTCGTGCATATCAGCGCGGTCGAGCGTTCGGGCATGCGCGAATTGCAGGAGGGCGACCGGCTTGCATTCGATATCGAGGTTGATCGACGAGGCAAATATTCGGCGGTCAACCTGGTTCCGCATCAGGGTTGATTCCCGGCGCTGAACTCCGCGAGGAGCGAGGCGATGTCATAATATGCGATATGGCGGCTCCCCGGCAGTTCCGGCCGGGGAGCCGCCATTTGTCGTTTCGGCCGTCCGTGCGCATGAAAATGAGGTTTCCATGTCGATCACCCCGCTGATGCCCGTCTATCCGCGTTCGCCGTTCCGGCCGGTGCGCGGAGAGCACTGCCATCTCATCGGCGAAGACGGCCGCCGTTATCTCGACTTCGCGGCGGGGATCGCGGTCAATATCCTGGGGCATTCGCATCCGCATCTGATCGGCGCGATCCAGCGCCAGGCGGCCACGCTGATGCATGTCTCCAACCTTTACGGCAGCCCGCAGGGTGAGCATCTGGCGCAACGGCTGGTCGATCTGACCTTCGCCGATACGGTGTTCTTCACCAATTCGGGCGCCGAGGCGGTGGAATGCGCGATCAAGACCGCGCGCGCCTATCACAGCCATGCCGGCGCCGATCACCGCCATGAGCTGATCACCTTTTCCAACGCCTTCCACGGCCGGACGATGGCGACGATCAGCGCCTCGAACCAGGAGAAGATGCACAAGGGCTTCCGCCCGCTGCTGCCCGGCTTCAGATATGTCGAGTTTGACGATCTCGCCGGCGCCGAGGCGGCGATCGGCCCCAACACCGCCGGATTCCTCGTCGAGCCGATCCAGGGCGAGGGCGGCATCCGCCCCGCATCGCAGGCCTTCCTCCGGGGGCTGCGCCGGCTGGCCGACCAGCACGACCTGCTGCTGCTGCTAGACGAGGTGCAATGCGGCGTCGCGCGCAGCGGCACCTTCTATGCCTATGAGCAATACGGCATCACCCCCGATATCCTCGCCACCGCCAAGGGGATCGGCGGCGGCTTTCCGCTTGGCGCCTGCCTTGCGACCGAAAAGGCGGCGCGGGGCATGGGCCCGGGCACGCATGGCTCGACCTATGGCGGCAACCCGCTGGCGATGGCGGCGGGCGAGGCGGTGCTCGATATCGTCGCCAACGAGGAATTCCTCGCCAGCGTGCGTGCCCGCAGCGAGCGGCTGCGCGGGCAGCTCGAACAGTTCATCGGCAATTACCCGGAAATCTTCGTCGACGTGCGCGGGCGCGGGCTGCTGCTCGGCATGAAGCTCAAGCCCGAGGCGCGCAGCTTCGTGGGCTATCTGCGCGACGAGCATCAGCTGCTCACCGTGTCGGGCGGCGACAACACCATGCGGATCGTCCCGCCGCTGGTGATCGATGATTCGCACATCGATGAATTCCTGGCGCGGCTGTCGGCGGGGGCGGCGGCGTGGCAGCCGCGGGCGGTGGCGCCATGACCCGGCATTTCCTCGATCTGTCGGACGCCGGCGGCCCGGCGCTCGCCGCGATGATCGACGATGCGCTGCGGCGCAAGCCGGCGCGCGCCGGCTGGGCGAAGGGGCGGCCCGATGCCGATGCCCCGCTCGCCGGGCGCGTGCTGGCGATGATCTTCGAGAAGAATTCGACCCGCACCCGCGTGTCCTTCGACATGGCGATGCGCCAGCTCGGCGGCAGCGCGATCGTCATGGAGGCGGGGGCGATGCAGCTCGGCCGCGGCGAATCGATCGCCGACACCGCGCGGGTGCTCAGCCGCATGGTCGATGCGATCATGATCCGCACCGACGATCACGCCAAGATCGAGGCGCTTGCCACCCATGCGAGCGTGCCGGTGATCAACGGGCTCACCGACCGTTCGCATCCCTGCCAGATCGTCGCCGATCTCCTCACCCTGGTCGAACGCGGGCTGCCGCTGCCCGGGTTGAAGCTCGGCTGGCTGGGGGATGGCAACAATGTCCTCCATTCGCTGATCGAGGCGGCGGGGCTGATGCGGTTTTCGATCACGGTCGGCAGCCCGGCGGGCTTTGCTCCCGATGACGGCTATGTCGAACGCGCCCGACAGGCGGGGGGCACGATCCGTTTCACCGCCGACCCGCGCGACGCGGTGAAGGACGCGCAGGCGGTGGTCACCGATTGCTGGGTGTCGATGGGCCAACCCGACAGCGCTGCCAAGCTCGCCGCCATGCAGCCCTATCGGGTCGATGAGGCGATGATGGCCGCCGCGGCGCCGGGGGCCTTGTTCCTCCACTGCCTTCCCGCCCACCGCGGCGAGGAAGTCACCGATGCGGTGATCGATGGGGCGCATTCGGTGGTGTGGGACGAGGCCGAAAACCGTATCCATGCCCAGAAATCGATCCTGCGCTGGGTGTTCGGCCAGCTGTGAACGTCGCTTTTCAGGATCTCGGCGGCGAGACCGGGCTCGATCGCATCCTGTCCTTCACGATCCCGGCGCGCAACGCGCGCGGACGGGTGCTGCGCCTCGGCCCGGTGCTCGATGCGGTGCTGGCGGCGCATGATTATCCGCCGCAGATCCGCGATCTTCTGTCCGAGGCGCTGGTGCTTGCCGCGCTGATCGGCGCCTTGCTCAAACACGCCGGCGACCAGATGACGATGCAGGCGCAGACCGAGGGCGGCGCGGTCGATCTCCTTGTTTGCGATTACCGCGCGGGCGAATTGCGCGGCTATGTTCGCCACGATGCCGAAAGGCTTGCCGCGCTTGGCGAGGCGCCCTCGCTCGAAGCGCTGTTCGGCAGCGGCTATCTGGCGATCACCTTCGATATCGGCGCCACCGGCCAGCGCTATCAGGGGATCGTGCCGCTGACCGGCGCATCGCTTGCCGCCGCCGCCGAGCATTATTTCGCCCAGTCCGAGCAGGTGCCGACGCTGATTCGCGTCGGGATCGAGACCGGCGCCGACGGGACGATCGCCGGCGGCCTCCTTGTCCAGCACCTTCCCGAGGGCGAGGACGGGCGGGCGAGGTTGCACGTCGACCTCCAGCATCCCGACTGGGAGCATGTCGCCGCGCTCGCCGGCAGCACCCGCGGCGACGAGCTTTCAGACCCGGCGCTGCCGCTCGAAACGCTGGTCTGGCGGCTGTTCCACGAGGAAGAGGTGCGCGTTGCCAAGGGCACCGGGCTCAGCCGCGGCTGCCGTTGCAGCGTCGCCCATTACCAGACGGTGCTGGCTCGCTTTGCCGAGGCGGAGCTTGCCGCGATGCGCGACGAGGACGGGTTGATCCGCGTCGATTGCGCCTTCTGCTCGAAGCTGTTTCCGATCGCGATGTAGCCGCCACGCGCCCCCGAGGCTTCGGGCGCATGGCGTCGTAAAGGCCGCGGCCACTTCCTGACGCGATCCCCCGCTGCGCATCGACTGCTGCGCACAAAAAAGAGGGCCGGATCGCTCCGGCCCTCCCTTTGGGTATCGATGGCTATCCCGGTTTAGTTGCCCGAACCCGGACCGTAGGTGATTTCCACCCGGCGGTTCTGCGG
>JAGWPW010000067.1 GCA_028870315.1 Sphingomonadales bacterium | reverse complement strand
GACCCCCGCCTCGCTTTCGCGCACCCGGGCGTAGGCGCGCGCCAGCACCGCGCGGTAGAGTTCGTCCTTGCCCTCGAAATAATAATAGATCTTCCGCTTTGTCGAGCGCCCGGCGATCTCGTCGATGCGCGCGCCGGCAAGGCCTTTCTCGACGAATTCCTGAGTGGCGATGTCGATGATCTGGGCGATCGCCTGCTCGCGCGCGTCGGCATGCGAACGACGGGGCGGCTTGCTGGGCGGCTTCAAGCGGGCACCTCCGATGGTTTCGCCGGTCTCATCGCCGGTTCGCATCCGAACGGCAAGCCCGCCGGGCGCCGGGCGGGAAAACACCGAGGGTCGGGTGGCGAAATTCATGTCACGGACTAGTTCCTGCATTTTTTGCTTTTGTCAATCCGTCCTCGCTGCTAACCAGGGCAGCGCCAAAGCGTCTCGCCGGCATGGAGCAGGATGTGCTGACCTCGATCGCCACCGTCTCGATCAGCGGCACGCTTGATGCGAAACTGGCGGCGATTGCCGCTTCGGGCTTTTGCGGTGCCGAGATTTTCGAGAACGATCTGCTGACAACGCATCTTGGCGCGCGCGAGGTCGCCACGCTGATGCGCGATCTCGGTCTTGCCTGCACCATGTTCCAGCCGTTCCGCGATCTTGAAGGCCTGCCCGCGCCGGCGCGCGGCCGGGCGTTCGACCGGCTCGAACGCAAATTCGACGTGATGGGCGAGCTTGGCACCGACCTGTTGCTGCTGTGTTCGAGTTGTGCGCCGCAGGCAGACGGCGATCGCGCGCGAATCCTTGCCGATCTTGCCGAAGCGGCCGATCGCGCCGGCCGCCGGGGCCTGCGCATCGGCTACGAGGCGCTTGCCTGGGGCCGGCATGTCAACGACCATCGCGACGCCTGGGCGCTGGTGCGCGATGTCGATCACGACGCGCTGGGGCTGGTGCTCGATTCGTTCCACTCGCTCGCGCGCCGCATTCCGGCGGGCAGCATCGGCGACATCCGGCCCGACAAGCTGTTCCTCGTCCAGGTCTGCGACGCGCCGCAACTCGACATGGATTACCTGGGCTGGAGCCGGCATTTCCGCTGCATGCCCGGACAGGGCGATTTCCCGCTCGACGCCTGGGCCGAGGCGATCCGCCGCATCGGCTACACAGGCTACTGGAGCCTTGAAATCTTCAATGACCGGTTTCGCGCCGGCTCGGCGGCGGCGGTCGCGCGCGACGGCTATCGCGCGCTGCGCCTGCTCGAATCGGGGATCGTCGAGGGCGCCTCCTCGACGCCGGTGCTGCCGGCGCGCATCGCGCCGCTGGGCGTATCCTTCATCGAATTCGCCGCGAGCACCGCCGAGGCCGAGGCGCTCGCCGCCATGCTCCGCCCGCTCGGCTTCCGGCCGACCGCGCGTCACCGTTCGAAGGATGTGACGCGCTGGACGCAAGGGGCGATCAATCTCGTCGTCAATTGCGAACCCGAGGGGCTCGCGCATAGCTTCGATGTGGTCCATGGCGCCTCGGTCTGCGCGATCGGGCTCACCGTCGCGGATGTGCCGGCGGTGCTGGCGCGCGCCGAGGCGCTGGCGATTCCCCGCTTCACCCAGGCGATCGCCGCCGACGAATGGCCGATCCCGAGCCTGACCGGCGTCGGCGGCAGCCTGCTCTATCTGGTCGATGCCGCGAGCGAGCCGGCGATGTGGGCGCATGAGTTCCCGCAGGCGATCGAGGACAGCGCGCCCGGCGCGCTCACCGTGGTCGATCACATCGCCCAGACCATGCAATTCGAGGAATTCCTGAGCTGGCTGCTCTATTACGTCGCGCTGTTCGACCTTGCGAAGACGCCGCAACTCGACATCGCCGATCCGATGGGGCTGGTGCACAGCCAGGCGGTCGAAACGCGCGACAAGAAGCTGCGCTTCACGCTCAACGGCTCTCTGGCGAGGCAATCGCTGTCCTCGCGTTTCATCCAGAATTACTTCGGCGCCGGGGTCCAGCATATCGCCTTCGCCTGCCCCGATATCTTCGCCGCCGCCGATGCGGCGATCGCGGCGGGGCTGCCAAGGCTTGAAATTCCGCGCAATTATTACGACGATATCGCCGCGCGCTGGGGGCTCGACGACGCGCTGGTCGAAGCGCTCGCCGCGCGCGACATCCTCTATGACCGCGACGGCGAGGCCGAATATTTCCAGTTCTATTCGCGCGCCTTCGCAAGGCGGGTGTTCTTCGAACTGGTCGAGCGCCGCGGCTACCAGGCCTATGGCGCGACAAATGCACCGATCCGCCTTGCCGCGCAGGCGCGCCATCGGCCCGTGCTCATCGATTGAAAGGAACCGGCATGAAACACCCCCTTGCGATTCTGCTCGCCGCCATCGCGCTGCCCGCCTCCGCGACGCCGGCGCGCGTCTTTCCGGTGGCCGACCACCCGGTGCTCGAAGATCGCATGCCCAATCCGCCGGTCCATTTCGCGCATGGCGTCGAAGCCTGGCGCGACGTGGTTTATCAGCAGCTTCCCGGCTATCGCCCGCAGATCCTCGACATCTATCGCCCCGCCACCCCGGGGCCGCATCCGCTGGTCCTCTACATCCACGGCGGCGGCTGGATCGCCGGTCACACCCGCCACTCGGGTGCCTTCGCCGATTTTCCGGACGTGCTCGCCGCGCTCGCCGCCGAAGGCTTCACCGTTGCCAGCCTTGAATACCGGCTTTCGGGCGAGGCGCGTTTCCCCGCGCAACTCCAGGACGTCCACGCCGCGCTGCGCTTCCTTGTCGCGCATGCGGCGCGCTATCGTCTCGATCCGTCGCGGATCGCACTGTGGGGCGGCTCGGCGGGCGGCCATCTCGCCGCGCTCGCCGCGCTGACCTGCCGCAACACCGCGCTCGACCCCGCCGCCGCGCACGACCCCTGCGCCAGGGCGGCGGCGATCTGGTACGGGGTGTTCGATTTCAAGGGCATGGCAGCGACCGACGCGGGCAATGAGGCCGGTCGCAAGCTGCTGGGCTGCGCGGACGCGTGCCCCGACGACAGGATCGCCGCGGTCAGCCCCGCAAGCTACATCGGCCCTGACGCGCCGGCCTTCCTGCTGATCCATGGCGAGGACGACCACACCGTCCCCGCTGCCCAGTCGCATGCCGCCCAAGCCGCATTGAAGGTGGCGGGCGACCGGGTGCGCGCGATCTATATCCCCGGCGTCGATCACAGCTTCGTCGGCAAGACCCCGCAGGCGACGCGCGCGGCATCGTTGCTGGCGGTGAATGCGACGTTTGATTTCTTTCATGAAGAACTGAAAAAATAATGCGCGAATTTTCGCACACGAACGGCTGGCAACTTCATGCCAAGGTTCCCCAATCTGCGCTGTCAAAATGCGCCATAAATTGGAGTCAATGGTCGCGTAATCTTGTATTTTTCTTTTCATTTATTATTTCTTTTCCGGCCATCGCGCAACCGGTCACCGTCGATGGCGGCCGCATCCTGGGTATCACTCTCAATTCGGGCGTGCGCGCCTGGCTTGGCGTGCCGTTCGCCGCGCCGCCCCTGCGCGCCTTGCGGTGGCGGCCGCCGCAGCCGGTGGTGCCTTGGCGCGGCGTGTTTCATGCCGATCGCGTCGCACCGGAGTGCCTGCAACCGCTGCGCGGCGCGCTGCAGAACCACTATTTCGGCAATGAGGCGACCAGCGAGGACTGCCTCTATCTGAACATCTGGGCGCCGCCGCGCCGTGCGGGCGCCCATCTGCCGGTGATCGTCTGGATCTATGGCGGCGGCTTCGCCATCGGATCGGCGAGCATGGTGAATTATTCGGGCGAAGCGCTGGCGCGCGCCGGGGTGATCCGCGTCAATATCGCCTATCGGCTTGGCGCGCTTGGATTCCTTGCGCATCCCGAACTGAGCCGCGAATCGGGCTATGGCGGGTCGGGCGATTACGGGCTGATGGACCAGATCGCCGCGCTCGCCTGGGTGAGGCGCAACATCGCCCGCTTCGGCGGCGATCGCGCCAATGTGACGATCGCCGGCCAATCGGCGGGGGCGATCTCGGTTGCACTGTTGCAGGCCAGCCCGCTTGCCAAAGGTCTGTTCGCGCGCGCTGTCGCGATGAGCGGAAGCCCCTTCGGCGGCATGCTTGGGCCGGTGCCGCTTGCCGGGGGTGAAGCGCAGGGGCTGGCGTTGCAGCGGGCGCTTGGCGCCGCCTCGCTCGCCGAATTGCGCGCCCTGCCCGGCGACCGCATTATCGGCGCATCGAGCCCGCGCGCACCGGTCGTGCTCGACCGCCATGTCGTCACCGGCCGGCCCGAAGACGTTTTCGCCGCAGGGCGCCAGAACGATGTGCCGATCCTGATCGGGTTCACCCGCGACGAGAGCTTTCGCCCGCTGCCACAGGTGAACAGTGCCAATGATCTGGCAAGCGCGGTCGCGGCGCGCTTCCCGGACCGGGAGGCGGCGATCCTTGCCGCCTATCGGAACGCCGATCCCGCGCGCGCCGCCGCCGATATTGCCCGCGACGCAACGGTGGGGCGGCAGATGGCGCTGTGGGCGAGCGCGCAATACCGCTTCGGGCGCGCGCCGGTTTACGCCTGTCTGTTCACGCGCCGGCAGCCCTACGCGCCGGGAATCGTCTTTTCCGATCACGATCCGGCGACCGCCGGCGCCTATCACGCGGGCGACGTGCCCTATTGGTTGCGCACCCGCGCCGCCTTCAACCTGTTTCGTCGCACGCGCGACTGGCAACCCGCCGATGCGGACCTCGAGCGGGAGATGTCGGATGCGCTGCTCGCCTTCGCGCGCACCGGCAGCCCGGCGAGCCCGCGACTGGGGAGATGGCCGCGCTTCGATCCGGCATCGCCGCGGCTCGCGGTGCTCGGCGAGCCCAGCCATGCCGCAGCCTGGCCGCATTACGCCGACCTCGCGCTGTTCAACGAAACCGACATGGCGATTGCCCCACCGTCGCGGCCGCGCGACTGACGCGCAAATGCGCTGACAGGAAGAACGGCCCAAAGCGAGATCGCAATGTGCGACGCGGCGGCGCGGTCACCGGGCCGATCATGGCGATCGGCGCGCTTGGCGCATTCCCTGCGATAGGAGCACTGGACAAAAAGAGCATTTCGACCAGCGAGACATAATATTACTGCGGCAAACTCGATCGAATTTTATTTCGACGAATCATGAAAATACAAAATGAATAAAGACTCAGAGCCCGCGAAAGACGGCGTCAACCGACGCGATGCACCGCCAGCGTCACCGTGGCGCCGGCCTTGCCGCCGATCGCGATGAACAGCGACTTCGCCATCCAGGCATATCCGGCATGGCCGGTGTCGAAGCGGATCGCGGTGCGCATGTAATATTCGGCGGGCGCGACCGGCTCTGCGCGATCGAAGCGCCGGGCAACCTCGGGCGCCATGTGCCGCATCCCCTGGCTCTGGACCTCGATGATCGCGCCATCGTCGGTTTCGATCGCGTAGCGCGCATCGAGCCGCGCAACGCCTTGACTATCGACCGTTTGCCAGTCGGCGCCAATGCCAAGAACCCGGCCCTGCAACCGCGGCCCGGATGCGCTGCCCCCGACGATGGGAATGATACGCCGCGTGCCGCTGGCGCATGCTCCCAGTTCATGCGCCGGCCCGAGCTTGACCACCAGCGTGCAGACGAATTCAAGCTGCGGCGCCATGCCGGCCTCCTCGCGTTCATCCCGCGTCATGGCGTCCACAAGGCGTTGAGCGCGGGAACCAGATGGGCGCGATGCTCCGGCGCGATCCGGGCGAGCAGGTCCGCCTCGAATTGCGCGATCACCCGATGCAGCCTGTCCTGCGCGGCCTTGCCGGCGGCCGCGAGCACGATCGCCTGCGACTTGCGGTTCAGCGCCCTGCGTTCGATCAGTCCGGCGGCTTCGAGACGGGCGAGCAGCGGCACCATATTGGCCCGCTGGATATCGAGAATGCGGCCGATTTCGGCCGAGGTCATGTCGGCACGCCCCTCGATCAGCAGCAGCACCGAGGCATCCGCCACGCGCAGTCCGAGCGGCGCCAGCCGCAGGCCAAGCTCGGCCATCATCGCATGCGCCGCGCGGCGCAGCGTGTAACCGGGAAGCGCGGACAGGGGATTGTCCAAATTGCATCTTTCGCTATTGACGATAGCAATCATGTTGCTATTATCCATAGCATTACAAGCTGGCAAGCGGAGAGTCCACCATGTCCGATCGCGCCGAGGCCGACACCGTGTCCTGCACCATCGCGGGCGGGATCGCCTGGGTGCGGTTCAACCGCCCCGAAAAGCGCAATTGCATGAGCCCGAAGCTCAACCGGCGGATGAAGGCGGTGCTCGAGGAGATCGAGTTTCGCGACGACGTGAAGGTGCTGGTGCTTGCCGGCGAGGGCGAGGCCTGGTCGGCGGGCATGGACCTCAAGGAATATTTCCGCGAGGTCGAGGCCGAGGGGCTGCATGCGATCCGGCGCAGCCAGCGCGAGGCCTATGGCTGGTGGGCGCGGCTGCGCTGGTACGAGAAGCCGACGATCGCCATGGTCAACGGCTGGTGCTTCGGCGGCGGCTATGGCCCGCTCAACGCCTGCGATATCGCGATCGCCGCCGAGGAGGCGCAATTCGGCCTCTCCGAGATCAACTGGGGCATCCTCCCGGGTGGCGGCGCGAGCAAGGTCGTTGCCGACCTCATGCCCTTCCGCAAGGCGATGTATCACGCGATGATGGGCGAGAATCTGTCCGGCAGGGAGGCCGCGGCGCAGGGGCTCGTCACCGAGGCGGTTCCCGCCGGGCGGCTCGAGGCACGCGTGCGCGAGATTGCCGATGCGCTGATGAAGAAGGACGGCGCGGCGCTGCGCGCGACCAAATGGGCGGTGCGCCGCATGGTCGAGATGACATACGACAATGCCGAGGATTATCTGATCCGCGCGCAGGAGGCGCTGCACAGCTTCGGAGGGGTCGCGGCACGCAAGGAGGCGACGCGCCAGTTCCTCGACGAGAAAAGTTTCAAGCCGGGGCTTGGCGCGTTCGATACCGGCCGGATCGACCGCGAGGCCGGGGCGGAAAAGCGCGATGACGCTTGACGCCTGCGCGATCGCGCGGCTGTTGCGGCCGCGTTCGGTGGCGGTGGTCGGGGCAAGCGACAAGCATGGCGCGCTGGGCGCGACGCTGATCGCCAATCTCGATCGCGCGGGTTTTGCCGGCGCGATCCATCCGATCAATCCCAACCGCGCATCGCTCGGCGGGCGCGGCTGCCTGGCTTCGGTCGAGGCGCTGCCCGACGGCGTCGATGTCGCGGTTCTCGCCATCCCGCGCGCCGGCGTGATGGCGGCGGTGCGCGGGCTCGCCCGGCGCAAGACGGGGGCGGCGATCATCTTTTCGTCCGGTTTTGCCGAGGATGGCCCGGCGGGGCTTGCCGACCAGCAGGAACTGGCGCGGATCGCCCAGGCCTCGGGCATGGTGATCGAAGGCCCGAACTGCCTCGGCATGGTCAATCACGTCGATGGCGTGCCGCTGACCTTCGTCGAGACCACGGTCGTTCCGCCCGCGGGCCGGCGCGCGGTGGGGGTGGTCTCGCAATCGGGCGCGATGGCGGCGGTGCTGTGCACCACGCTGCTTGCGCGCGATCTCGCGGTGAGCTTCTCGGTCTCGACCGGCAATGAGGCGGCGAGCGGGGTCGAGGATTACGTGAACTGGCTGGTCGATGAGCCGGCGACGCGGGTCATTGCGATGATCGTCGAGCAATTCCGCAAGCCCGCGCGCTTCATCGCGGCGGCACGCCGCGCGCGCGCAGCCGGCAAGCCGATCGTGCTGCTCCACCCGGGCAAATCCGCCGGCGCCCGGGCGTCCGCGGCGACGCATACCGGGGCGATGGCCGGCGATTACCGGCTGATGCGCGCCAAGCTCGCGCGCGAAGGCGTGATCTTCGCCGAGAAACTCCAGGAACTGGGCGACATCACCGAAATCCTGCTGCGCTGCCCGCCGCTCGCCCGGGGCGGCGTTGCGGTGCTTGGCGAATCGGGGGCGTTCAAGGCGCTGACGCTCGATCTCGCCGAGGAACTGGGCCTGCCCATGGTGTCGCTCGCCGAGGACGATTCGCCCGAATTGCGTGCGGCGCTGCCGGGCTTCGTTCCCGTTTCCAACCCGCTCGACATCACCGCGCAGGGGCTGTCGCAGCCGGCGATCTATACGCATGTCCTGGGCGCGCTGCTGGGTGATGCGCGCGTTGGCGCGATCGTTGCCGGGATCATCCAGTCCGATCCGGTCACGGCGGCGATCAAACTGCCCGCGATCCTCGCCGCGCTCGACGCCGGCGGTGCGATGACGCCGGTAATCTTCGCCGGGCTCGACGAGGGCGCCGACATGCCGCAAGCGCATATCGCCGCGCTGCGCGAACGCGGCGTGCCCTGGTTCCCGACCAGCGAGCGCGCCTTCACCGCGCTTGCCCGGCTGGCGCAGGCGGCGGTGGAGCCGCCCGACGATGCCACGCCCGCGCCGCTCCCCATCCCGGGCCTTGCCGATGCCGTGGGCGTGGTGCCCGAATATCGCGCCAAGGCCCTGCTCGCGCCGCTCGGCTTTTCCTTTCCCGCCGGCCGTTTTGCCACAAGCGCGCAGGAAGCGGTCGCGGCGGCCGAAGCGCTGGGCTTTCCGGTCGCGATGAAGGCGCAGGCCGCCGCCCTGTCGCATAAAAGCGATGCCGGCGGGGTGATCCTCGATCTTGCCGATGCCGCCGCGGTGCGCGCCGGCTGGGCACGGATACACGCCGATGTCGCAGCTCATGACGCGGCGATCGCGCTCGATGGCGTGCTGGTCGAGAAGATGGCCGCGCGCGGGGTCGAGATGATCGTCGGCGCGCGCAACGATCCCGAATGGGGCCCGGTGGTGCTGGCGGGCTTCGGCGGCGTCACCGCCGAAATCCTCGCCGATGTCTGCCTGCTCACCCCCGAGCTTTCGGAAGCGGCGATTG
Organism: Sphingomonadales bacterium; assembly: GCA_028870315.1. Taxonomy (GTDB): domain Bacteria; phylum Pseudomonadota; class Alphaproteobacteria; order Sphingomonadales; family Sphingomonadaceae; genus Novosphingobium. The sequence goes on along the minus strand of JAGWPW010000067.1, from coordinate 1,840 downwards.
TTTCGCAATTGCTGGCGCTGAAGCAGGCCCCGCTGCTGACCGGCTGGCGCGGCGCGCCGCGGCGCAATCTGGCGGCGCTCGCCGCGCTGATCCGCAGGCTCGCCGCGCTGCTCATCGCCGAACCGCGGCTGGCCGAAATCGACCTCAATCCGGTCATCGTCCATGCACCGGGCGAAGGCGCCGTCGCACTCGATGCGCTGATGCTGCTGCGCTGACGGAGGCGCCGGCCGCCGCCTGCCGCACCATCGCGCCGCCCGGGGCGATGCGAAAACCGCGATTGGCCGCAGTCAGGGCAAGTCGATATTGCGGCGAAAGCTGCGATTCCCTCCAGTTTCGCGCAGCGCCGGCAATGTCCTTTCCTTCAACCGCAAATCCGCATCACAAGGGATTGCCATCCTTGTCGCGATAGATCTCGCGCCGTCCGACATGGTTCGCCGGGCCGACGAAGCCGTCCGCCTCCATCCGCTCGATCCATTTCGCGGCGGTGTTGTAGCCCACGGTCATCTGGCGTTGCAGCCAGCTGGTCGAGGCCTTCTGGCTTTCGAAGACGATCTGGCAGGCCTGGCGGTATTTGCGGTCCTCGGGGCTGTCCGAGGCGCTGTCGAGATCGTCGAAGGAGAAGGCGCTGTCCTCGGGCTCCTCGGTGACCGAATCGACGTAGTCGGGGCTGCCCTGGCGGCGCCAGTGGTCGGCGACCTGTTCGACCTCCTCGTCCGAGACGAAGGGGCCGTGGACGCGCGCGATGGCGCCGCTGTTGGGCTTGTAGAGCATGTCGCCCTTGCCGAGCAGCTGTTCGGCGCCCTGTTCGCCAAGGATGGTGCGGCTGTCGATGCGGCTGGTGACGGCAAAGCTGATCCGCGTCGGCAGATTGGCCTTGATGACCCCGGTGATGACATCGACCGACGGGCGCTGGGTCGCCATGATGAGGTGGATGCCGGCGGCGCGGCTTTTCTGCGCCAGCCGCTGGATCAGCACCTCGATCTCCTTGCCGACGGTCACCATGAGATCGGCAAGTTCATCGACGATGACGACGATCAGCGGCAGCGGCTGGTAATCGAGCTGCTCGTCCTCGAACAGTTCGGCGCCGGTCTCGGGGTCGAAGCCGATCTGGACGCGGCGGCCGAGCGGCTTGCCCCGGGCGGCGGCGTTCTTCACCTTGTCGTTGAAGCCGGTGATGTTGCGGACCGCGACCGAGGACATCATCCGGTAGCGCCGCTCCATCTCCTCGACCGCCCATTTGAGCGCGCGCACCGCCTTGGCGGGCTCGGTGACGACCGGCGAGAGGAGATGCGGGATGTCGTCGTAGCTCTTGAGTTCGAGCACCTTGGGATCGACGAGAATCAGCCGGCATTCGGCCGGGGTCATCCGGTAGAGCAGCGAAAGCAGGATCGCGTTCAGGCCCACCGACTTGCCCGAGCCGGTGGTGCCGGCGACAAGGAGGTGCGGCATTGCGGCAAGATCGGCGACCACCGGCTCGCCGGCGATGGTCTTGCCCAGGATGATGGGGAGCAGCGCCTTCGAGCGCGCGAAGGTCTCGCAGGCGATCAGTTCCTTGAAGCTCACCGTCTTGCGGTCGGCGTTGGGCAGTTCAATGCCCATCACCGTGCGCCCGGGGATCGCCGAGACGCGCGCCGAGATCGCGCTCATGTTGCGGGCGATGTCGTCGGCAAGGCCGATCACCCGGCTTGCCTTGATGCCGGGCGCGGGTTCGAGTTCGTACATCGTCACCACCGGGCCGGTGCGCACCGCGGTGATCTCGCCCTTGACGTTGAAATCGTCGAGCACGGTTTCGAGCAGCCGCGCATTGCGTTCGAGCGCGAGCTTGTCGATCTTCGGGCCG
>JAGWPW010000066.1 GCA_028870315.1 Sphingomonadales bacterium | reverse complement strand
CTGTGCACCGCGATCCGCGCGACGCAAGGCCAGGGGCTGATGCCCGACGGCACCAGCCGCTTTTCCTACAAGGGGCGGACGATCTTCCACTACATGGGCTGTTCGACCTTCTCGAACTTCACCGTGCTGCCCGAGATCGCGGTCGCCAAAATCCGCGAGGACGCGCCCTTCGACAAGAGCTGCTATATCGGCTGCGGCGTCACCACCGGGGTCGGCGCGGTAGTCAACACCGCCAAGGTGACCCCTGGCAGCAATGTGGTGGTGTTCGGGCTCGGCGGCATCGGGCTCAATGTCATCCAGGGCGCGCGCATGGTCGGCGCCGACCGCATCATCGGCGTCGACATCAACGACACCAAGGCGGATTGGGGCCGCCAGTTCGGCATGACCGCCTTCTACAACCCGAAGGGCAAGTCGGGCGCGGACGTCGTCGCCGATCTCGTCGCCCTGACCGACGGCGGCGCCGATTACAGCTTCGACTGCACCGGCAACACCGAGGTGATGCGCCAGGCGCTCGAATGCTGTCACCGCGGCTGGGGCGTCTCGACCGTGATCGGCGTTGCCGAGGCGGGCAAGGAGATCGTCACCCGTCCGTTCCAGCTCGTCACCGGCCGGGTGTGGAAAGGCAGCGCCTTCGGCGGTGCGCGCGGCCGCACCGATGTGCCCAAGATCGTCGACTGGTACATGAATGGCAAGATCGCCATCGACCCGATGATCACCCATGTCCTGAGCCTCGATGAGATCAACAAGGGCTTCGATCTGATGCACGCGGGGACAAGCATCCGCAGCGTGGTGGTGTTCTGATGCTTCTGGGCGTGGTGCTTGCCGGCGGCAGATCGAGCCGCTTCGGCAGCGACAAGGCGCTTGCCGAACTCGATGGACGCACGCTGCTCGCGCATGCGGTCGATGCGCTATCGGGCTGGTGCGAATATGTCGTGGTCGCGGGCCGCGAAACCGCGCCGGCGCCGACCATCCCCGACTGGCCCGGCCCCGGCATGGGACCGCTCGCCGGGCTTGCCGCCGCGCTTCATCTGGCGCGTGACGAGGATTACGCTTGCGTGCTTTCGCTCGGCGTCGATAGCGCCGGGCTGCCTGACAACCTTCCCGACCTGCTGGGCGCCCATCTTCCGAAGCCCGTCCCCGCCTATGTCGTCAGCCAGCCGGTGATCGGCCTGTGGCCGACCGCGACGCTGCCGGCGCTCGAAGCGATCCTCACCGGGACCGGGCGCCATTCGCTGCTCGCCTTCGCCGCGGCGGTGAATGCGCGCGCGATCGCGCTGGCCCATCCCCCCGCCAATATCAACACGCCCGCTGATCTTTCGGGAGCACAGACCCGCCGGCAGTGAGCGGCAGGGCCTCGTCAGGCCCTCACGCCCATTTCGAGCCGCTGGCGTTCACCCCCATGCTCGACAGGTAGCGCTTGATGTTGCGCGCCGCCTGCCGCAGCCGCTGCTCGTTCTCGACCATGGCGATGCGGACATAGCCCTCGCCCTCCTCGCCATAGCCGACGCCCGGCGCCACCGCGACCTCGGCATGGGTCAGAAGCTGCTTGGAAAATTCGAGGCTGCCCATCTCCTTCAGTGCCGGCGGCAGCGGCGCCCATGCGAACATCGACGCCCTTGGGCTCGGGATGTCCCAGCCGGCGCGGCCGAAGCTTTCGACCAGCACGTCGCGGCGCTTCTGGTACAGCTCGCGGTTCTTCTCGACGATGTCCTGCGGGCCGTTGAGCGCGGCGCAGGCCGCCGCCTGGATCGGGGTGAAGGCGCCGTAATCGAGGTAGCTCTTCACCCGCGTCAGCGCCGCGATCAGCCGCTTGTTGCCGACCGCGAAGCCGACCCGCCAGCCTGCCATCGAAAACGTCTTCGACATGCTGGTGAATTCGACCGCGACCTCCTTGGCACCCGGCACCTGAAGGATCGAGGGGGTGGGATTGCCATCATAGTAAAGTTCGGAATAGGCGAGGTCCGAAAGCACCCAGACCTTGTGCTCCTTCGCCCAGTGTACCAGCCGCTCATAAAAGGCGAGATCGACTGTCTCGGCGGTCGGGTTCGAGGGGTAGTTGACGATCAGGATCGAGGGGCGCGGCACGGTGAACGCCATCGCCCGGTCGAGCGCACGCCAGTAATTCTCATCAGGCGTCGTCGGCACCGCGCGGATGGTGGCGCCGGCGATGATGAAACCGAAGGTGTGGATCGGATAGCTGGGGTTGGGCGCGAGCACGACATCGCCGGGCGCGGTCATCGCCGTCGCCATGCTGGCGAGCCCTTCCTTCGAGCCCATGGTCATCACCACCTCGCGATCGGGGTCGAGCTCGACCCCGAAGCGGCGCGCATAATAGGCGGCCTGCGCGCGGCGCACCCCGGGGATGCCCCTGGACGCCGAATAGCCATGCGCCGAGGGCTTTTGGGCAACCTCGCACAGCTTGTCGATGACATGTGCGGGCGGCGGCAGGTCGGGATTGCCCATGCCGAGATCGATGATGTCGCGCCCGGCCGCACGGGCGGCGGCGCGCATGTCGTTCACCTCGGCGATGACATAGGGCGGCAGGCGCTTCATGCGGTAGAATTCTTCGGACATCATGCTTTCCTGGTGGCAACCGCTTTGCTCCCTGCGCCCAAATCGCCCGGAAGGCGAGGGCCAATAGTGCTTATTGCCGTGCTCCTGAAGCGGCTGGCAGGTTTGCGAGCCTCGCAAAACCGGGTAAGACGATAGCTCCACCGGCCAGGAGCGCGGATGTGAGCGACACGCCCCCCACCGACGATAAATCCCCGGCCGAGATGATGGCGCAGCTCGTCGAGCTGACCAGTCAATGGGCGCCCTGGCTGCTCGGCGAGATGCTGCCCGCCGCGACCGAGCCGCTCGCCGGCGCCGAAGATGCCGCGCATTGGGCCGAGGTCGGCGCGAAATTGCAGGCGATGTGGCTCGAATTCCAGGCCGAGCAGGCGCTGAAGGCCGCCCCGGGGCTCGCCGATCCGAGGCAATGGCTGAAGGCGATGGAGGGCTGGTATCGCCAGCTGCCGCTCGCCGATCCCGCCGCGCAGCAGCGCTTTCTCGACGACGGGGTGGCGCTGTGGCAGGGCGTGCTCGCCCAGTTCGGCCTCGCCGCGCCCGAAAATGCGCCACCCGTCACCCCGGCGCTGCCGCGGCAGGACAAGCGTTTTGCCGACGCGCGCTGGCAACAGCCGTTTTTCGCGCTGATCCATCAGTCCTATCTGCTGATGGCCGAGCAGATCATGGCGCTCGCCGATCGGGTCGAGGGGCTCGACAGTGCGAAGAAGGAACAGCTGCGCTTCGCCACCCGCACGCTTGTCGATGCCATGAGCCCGGGCCATTTCCCGCTGACCAATCCGCTGGTGATCGAACGCGCGCTGGCGACCGGGGGCGACAGCCTGATTGCCGGGATGCGCCATCTGCTTGCCGACCTGCGGCGCGGCCAGCTCACCCACACCGACCCCGATGCCTTCCGTCTTGGCGAGAATATCGCGGTGACCCCGGGCAAGGTGGTGTATGAAGCGCCGCTGTTCCAGCTCATCCAGTACAGCCCGGCGACCGAACGCGTGCTCGACCTGCCGGTGGTGATCTTTCCGCCGTGGATCAACCGCTTCTACATCCTCGACCTCAATCCGCGGAAAAGCTTCGTGCGCTGGGCGGTGGAAGAAGGGCTCACCGTCTTCATGGTCTCATGGAAAAGCGCCGATGCTTCGATGGCCGAGGTCATCTGGGACGATTACATCGCTGCCCAGATCGATGCGATCGCGCAGGTGCGCACCCGGCTCAAGGTGCCTGCGGTCCACGCGATCGGCTATTGTGTCGCCGGCACGACGCTGGCGGCAACGCTCGCGGTGCTCGCCCGCTGCGGTGAAAGCGATGCGGTCAAAAGCGCGACCTTCTTCACCGCGCAGGTCGATTTCGAGGACGCGGGCGAGCTTCGCAATTTCATCGACGACCAGCAACTCGCCGCGCTCGGCCAGCTCGCACCCGAGGGCTATATTGACGGCCGCTACATGGCCGCAACCTTCAACCTGCTGCGCGGCAACGATCTCATCTGGTCGTATGTGATCGACAATTACCTGCTCGGCGAGGACTATGCCGCCTTCGACCTGCTGCACTGGAACGGCGATACCACCAACCTTCCGGCAAAATGGCACCAGTCCTATCTGCGCGACCTCTATCGCGACAATCGCCTGGTCGTGCCCGACGCGCTGTGCGCCGGCGGGGTGCCGATAGACCTGCGGCGAATCACCACCCCCTGCTATATCCAGGCCGGCCGCGAGGACCATATCGCGCCCGCGGCCAGCGTCTGGCGGCTCACCCGGCATCTCGCCGGGCCATGGACCTTCCTGCTCGCAGGCTCGGGCCATATCGCCGGGGTGGTCAATCCACCCGCGGCGAACAAATATCAGTACTGGACCAACGACCAGCCCGGCGACACGCTCGCCACCTTCCTCGACGGCGCGGTCGAACATCCGGGAAGCTGGTGGCCGCATTGGGCGCAATGGCTGCGCGGCCATGGCGGAGCCAGCGTTCCCGCCCGCGGCCGGCGACGCCCCGGCGGCCGCGGCGACCGGGTGATCGAAGACGCGCCCGGCCGCTACGTCGCGATTCGTTAGGCGCGTCGGTTGGGGAAAACGGTGTTTCGGCGGATTTTCGGACAGCTTCGCACCTTGACGCAAGCGCAGCATGACAATCATGTTGCACTGCACAAAAAACTGTTGACTCCCTGCGCACACTGACTATTTGTGCAGTGCAACACAGGACGCGCCCCGCGCCCGCAAGGAGCATTTCATGATGGCCGACGGCGATATCGACACGCCTGAAACCACGCCCGTCGCGGCGCCCGCCGCCGCGCCGCGTCCGCGCGGCCGGCCACCGAAGCCGCGTGCGGCCATGTCACCCGCCGCCGAACCGGGTCCGCGCGAGGCGAGCATCGAAGAAGCCGTCGTCGCGCTGCCGAGCGCGGAGTTGACCCCGGCCCCTGTCGAAGCACTGCCCGAAGTGCCGGCGCCGCTGCCCATGGTGGAAGCCGAACCGCTCCCGGCGCCAGCTGCGATTACAAAGCCGGCGCCCGTTCGCCGCGTCGCCGCCAAGCCCGTTCCTGCAAAGCGCGTTGCTGCGGCGCGCCCGGTCGTGAAGCCGGCGCTGCCCCGCAAGCCGGCGACGCCTGTCACGCCTGCCGCCTCTACCCGCTTCTCCAAACCGAATCCGACCCGGCCCACGGCGAAGCCGACGTCGCCCTTCAACACCCCCAAGCGGTCGTTGCCCGCTTTCGCCGCCCTTCCGTTTTTCCAGGAGACATTTGCCATGGACGCTACCCCCTTCGATTTCACCGCCGCTTTCAAGACCGCCTTCACCGACGCCCAGGACAAGGCCAAGGCCGCTTATGACAAGAGCACCGAGGCGTTCGGCGAAGCCGGCACCTTCGCCAAGGGTAATGTCGAGGCGGTGGTCGAATCGAGCCGCATCCTCGCTGCCGGGCTTCAGGAGCTGACCTCGGAATTCGTCGCCGGGAGCCGCAGCGCTTTCGAGAGCATGACCGCCGAAGTGAAGTCGATCGCCGCAGCGAAATCGCCCGCCGAATTCTTCAGCCTGCAAAGCGAGTTGGCGAAGAAGCATCTCGATGCGCTGCTGGCCCATGGCACCAAGCACAGCGAAACCATGCTGAAGCTGGTCTCGGACGCGACCGCACCGCTGTCGAGCCGCGTCAACCTCGCGGTCGAGAAGCTGAAGACCGCCGCCTGAGCGATCACGCCAGCGCTTGATGTGAACGCATCGCAGTGTTGGCATGAGACGCCGCTACACGACGGGCCGGGCAACGTATGCCCGGCCCGTTCGCGTCTCGCGACCTCGCATTCGCTTGCGGCGGGGACTCCGCGGATGATTTCCAGGCCATGCAGCGCGCGGGCGCTTGTTTTCGCCCCCCGTCTTGCGATATTCTCGCGTGATGCGGACAGCGCAGACCCCAGGATTTCGGGCCGGATCGCCCCACGGCGGCGGAAGGTGGGCTGCGCAGCCGCCGCTGCGGCCGATGATTCGCGCCGGCGACGAGGATCGCGGTGACGGCAAGGGCACGGGCGGAAGCGGCCAGGACCAGATCGGCCTTGCCACCCGCACCCGCACCCGTCCGAAGAAGCCGAGCCAGTTTAAAGTTCTGATGCTCAACGACGATTACACCCCGATGGAATTCGTGGTGATCTGTCTCAAGCGCTTCTTCGCGATGGACATGGAGCAGGCGACAAGGGTGATGCTGCATGTTCATCAGAAGGGTGTGGGCGTTTGCGGCATCTTCCCTTACGAGATCGCCGAAACCAAGGTGAACCAGGTGATGGACCTTGCGCGGCAGAACCAGCATCCGCTGCAATGCACGCTTGAAAAGGCCTGAGCCGGGGTCATCGATCCACATCGGCCTATCGCACGCGTGCCCTTCCTCACCGCCATCGACCGCTATATCTTCCGGCAGGTTCTGATGCCGATGCTGGCGGTGTTCGTCATCGCCGCCTCGCTGCTTCTCCTCGACAAGATGCTGAAGCTTTTCGATTTCGTCGCGACCGAGGGCGGCCCGGTATCGGTCGTGTTCCGCATGCTCGCCAATCTGCTGCCCGAATATGCGAGCCTTGCGATCCCGCTGGGGCTGATGCTCGGCGTGCTCATCGCCTTTCGCCGGCTCGCGACCTCGAGCGAGCTCGATGTGATGCGCGGCGTCGGTCTCAGCTATACGCGGCTGCTGCGCGTTCCCTATATGCTGGCGGTTGCCCTCGCCGCGCTCAATCTGTTCATCGTCGGCTATGTCGAGCCGCTGTCGCGCTATTATTACGAGCGCATGGAGTTCGAGCTGCGGACGGGCGCGCTCGGCGCTTCGATCAAGGTCGGCGAATTCAATACGCTGAGGGATCGGATGACGCTGCGCATCGAGCAGAGCCGCGACGATGGCCGCGAGCTCATCGGCATCTTCCTGCGCATTATCGGCAAGAACGGCGAGGTGCTGTCGATCACCGCGCATCAGGGCCGCTTTCTGGCGTTGCGCGAGAACACAGATACGGTGATCCTGCGGCTGACCGACGGACAGATCGTCCAGGACCTTCCCCGCAGCCCGTCGCGCGTGCTCGGTTTTTCGCAGCACGATTTGCCGATCGACCTGCCCGCGGTCGAGAAATTCCGTCAGCGCGGCGGGATGGAGCGCGAATATTTCCTGCCTGAACTGCTCAAGATCGGCTGGAGCGACCGATCGAGCCCCAAGGACCGGGCGATCGGCCGGGCCAGCTTGAATTACCGGCTTGCCGAAGTCGTCATGATCCTGCTGCTGCCACTGCTCGCGGTCGCCTTGGCCGTGCCGCCCAAGCGATCGACCTCGGCGCTTGGCGTCTTTGTCTCGATCGTGATGGTCGTCGCCTATCACAAGGTCAACGAATACGGCGAATCGGTCGCCGAGCTGGGCCGGATCGATCCGGCGATCGCGCTGTGGGGGCCGTTCGCGATCTTCGCGGCGATCATCCTGTGGATGTATTGGCGGCTTGCCTATGTCCCGGGCGGACAGCCGATCGGCGCGCTCGAAGCCTTTGCTCGCGATTGCGGGAAATGGCTGCGCCGCCTCACCGGGCGGTTCGGCCTGCGCCCGCGGCCGGTCTGACGCGCGTGCAGCTCGAATTCTTCCCCTCGCGCACGCTCGCCCTATATCTCGCGCGGCTGTTCGCCACCCGCATCCTCGGGGTGCTGGTGATGTTGGTGCTCGTCCTCCAGCTGCTCGATCTCCTGGGCGAAAGCGGCAAGATCCTCGCCGCGCCCGGCAATGGCGAGCCGCAGCTGTGGAGCTATGTGCTGCTGCGGCTGCCGCAGCTCGTCTCGCGTTTCCTGCCCTATTCGGTGCTGTTGGCGACGCTCCTCACCTTCTGGCCGCTGAACCAGAACAGCGAGGTGATCGCGATGCGTGCGGCGGGGCTTTCCGCGCATCAGATTCTCGCGCCGCTGCTCGTCACCGCGCTGCTGGTCGCCGCGGTCGCGTTCGGTTTCAACGAGCGGGTGGTCACCCGCGCGAGCGCGACGCTGAAGGCCTGGCAGGCGGTCGATTATGGTCCGCTGCCGCAAGGTGAAGCGCTGCGCGGCAATGTCTATGTCGGCGATGGTCCGGACATCCTTGCCGCCGACAATGTCAGCGGTGAAGGCGCGGCGATGCAGCTTTCGGGGGTGACCTGGTATCTTCGCGATCCGCAGGGCTTCATCACTTCCGAGACCCATGGCACCAGCGCGCGCTTCGTTGTCACCGGCCGCAACGCGCGCGGCGTGACCGGCGGCTGGCAGCTCACCGCGCCGACCCGCTTCGATACCAGCACGTTGGCCACCGGGCCGGCACCGCCGGGGCTCGTCGCCACCGGCGTCACCCCCGCGCAGATCGAGATCAGCACGGTCGATGCCGATGCCGAAAGCTTTTCCAGGCTCGCCCGCTCGATCGACACGCTGCGCGCCAATGGCCGGCGCACCGCCGAACTCGACGGCAAATGGTGGCACAAGATCTCGGGGCCGCTGTCGGCGCTTCTCATGCCGCTGCTCGGTGCGGTCGCCGCATTCGGCCTTGCCCGCTCGGGGCAGCTGTTCATTCGGGCGGTGATCGGCATGGCGCTGGGATTTGCCTATTTCGTGATCGACAATGCCGCGCTTGCGATTGGCAATTTCGGCGGCTATCCGCCGCTCATCGCCGCCTGGGGACCGTTCCTGCTGTTTCTTCTGGTCGGCGAAACGGTGCTGATCCGCACCGAGGAATGAAGCGGCACCTGCCCCAATCCGGCCGCAAATCGCTGGCAGGGGCGCGCTCAATCATGGCCATCGCCGCACGCCGCTGCTAGGGCGGCACGCAGCGACCAGAGGGACCGACCATCGTGACCCAAAGCTCTCCCCCGGCACCCGACCCGCATCACCGCTCCTTCTGGAAACGATCGCATTATCTCGACCGGATGACGCTGGGCGAACTCGTCTCGGCCTATTTCCAGCATTACACGATCATGGCCTATCTCGGCATCGCCACGCTGTGCGTGATAGGTTGGGTGCTGGTTCCCGCCTCGCCGCTGGCGACGCTCGAAGCGATCGTCGCGGCGCTTCTGGTCTATCCGCTGGTGTGGCACCTGCTGCACCAGTTCGTGCTCCACGGGCAGTGGATGTACAAGATCGATCCGCTTGCCGCGACATGGAAGCGCATTCATTACGACCATCATCAGGATCCCAACCATCTCGAAGTGCTGTTCGGTGCGCTGCACACCACGGTGCCGACGATTCTCGTCGCCACCGCGCCGATCGGCTGGCTGATCGGCGGTGCGGGCGGTGCCTTCGCCGCCCTTGCCACCGGCATTCTTACAACCTGCTATTATGAATTCATGCATTGCATCCAGCACCTCTCGTTCAAGCCGCGCTGGAAGTGGGTGCAGTTTCAGAAGCAACGTCACAATGAGCATCACTATTTCGACGAAGACGGTAATTTTGGTATCACTAACTACTTTTTTGATCGTGTCTTCGGCACTTTTTACGAAAAGAAGGAGCGCCCGACGCGCAGCGAAACCGTGTTCAATCTCGGCTATACCGAGGAAGTCGCGGCGCGCTGGCCGCGGGTGAAGCAGTTGTCGGGCGGTATCGCCAGCGGTCACCCGCGCCGCCGCGCCATGGCCGAGCAGCGCGGCGAAAGCGACTGACGGACAAGGGGGGGTTGCCGGAGATGACCGATTTCACCGTCACTGCGGTGACCGACAAGCGCGGGCGCGAGGACTTCGTCGATTTCGTCTATGTCGCCAATGCCGGCGACCCTCATTTCGTGCCGCAACTGCGCGCCGAGGAGCTGGAGAAATTCACTCCCGGCGGCAATCCCTACCACGACCATGCCCGCTGCCAGCTGTTTTTGGCCAGGGACGGCGGCGGCAAAATCGTCGGTCGCATCGCTGCGCATATCGATGAGCTCGCGATCACCCAGCCGGCCGAGCAGGGCATGGGCCCCGGCTGTGGCTTCTGGGGGGCGCTCGAAGCGAATGACGAGGCTATCGCCGATGCGCTGATCGAAACCGCCGAGGAATGGTTGCGCAAGGAGGGCATGACTCGCGCCATGGCGCCGATGAACCTCTCGGTCTGGGAGGAGCCCGGGCTGCTGGTGAAGGGCCACGATCACCCGCCGATGGTGATGATGGGCCACCACGCCGCCAAATACCGCGACTGGATCGAGGCGCAGGGCTATACGCCGGTCAAGACGCTCTACACCTACGATCTCGACATCACGAAGCCCTTCCCGCCGCTTGTCCAGCGCATCGTCGCCTCGGGCGAACGCAATGCCCGCATCAAGGTGCGCTGCGTCGACAAGAGCAAGTTCGACGCCGAAGCCGCGATCATCCTCGATATTCTGAACGATGCCTGGTGCGACAATTGGGGGTTCGTTCCCATCACCGACAAGGAAGTGGCCTATACCGGCAAGAAGCTGAAGCCGCTGGTCAAGGAAGACCTCATCCGCATCGCCGAACTCGATGGCGAGCCGGTTGCCTTCATGATGACGCTGCCCGATCTCAACCAGGTGCAGAAACGCGCGGTCGGGCCCAGGGGCAAGCCTTCGATCCTCGGCTGGGTCAGGCTCGGCTTGTGGCTGATACGGACGAAGCCCGCCGATATGCGCGTGCCGCTGATGGGGGTGCGCAAGAAGCTGCAAAGCTCGCGCATCGCCAGCCAACTCGCCTTCATGATGATCGAATATATCCGCACCGCCGCAGTCGCGCACTACGGCGGCAAGCGCGGCGAGATCGGCTGGATCCTCGATGACAACCAGGGGATGAACTCGATCGCGCGCGAGATCGACAGCAAGGTCAACAAGGAATATTTGATCTACGATAAAACATTGTAGAATAAGGACTTGCTTGGATTCTAAGAAAATGCCTCGATAGACTGGAGCAACGTGCGTTATATCTCAATCACGCATGTTGCTCCAGATGGCTTACCCTGCTCGCCCGCTGCGGAAACACCCATAGGCACAGCGCCGTGGCGGCGAGCAGGATCGCGCTCGCCAACGGCCGGCTGACGTCGAGCCCGCCCTTGCCCAGCGGTTTGTCGAAGAAATCACCCAGTGTCGCGCCCAGCGGCCGGGTCAGGATGAACGCCGCCCAGAACAGCGCCGCGCGCGAGACGCGGGTTGAAAACCACAGCGCCGCCACCACCGCCAGCCCCGCCCCGAAGATCACCGCGCCGCCGGTATAGCCGATGTCGTGCCCCAGAATCGTCGAATCCGCCGTCCAGTCACCCAGCGCCGTGCCGAGCGTCTGCGAGAAGGTGATCGTCAGCCAGTAGAACATCTCGGCCCTGGGTTCGCGCACGCTTTCAACCGAGACGCTGCCCAGCGTCCAGCGCCACAGCGCCAGCGAGCCGAGCACGCAGGCAAACAGCGCGCTCGCCCCGCCGGCATAGCCGACGCCAAGCGAACGGTCGCAGAAATCGGCCAGCGTTGTCCCCGCCGTGGTCGAGGCGATGATCGTCAGCCAATAGAGCAGCGGGTGAAACCGCGCCGCTCGAATCTGCGCGAAAACCAGCATGACGAGCGGCACGATGAGCAGCGCCGTGCCGATGAGATAGCCCGAAAACCAGCCCGTGCCCGCCTGCGGGGTCGTCTCGCCCAGCCAGCTCATGGTGATGCTGTCGCCCGCGGTTTCGCCCAGCGTCGTTGCCAGGATCTTGATGATCCAGAAGCCGAGCGTGATCTCGGGAACCTTGGCGAGCGGGTGGGGGCTGACGAATTCGTGCATGCCCGCTCCTAACCCAGACGCCCGGCGCGACGGAACCCGGTCTTTCGCCCTTGCGCCGCGTTCAGGCCAGATGGATGCGGTGATAGCTCGGATCGTCGGGCCAGCGCCCGCCGAAATCGACGCGCTGGCCAAGCAGGCCCTGCGACCAGTCGGCGCTGTCGGGGTATTGGCGGAACCAGTCGGTCAGCACCAGCCGCTCGGCGATCCGCCATTCGTCGTCGCGCTTCTCGAAGCGATCGACATAGCGCCCCGAGCCGATGACATCGCGCTTCGCCCCGTCGAGCGTGATGCGGTGGTAGCCATAGAAATAGCTCTCGACATCCGCGCGGTCGCCATCGAGCCGCATCAGGATATTGCCGATCATATGCATGGTCTGGTCCATGGTCTGCATGATCGGAAAGGCCCAGGCGATGAATTGTTCGACATTGCCCTTGAATTCGAGATGGGTGTCGATGGCGTCGGGCCAATAGGCACTGCGAAGCATGTCGGCATCGAGCCGGTCCACCCCGCGCGCATAGCGATAGAGGCAATCGCGGATCGCCTCGCGGTCGGCGAGTTGCTTGATGATCGTGCTCACTCGCGCCATCGTCGTCTCTCCCGGCGCCGCATTGTGCCAGACCGGGCGGACTGCGCTACCCCGCGGCGCAAGGCGGGACAAGCGCGATGGCGCCGGCAGGCAAGCGGCGGGCAACGCGCCGGCGTAATGATACGTTCCGTATCACGGAACGCTTGCGGGAGCGCGCGCGGCATGGAATGACCGCGACGGCACGCGCCTGCGTCACGAAGGGAGAGCACATTGCACGCCACAGTCACTCGCGGCCTTGGCGCCGCCGCTTTGCTCGCGCTGGCCATCGCCGGAGCGGGGCAGCGCTTTTCCGGGGCGAGCGCGGCCGCGCCAGACGCGGTCGGCGCGGGGGCCGAATGGCCCGGGATCAATGCCGACAGCAATGAAACCGGCTTTTCCCGCCTGACCGGAATCACTGCGGCGAATGTGCATCGGCTGGGGCTTGCCTGGACCTATGAACTGCCCGGCGAGGCCAGCCTCGAAGGCGCGCCGATCATGGTCGGCGGCATGCTCTATTTCACCGGCAGCTATGCGACGGTCTATGCGCTCGATGCGCGGACCGGCAAGCGCGTCTGGAGCTACGCACCCGAGACGTGGAAAAACTACCCGTCGAAAATGAATTTCAACTTCGCCGCGAATCGCGGGGTTGCCTATGCCGGCGGACGCATCTTCTCGGCCGCGCTCGACGGGCGGCTGTTCGCACTCGATGCGCGGACCGGCAAGCTTGTCTGGAGCGTCGAGACCACCGATCCGCATAACGGCCAGACCATCACCGGCGCGCCGCGCGTCTTTGCCGGTCCTGATGGCATCAAAGCCGTGATCGTCGGGCAGGGCGGTGCCGACTTCGGCATGCGCGGCTATGTCACCGCTTACGACCAGGAAACCGGCAAGCAGCTGTGGCGCAGCTACATGGTGCCCGGCAGTCCCGAGCAGAACGCCGGCCATCCCGCGCTTGAGGCGGCGGCCAAAACCTGGTCGCCCGATTTCTGGAAGAAGACCGGCGGCGGCGGCGGCCCATGGGATTCGATCACCTATGACGCGGCGCTCAACCGGCTCTATGTCGGCACCGCCAATGCCGCGCCCTACGATCCCGAAATGCGCAGCCCCGGCGGCGGCGACAATCTCTACACCGCCTCGATCGTCGCGCTCGATGCGGGTTCCGGCCGCATCCTCTGGCATTACCAGACCAATCCGCGCGACAGCTGGGATTTCGACGCCACCCAGCAGATGACGCTCGCAACGCTGACGATTGACGGCAAGCGCCATCGGGTGCTGATGCAGGCGCCCAAGAACGGCTTTTTCTATGTGATCGACCGCGATACCGGCAAGCTGCTGTCGGCGGGCAAGATCGGCAAGGAAAACTGGGCCGATCACATCGACCTCACCACCGGCCGCCCGGTCGAGAACCCCGATATCCGCTACGAGCACGGGATGGTGCGCATCTATCCTTCGGGCGCGGGCGCGCATGACTGGATGCGCATGGCCTGGGATCCGGCCACCGGACTGGTCTATATCCCCTACATGCAGTTCGCGACCGCGTTTCATCGCGGCGCCCCCGATGCCGATGATGTCGACATCATGGGGCTCGACATCGGCAATTACAAAAAGGAGCCCGGCGATGCGACCGGCGCGCTGCTCGCCTGGGATCCGGTCAGGCAGCAGGCGCGCTGGCGGGTGCCGCTCAGGACGATGTGGAACGGCGGCGTGCTGGCGACCGCCGGCGGGGTCGTCTTCCAGGGCCGCGCCGACGGCTGGCTGGTTGCCTATGACGCCGTGCATGGTCGGCAGCTGTGGAAGGGCTATGCCGGCATGGGGATCATCGGCGCGCCGATCACCTATGCGCTTGGCGGGCGGCAATATGTCGCGGTGCTGGCCGGCTATGGTGGCACCGCTTCGATGTTCGGCGCGGCGCTCAACGTCGGGTGGAAATACCAGGATCCGCGGCGGTTGCTGGTGTTCGCGCTCGATGCGCACGCGAAGCTGCCGCCGTCACCGGCGCCGACGCTTGTGGTCAATGCCCTCGACAACCCCGACGAAAAGCTCGATCCGAAAGCGGCGGCGACGGGCAAGGCGATGTTCATGGCCTGCGCGGCCTGCCACGGTCTCAACCTCGTCAACGCCGGCGGCCCGGGCCCGGACCTGCGCGAATCACCGATCCCGCTCGATCCCGATGCCTTCTATGCGCTGGTCCACGACGGGCTGCGGATGGACAAGGGCATGCCGGGCTTCGGCATTTTCGGCCGTCCGCAGATCGAGGCGATCCGCCAGTATATCCGCGCGGTGCAGCGTGAGACCGCGGAGCGCAACGCCAGGCACTGACGGCGTCGGGCCATGCCGCATGGTCAGGAACGTCGGAGGGCTCTGGCCGGGTGCTGCGGTGTCAATCGCAAGGCCGTCACAAGGTGAAAGATGCGCACGGCAAGCGCTTGAGATTTTATATCGCCGCCGGCCATGAAAGGTGAACCGCTTGATGCCGATTGGGTGATTTCCGAAAGGCGGAAATCCTCAGTATATATTTGTTATAAAATAGACTTTTACCAAAGGTCCGAGCGCATTCCTGGCGCGACGCCCTAACAAAACAGCGCGTAAAGCCCGCGGCCTTCGTGTTTCAGCCAGCGATCGGCGGCGGCGAGATCGCCTTCGAAAATCGCCGCCAGCGTGGCGTGGAAGCGCGGCGAATGGTCGAAGTGCCGAAGATGGGCGACCTCATGCGCCACCACCGACCGGCGCACCGCATCGGGTGCCATCACCAGCCGCCAGTTGATCCGGATCGCGCCTTTCGCCGAGCAACTGCCCCATCGCCGCTGCGCGCGCGACAGCGCCAGCGGCGGCGGAGCAAGCCCGGCGCGCTGCGCATATTCGGCAAGGTCGGCAAGGCAGAGCCGCCGCGCCTCGGCTTCGAGCCAGCGCCGCACCCGCGCCTCCAGCGCGTCGATCGGGCCGCCAAGGTGCAGCCCGCCCGGCGCGAGCCGCACGCGCCGCGGCGCCGATGCCTCCCAGACGAGGCGCAGCGTCTCGCCGCGATAGGGGATCGCGCTGCCCGGGCCGAGCGCGGTCGCGGGCGCGAGGCTGGCGAGTTGGGTCGCTACCCAGCCGGCCCGCGCACGGGCGAAGGCCAGCGCTTCGCTTTCGGCCACCCAGTCGGGGATGGTGAGATGGAGGTGCCCGTTGCGGGTGATGCGCAGCGTCAGTCGCCGCGCCCTACCAAGCCGGCGGATGGCGATCGGCAGGTCGCGCTCACCCAGCCGCAGCAGCGGCGGCTCGCGCGTTTCGCGCTTCAGCCCGGCGGACTTCAACCACGCGAGGCCCGGCCAGCGCGGCGCGCGCTCAGCCATCGTCGTCAGCGTCATCGGCAAGGATATGCTCTTCGAGCGGCCCGGCCGAGACTTCCGAGATCGCCCGGCCGAAGCTGTGGTTGGCAACCACCGACCGGCCGAGCCGATGAACCGCCTCGCGATCGCCCGAGAGCAGGTAATGCCAGGCGGGCAGGGCTTCGCCCCCGGCGCGCAGGCGATAGGCGCAGCTGTCGGGCAGCCAGGTCAATTCGGCGGCGAGTCGCGGGGTCAGCCGCAGGCAGTCGGGGACGAATTGCTTGCGCATCCGGTAATTGCCGCAGCGCGCGGTTTCGAGATCGAGCAGCCGGCAGGCGACATTGGTGCGATAGACGCGGCCGGTATCGGCATCCTCGACCTTGTTGAGGCAGCACAGCCCGCAGCCGTCGCACAGCGCTTCCCACTCGGCGCGGTCGAGCGTGTCGAGCGGGCGCTCCCAGAATTTCGTGGCCTCGCTGGTCAATGCAGCCATTCTTCGAGATCCTGCGCCACCGCCTGCGGCCCCTTGTCGGCGGCGAGCAGCGCCAGCGGCGCGCCGTTGCGGTCGAACAGATAGACCGCGCGGCTGTGATCCATCAGATAGCCGCCGGGGGTATCGGCGCCGCGCGCGTAATAGACGCCGAATTCGCGCGCCGTTTGCCGGATCTCGTCGGGCGTTCCGGTAAGCCCGATGAGCCGCGGCGAGAAGGCGGCGGCGAACTGCCCCACCACCTGCGGCGTGTCGCGCGCCGGATCGATCGAGACGAACATCGGCGCGATGTCGGCGGCAAGCTGCGGATGCGCCTTCGCGAAGATGTCGAGCCCGCGCATCACCGCCTGCATGTCGGTGGGGCAGGCGTCGGGGCAGAAGGTATAGCCGAAATAGACGATGCGGAACTTGCCCGCGAAATCCGACCAGTGGACGCGGCGGCCCGTCTTGTCGACAAGCGTGAACGGACCGCCGATCGCGCTCCCCGCAAGCGGCGGCGGTCCCGAGGGCTGGCTGCCGCAACCGGTCAGGGCCAGCGCCGCGGCGAGCGCGCCGGCCCTTGCGAACTTGTCTAGGGTGGACATGGCGCTGCGGTTCATGCTCTGCTAGTCGCGGGCTGACAAGGTGGTTTCACATGCGGTCTGCGGCAGCCGCCGCGCTGTTCGCGGCAGGGCGACCCGATCCGATCGCATCGGGTCGCGCGCTCCGGCTTTTGATTTGCCGCATTTGTTCGAGGCGTCAGGTGCGCTCACCTGACGTGAAAATGTTCTGGGTCGGGAGTGGCGAAGGTGACGAAATGGTCCCGGGGGATGATCGTGCTGGCGGCGCTTGCTTGTGCTGCGCCCGCGCTCGCGCAGTTTTCGCCAAGCTATAAATTCCTCGAATCGGTGCGAAAATCGGAAGGCCAGGAGGTCACCGACGCGGTCAGCCAGCCCGGCTCGACGATCATCAACACCCAGGATGTGAGCAGCGGGCAGACCGCGCTTTATATCGTTGTCGCGCGCAAGGATCTGACCTGGGTGCGCTTCCTGCTCGCCAAGGGTGCCGATCCCAATATTCCCGACAATCACGGCGTCACCCCGCTGATGCTGGCCGCCGACCTTGGCTTCGATGAGGGGGTTGCCCCGTTACTCGACCATGGCGCGCGCCTCAACGATGCCGATGCCACCGGCGAGACACCGCTGATCACCGCGGTGCACCGGCACGATATCCAGTTGATGCGGGTGCTGCTCAAGGCCGGCGCCGATCCCGACCGGGCCGACAGTTCGGGACGGTCGGCGCGCGATTACGCCGGATTTGCCGGCGCCGACAATCCGATGCTCGCCGAAATCAAGGCCGATGCGCGCGGCAAAGGGCAGGGCGCCGCGCATCATGACAGCTACGGCCCCCAACCGTGACCGTCGCGTCCTCGCTCGATGAGGTCCGGCTGACGCTGGCGCCGGAAATCGCGCGGGCGGCGGCCTTCGACGGCTGGAGCCGGGCAGCGGTCGCCTCGGCGGCGGCCAGCTGCGACATCGCCCCCGAGATCGCCGCGCTCGCCTTTCCGCCCGAGGGCGGGGCGATGGCGATGATCGCCGCCTGGACCGCGCAGATCGACGCGGCGATGGCCGAGGCGCTGCCCGCGCATGCGCTGGCGGGGTTGCCGGTTCGCGAGCGCATCCGCCGCCTCGTCGCCTTCCGGCTTGAGACGCTGCGCGGCGACAGCGAGGCGCTGCGCCGCGCGCTGGCGATCATGGCGATGCCGCGAAACCTCGCGCGTGGCGCCGCGCTCGGCTGGCGCAGCGCCGATGCGATGTGGCGGCTTGCCGGCGATCATGCGACCGATTCCAACCATTACAGCAAGCGCGCGATCCTGGCCGGGCTTTATGCCGCGACGCTGCTCGTCTTCCTCGACGACGACAGCGCGGACAAGGCGGCAACCGCCGCCTTTCTCGCCCGGCGAATCGACGGGGTGATCGCCTTCGAAAAGGCGAAGGCGCGGCTGCGGCCGCGCGCCGATCGCGATCATTTCAGTCCGGCGCGCTTCCTTGGACGCCTGCGCTATCCGGCGCGCTGAGGCATCGCGCGGCGGAGGAGGCTCGTTATTGATAATGACTTGCAATTACTGCCGCCTTCTGGCACGGTCGCGAGGATGACACTCGATCAGCTTCCGATCGGCCGCGCCGCGCGCATCGCCGCGGTCGATTGGCTGCTGCTCGCCGAGGAGGAGGGGCAACGGCTGCGCGCGCTTGGCATCGACGTCGGCGCGGAAATCACCGTCGCCCATCGCGGCGTGTTCGCCGGGCGCGATCCGCTGGCGATCGAGATCGGCCGGATGACCGTGGCGCTGCGCCGGCTCCATGCCCGCGCGATGGAGGTCGAGCCGCTGCAATCCCGGGACGGCATGGCATGAGCCAGCGGCGCAGCGCCGCGCTGGTCGGCAATCCCAACGCCGGCAAGAGCGCGCTGTTCAACGCGCTGACCGGCGCGCGGCAGAAGATCGCCAACTATCCCGGCGTCACCGTCGAGCGCAAGGGCGGCCGCCTGCTGCTTCCCAATGGCGAGCCGGTCGAACTGACCGACCTTCCCGGCAGCTACAGCCTGCATCCTGCCAGCCCCGACGAGGAGGTGACCCGCAAGGTCATCCTTGGCGAATTTCCGGGCGAGCCTGCGCCGCAGGTGCTGGTGCTGGTGCTCGATGCCTCCAATCTCGAACAGCATCTCGTCTTCGCGCAGGAGGTGATCGCGCTGGGGCGCCCCTGCGTGGTCGCGCTCAACATGATCGACCTTGCCGAGCGCGACGGGCTGGTGCTCGATCCCGCGGTG
>JAGWPW010000065.1 GCA_028870315.1 Sphingomonadales bacterium | reverse complement strand
TCGAGCTCGGCGAAGCTCGGCTCCGGCTTCCAGTAGAGCTGCGAGCGCCACATGGCGTGGACCACCTTGAGGTGCTCGATCTCGCGCTTTTCCGCCTCGGGCAATTCATCCCAGGCGGCATAGGTGTTGCAGAATTCGGTCTGGCCGGTACCGGGGGCCGAGAGCGCGCGGCTCGACATGATCGAGGCGAGGATCGGCTTGTCCGACATGGTGCCGTCGATGTGCCAGAAGAAGGCGCCCTTGAGGTAACTGGCGATCGGGTTGATCGTCTCGTCCATGGTGATCGGATAGACGCTGTCCCCGCCGTCGCCGCGGCGCTCGCCCTCCTCATGCGCGAAGGTGCCGAGCGTGTGGGTGAAGGCGATCTGCTCCTCGTCGCTGAGGCCGATCCGGGGAAAGGCGATGACCCCGCGCTGTTCCAGGAGCGCGCGGATTTCGCCGGCGCGCTCGCCCGAGAGCAGCACCTGCTTGTCGGTGCGAATCGCCGAGCCGATGCGCGGCGCAAGATCGGTGATCTCGAAGCGGGTGGCGGTCGTGGCCATGGCGTGTCTCCCGGGGCGATTTTGTACAGGTGTACAGCGCGGCGCGGGACGGGGTCAAGCCCGGGCGGCGGGTCAGGCGTCGGGGGCGGGGTCGCTGTCGCCGGTGAGTTGCCCGAGCCAGTGCCGCACCCAGCGCGCGGCATCCTCGTGGCCGATGGTGATGCCAAGCCCGCCCTCCATCACCAGCGCGCGCCCGATCCCGGCGAGGATCAGCGAGAGGCCCGGCGCGGTCAGCACCGGATCGAGCCGCAGCCGCTCGCCCAGCACGCGCTCGATCGCCTCGACCTGGCGCGCGCGCATGCGATGCGAATGGGCGCTGATTTCGGCGCGGATCGCCTCGCGGTGATTGGCGAGCGCCATGGTTTCAAGCGCGAGCGCGTTGCGGCTCGAATCGACCATCAGTTGCCACAGCGCGGTGAGCGGATCGGGGGCGGCGAGCGCGCGTTCAAGCCATTCGTCGCTTTCCGCCTGGCCCTTGCGCGACATGGCGAGGAGCAGATCCTCGGTGGTCGGAAAATAATAATGGACGAGGCTGGGCTTCAGCCCGGCGCGCGCGGCAACCCGGCGGGTGCTGGCCGCGCCATAGCCTTCCTCGATGAAGATCGCCTCGGCCGCAGCGATGATCTGCGCGCGCGTCGCCGAACTTTCGGTACCGATCCTGCGCGCTACCGCCATGCCCCCCGCCCGATGGTTTCGGGCGCTATAGAGCCTCGTGCGCGCAAGTGGCTAACGGTTTTTCTGCTTCCCTGAACTTCGCTCCGGCAAAAAGCGATACGACAACAAAACCCTGCGGGGTGCGATGATGTGCGCCTTCAGCCCCAGCCCGGCTCCGTCCCCGGCGGCAGATATTGCAGATAGATGTCGAGATGGCACAGCCTGCCGTCGGCATCGAATTCATAGAGCGACAGCGAATTCACCACCGATTCCTCGCCGCCGCGCGGGGTATTGTGTTCCTCCAGTTCGAGGAAGACGAGCCGGCCCACCTCGGTGATCCGCCTGAAATTGCTCCAGAACCCGGTGGTCGTGCCCCATTGCGTCAGCATCGCGCGATATTGCGGCCAGTCCATGCGTTCGCGGAAATTGCCGATGCGCTCGAAGCGGTCGGTGGCGATCAGCGCTTCGAGCCCGGCCCAGCCCGCCTCGGTGAAGCCGGGCTGCTTTGCCGCCTTCACCGTGCTTTCGATCAGGTCGGTGTATTGGAATACCCTGGCGGCGAGCGGGCCGGCCGCGGCCCGCGCCTGCGCCATTGCCGCGCTGGCGGCGGCACGATCGATGGTCATTGGGCTCTCCTTCCCGCGGTTGCGCGCCACCGGTGCGGGTGGCGTCGGCGGCCATGACGTTGCGCGGGCGCGCGCCGGCGCGCAAGCGGTGATCTCAATAAGGAGGCTTGTCGCGGCCCGTGGGGCTGGCGGTGAAGATCTCGCAGCCGGTCTCGGTGATGCCCACCGAATGCTCGAACTGCGCCGAAAGCGAGCGGTCGCGCGTCACCGCGGTCCAGCCGTCGTCGAGCATCTTCACCGGCGCCTTGCCGAGGTTGATCATCGGCTCGATGGTAAAGAACATGCCCGGTTTCAGCGCCGGGCCGGTGCCGGCAACCCCGGCATGGACGACCTCGGGCGCGTCATGGAACAGCCGGCCGACGCCATGGCCGCAGAACTCGCGCACCACGCCGAAGCGGTGCGCCTCGGCATGGCGCTGGATCGCGGCGCCGATGTCGCCAAGGCGCGCGCCGGGCTTCGCCGCTGCGATGCCTATCATCAGGCATTCGTAAGTCACCTCGACCAGCCGCCGTGCCTTCAGCGGCACCTCGCCGACGCAAAACATCCGGCTCGAATCGCCGTGCCAGCCGTCGAGCAGCGGGGTGACGTCGATATTGACGATGTCGCCGTCCTTCAGCGCGCGTTCCGACGGGATACCGTGGCAGACGACATGGTTGATCGAGATGCAGCAGCTATGCGCATAGCCGCGATAGCCCAGTGTCGCCGGCAACGCGCCATGATCGAGGGTGAAGTCGCGCACCGCATCGTCGAGCGCGCGCGTCGTCACCCCGGGCCGGACCAGCGGCACCAGCATGTCGAGCGTTTCGGCGGCGAGGCGCCCGGCGCGGCGCATCGCAGCGAAGGCTTCGGGGCCATGGAGCTTTATCGTGCCGTCGCGCAGCACCGTGTCGCTGTCGGCGACGATCTGATAGCGGTTCATGCCCCCGATCTAGCGATCCGCGCGGCGAATTGCGAGTGGGCATGCCACCGGGCGCGCTGGCATGAATTTACACGCCGGCGTGCCTGTCGCGCGGACGCGCCAGTCCTCGGGCGCCTTATCGATGCCGGTCGGCCAGGATCAGTTCGCTCGCACGCTGCGCCACCGCCATGATCGGACCATTGGTGTTTCCCGAGACCGGCGTGGGCAGGATCGAGCCGTCAACGACGCGCAGCGCCGCGATGCCATGAACGCGGCAGCGCGCGTCCACCACCGATGTCGCCGGATCGACACCCATGGTGCAGGTTCCGGTGCCGTGAAGGCCATATTCGACCATCTTGTGGACCATTTCGCAAAGCGCGTCGTCGTCGATGACATCGGCTCCGGGCATCCGTTCGGCGCCGATATATCCTGCCAGCGCCGGGGCTGCGGCGAGGCGACGAAACAGGCGAAAAAGCTCGAGCGCCTTGTCGCGATCGTAAGGATCGCTCCAGATCTGCCCGGCGACGCGCGGCGCGGTACGGAAATCGGCGGTGGTGATGGCAACCGAGCCGCGGCTGCGCGGACGCAGGTGATATCCTGAAAAGGTGAGGCCGGGCTTTGCGGTGATCGGGCTGCCGGGACTGGCCGCCATTTCGTTGATCGTGCGCATCGCAAAGGGTGCGGCGGCGACCTGGAAATCGGGCCAGGCCTGCCCCGAACTCGCGATCATCCCGGTGATCGGGAGGCCGACCCGCGCCAAGGGCCCGCTGCGCGTCAGGAAATAGCGCAAGGCGTTGCGATAAAGCCGCCAGCCGACGAATTCGCGGTTGGTCCCGGGATGATTGGCAAGGTCGAACGAGACGCCGAGCTTGTGGTGGTCGCAAAGGTTCCGGCCAACCGCGCCGGATTCGCGAACCACCGCGATCCCCAGCGCCTGAAGCAAGCCGCCGTCGCCGATTCCCGAACGCTGGAGCAGCGCCGGCGAGCCATAGACCCCGGCCGCGACGATCACCTCGCACGCGGCGGTGAACGTGGTTTCGCTGCCCTCGCGATCGCAGACGACGCCAATTGCCCGACCGTGCCGGATCGCGACGCGCTTGACGATCGCCGGGTGGATGATCGCGAGATTCTTGCGGTTGCGGATCGGCTTGACGAAGGCGTCATAGGCCGAGACGCGCTGGCCACCGCGGCTGACGGTATATTGCGAGCGACCGACATGGCAGCCCGGCGCGGTGACGTCGCTCGCGAAGGGCATGCCTTGGCTGGCGAAAGCTTCGACCAGCGCGTCGAAGATCGGCGAGGCATAGGTCGATGGCGTGATCTGGACCTCGCCGTCGCTTCCGCGGGCGGGATCGGCGCCGGGGGCGCGGTAATTCTCGATGGTCCGAAAGCAGCGGGCAATGTCGTCCCAGCCCCAGCCGACGAGGCCCTGCGCCGCCCATCCGTCGTAATCCTCGGGCTCGCCGCGCAGGTACCAGGTGCCGTTGATCGCCGACGATCCCCCCAGCCCGCGGCCGTAGCTGTGCATCTCCTTGCGGCGCCCCGCTTCCTCGGCGACGGGGAAGCTGCGGAAATATTGCGGCCGCCCCATGATCTTGACGAAGCCGCCGGCCATGGAGATGAACGGGTGCTGGTTGTCGCCACCATCCTCGATCAGGAGAACGCGATGCGCCGGATCGGCGCTCAGGCGGTTGGCAAGAACGCATCCCGCCGATCCCGCGCCCACGATGATGGTGTCGAAGCCTTCCATGATCTCCCGTGCCGCATGGAGCGTAAGAAATAGAACTTTTGTTCCCATTCTTCTGCTCACGGGCTTGACCGGCTGTCAAGGATTAATTAGAAGTCAGGTTCCAATTGATATGCCGGCAAGCGGCATGAAACCTGCAAGGGAGAGCGACATGCTGCCGGTAGAACGGATCATCGGCGAGGAAGGCCTGAGCCGCAGTGGCAACGCATTGCGGCTGGCGATGCGCCTGCCGTGGTATCGCTCGTTGCCGTTCTCGACGGTCGAGGTGGCCGGGGTCGAGATTGACGGCGCCGCGATCGACCTTGCCGATGCAAGGGTTGAATATGAGGGCCACAGCTGGTCGCTGGCCGAGCTGGGCGAGCAGATCGACGCCTTCTGGTTCGTGCGCGACAGCGCCTTCCTGGCTTTGCCGGGGCGCAGCGAGGCGGTGGGCAGCGAGCACGCGGTGACGCTGCTGCTGCACGTCAGCCCGCCCTACATCCCGGGCATGAAGCGTGCGAACCGCCAGTCCGCCACGCTGCGCGTCAACTGAATTCCGACAGGAGCTGAACATCATGACCGAACCCACCGGCCCGCAGATTGGCGTGACGCTCTATTCCTTCACCAACGAATGGCTGAGCCGTCGCTTCGATCTCGATGGCCTGATGCACGAGGTCGCCAACCGCGGGCTTGGCCCCAACATCGAGATCATCGGTTTCCAGAACTTCAAGGAGTTCCCCGATGTCAGCGATGGCTTCGCCGAAGGTTTCAAGCAACTGGTTGCGCAAACCGGGCTCAATCCGGTGTCGCTGGCGATCAATTCGGACCGTTTCCTGCGCCCGGGGCAGCAACCGGTCGAAGACGACTTCCTTGTCGAATATCACAAGCGCCAGCTGCGCTCGGCCAAGAAGCTCGGCTTTTCGCTGGTGCGCTACCAGTTCGCGCTGCCCGTCCATCTGCTTGCGGACATCGCGCCCTATGCCGAGGAGTTGGGTGTGCGCATGGGGGTCGAGGTGCATGCGCCGATGTGGGCGGGGCATCCCGCGGTGCTTGCCTATCGCGAGATGTACGACAAGCTGGATTCGCCTGTGCTTGGCTGGATTCCCGATTTCGGCGGCACCGCGACCCGAATCCCGCCCAGCCTGCTCGATGCCGCGCGCGCCGCGGGCGCGAAGGAAAGCCTGATCACGCTTGTCCAGCAGATCTGGCCCGAGCCGGTTCCCAGCCACGAAAAGGCGGCGAAGCTGTTCGAGCACGCGCGGCGCGACGGGCATGAACCGGCGCACATCCAGGCGGCGGCGCTGGCCTTCTTCATCCTGGCGAACAACGATCCGAAAAGCTGGGCGGAAATGGTGGACCGCACCATTCACATCCACGGCAAATTCTATGGCGTGAGCGAGGACCTGGTCGAGGAGGCGGTGCCCTATGACGTGATCCTGCCGCTGTTCCGCGACGGCGGTTTCACCGGCACGATCGTCAGCGAATGGGAAGGCCACGCCTATTGCGAGGCCGACGCCTTCGAGCAGGTTCGGCGCCACCAGGCGATGTGCCGCAAAATCCTTGCCGGCTAGAGCATCGCGCCAAAAAGACGGCACCGGCCTTTCATCATCGATGAATTTCTTTTCGCTAAAATATTTATCGAAAAAACTTGGAGAAGATTGCGTGATTTCAAGAAATCACGCGATTTTCTCCGAGTGTCGGTTGCGCGCGAAAACCTCAGGCAGCGCGCAGATAGGCAAGGCACATCCGTCCCAGTTCGCGCTTGAGCTGGTTCCAGTTGTAGCCGTCGGCCGATTCATAGGTCGAGCCCAGGCTCAGCTGGCGCGCCAGGGTTGCAAAAATGACATGATAGGCTGATCGCGCCTTGAGTTCGCCGTCATCGCCACCGATCTCGTCGCGGTAGCGCAGCATCGCCTCGGTTCCGGCGCTGGTCGCGCGCAGCGCATGGTCCTTGCCGGGGCCGGACACCAGCGGGTCGTATGCCGCGCGCTCCATGCTCAGGCGCAACAATGCCGCATTGCGGCGCAGAACCTCGGCATAGCGCTCGACATAGCGCGGGACAAATTCCCCGAGCGAAGCGCATTCGCGTTCAAGCGCGGACAGCATCGTCGCTTCTTCACCCGAAACATCGTCCAGGGTATTGCCGATCACCGCCCTGACGAGATTGTCCTTGCTGTCGAAGCGCAGGTAAATCGAACCGATGGACACCTTGCCGCGCCTGCTGACTTCCTGGAGCGTGAATTCCTCGCTGCCGCGCTCCAGCATGAGTTCGCGCGCGGCCGCGAGCATGCGTTCCAGCGATGCCTTGCTGCGACCCTGCTGCGGCTTCCGGCTGACGTCCTCGACCGCCAGGGTGACCGAAGGGGGCTTCTTTTTCGGGCTACTCGGCATAGGCCACCATAGACGGAATCATCACCACAACGTCAATTCGATTATTGGCGCGTCGAGCCAAAAAGTGGGAGCCGATATTTGGCAAAAAGTGGTCCGACAACAGAGGGATGGAGCATGGTGTGTGTTCCGGGAATCACGCGTTGCGCTCTGGATCATGCCGCGACGGCCCGGCGCGGCGCACGCAGCGCCAGAAGCGCCGCTATCACGCCCAGGCCCAGCGCGACGGCGCCAGCGAGCGCGAAGGCCGCCTGCATCGAACCCGCGCGCGCGGCCGCCAGCGCCATGATGAGCGGCGAGATCGCCTGGCCGAGAAAGAAAGCCGAGGTCCACACGCCCATGCCGCGCCCGCGATGGGCGAAGTCGAACTTCGATTGCGCCCAGGCGATCAGCGCCGGCACCGTCATCCCCGCGCCGGTCTGCTGCACGACCAGCGCCAGTTGCATCGACGCAATGGTGGTTGCGAGGCCGATCCCCATGAGGCCGAGCCCGAACAGCGCGAAGAATACCGCGATCTGCATCGTGTTGGGATAGCGCGAGACGATGCGGAAGAGCACCGAACCGGCAAGGATGAACAGGCTTGGAAAAAAGGTCACCTTGCTTATCCGCATCGGATCGCTGACCCCGATCTCGCGCCAGGTGAGGCTGCCGTTGACGATGAACACATAGTAGATCACCGAGGCGACCAGCGTCAGCGCCGCGACTTGCGCCGCCTGAGCCCAGGGAAAATGCGACGAACCGAGAGAAGCACTGCTGACGGTTTCGGATTCTTCGGGCGGTTTTGGTTCGAAGACGCAAAAGTACATCGAAATGAAGATCGGAACTGCGATCAGATAGACAAGAAATACGCCGTTCCAGCGGACCGCCGCCACCGCTGCGACCAGCAGGAATACCAGCGGCTGCAAGGCCGGCCCGACAATGCCCTGGAGCATCAGCCAGTTGCGCCGCTCGCGATCGTCCCAGTAATCGGCGATCAGCGTGTTGACGGTGGTGAGGATCCCCGCTTCGCATACGCCCAGAAGCAGGCGGCTGGCGATGATCGCGTTCAGGCTCTCAAGCAGGATCGGCAGCGCGCCGACAAGACCATAGACGAAGGTGCAGGCAAGCAGCAGCCGCCGCCGGCCGAAACGATCGACCGCCAGTCCCACGAAGGGGGCAAGCAGCGCGATGGCATAGCCTGGTGCGGTAACCATCGCCGGCACCTTGATCGCCGCGTCGGGCTCGTTCCTGAAATGGGCGATGATCGCCCCCACCACCGGGAACATGGCGATGATCGCGAAGACCGGGAGAAAGGCGGCGACGATCATCGTCACCCCTTGCGGCTTCAGGGTCAGGGAACGGACAAATCTGCCAATGGCCTGCATCACATCGCTCCCCGTCTGGCGCTGGCGGCCAATACGTCTGACGAAACCGGTCGTATCAAACTAGAATTACAATTACAAATAAAACCTGTCGCGGGCTGGCCGGGCTTCGGATCCGGCCTTTCGGCGCTGCAACGCCAAACGCGCCGCCACCCCGACGGGCACGCCACCCCGACGGGCACGCCATCGCGAAGCCGCCGGCTCAGTCCTCGATGATGGCGACAGCGCGGGTCCAGCCGGCTGAGGCGCCCTTGATCTTGTGCGGGAAGCAGCAAACGGTGAAGCCGTGCGGCGGCAGTGCCTCGAGATTGTGCAGCTTTTCGAGGTGGCAATAGCCGATGTCGCGCC
Source organism: Sphingomonadales bacterium (assembly GCA_028870315.1). Classification (GTDB taxonomy): domain Bacteria; phylum Pseudomonadota; class Alphaproteobacteria; order Sphingomonadales; family Sphingomonadaceae; genus Novosphingobium. The sequence continues at coordinate 24,805 of JAGWPW010000065.1, read as the reverse complement.
CGGCCTTGTGCCCTTCCCAGATCAGCGCGGTGTCGCCGGTTTCAGCGACCTTCTTCGCGGTGTGCACGAAGGGCGCGTCCCAGCTCCAGGCATCGGTGCCGGTGACGCGGACCCCGCGCGCGGTGAGATACATCGTCGCTTCATAGCCCATGCCGCAGCCGCGGCTGACATAGTCGGGCTCGCCCAGCGCCATCCCGGCGGCGGTGTTGACAAGGACGATGTCGAGCGGGCGCAATTCATGGCCGATCCGCGCAAGTTCGGCCGCGACCTCCTCGCCGCTCACCACATGGCCGTCGGGCAAATGACGGAAGTCGAGCTTCACGCCGGGCTGGAAGCACCATTCGAGCGGCACCTCGTCGATCGTCATCGCCGGGCGCTGCCCGCCGTTCGCGGCATCCTGCGTCGGGTGGAAATGCCAGGGCGCGTCGAGATGGGTGCCGTTATGCGTGGTGAGGGTGATATTCTCGACCGCGGCGAAGCCGGCCCCGCCCGCCATCTGCTCCTTGGTGACGCCGGGAAAGAAGTGGTTGGCCTCGGCCATGGTTTGGGCATGGCCCACATATTCGATTTTGGGCCGCATGAACGGCGGATCGCTGACCACCTCGTTTTCGAGCAGGATCGACAGATCGATGAAGCGGCGGCTCATGCGCTGTGCCCGCCCAGAGTTTCGGCGAACCAGTCGGCGATATAGTCGCGGCCATAGGCCATGTTGTCGGCGCCGACATGCTCGACCCCGCCCTCGCGCGCGGTGAAGATCTTGAGTTCGCGGCGGGGGGAGTTGACCAGCTGGTCGTAGCAGTCCTGCGCGTAGCGCACGTCGATCTGGCGGTCCTGTGCGCCATGCGTCACGAGAAACGGCACCTTTATTCCGCCCATGTGCCCGTTGAGGTTCATGTCCTGCGCCTTGGCGAGAAAATCCTCCATGTCGCGCGCGCCGAAGGCCCAGAAGACATGCGCCCAGTAATGCGGCACCGGGTTTTCGCCCCCGCGCTTCATCCGCTTGTGCTGGACTTCGAGCCAGTCGTGGTTGGCACCCCAGCAGGCGCCGCTGGCAAAGCGCGGCTCGTAGGCGACCGCGCGCGGGGCGAAATGGCCGCCAAGCGAAATGCCGGTCATGCCGATTCGCGCGGGGTCGATTTCGGGCCGGGCTTCGAGCCAGTCGACCGCCTTCGACGCCCAGCTTTCGCTGTGCGGATCGACCGGCAGCGCCTGCAACCGCAGCGCCTCGCCGCTGCCCGGCTGATCGACGCACAGCGTCGAGACGCCGCGCCGCGCCAGTGCTTCGGGCAGGCGCGACCAGTACAGCAGCTCCTTGCAGCTATCGAGCCCGTTGCAATAGATCACCACCGGATGCGGCCCCGCACCCGGCGCGCGGGTGTAGAGCGCCGGCATCGTGCCGACGGCGAGTCGAATTTCCACCCTTTCGCGGTTGATCCGCCCGAGCGCGGTCGAGGCGTCGAAGGCAGCGCGCGCCTTGGCATAGGTGGCGGTGCGGCCCGGCGCGCCATGCCCCTGCATGCGCTCGGCGGTGAACAGGTAGAGCGAGGCGCGCTCGAGCTTGTCCGAAGCGGAATAGGCACGCCCCGAAGCTTCGTCCTCGGCGGCAAGCGCGATGAGCTTTTCGCCCATCGCCGCCCATTGCGCCATGAACGCCGGCGTGCCGGCATCGGCGCCGCCGTCCGCGGCGGCGCGGATCGGCTGGCACATGTCGATGATCTCGCCGATCCGGCCGCCGCTCTCCATGGCGATGGCGATCGACAGGTTCCAGATGTAGTTCGGGAAATACTCGAAAAGAGCCATGGCCGGCGCTCAGAAATAGGGGTGCGGATTGACGGTCGCGGGGGCGATCGGTTCGAGCACGTCCCAATGCTCGACGATGCGTCCGTGCGCGATCCGATAGATGTCGGCGACCGCGCCGCCCGGCCCGGCGTCGCTGGTGCCATGGAGGTGGATCACCGCATAGGGGCCATCGACGATGATCCGCTTCACCTCGAAATGCGCGTTCCTGCCCGAAAACATCGGCGACAGCGCCGCGATTGCGGCATCGCGACCGTCGGCGATCGCGGGGTTGTGCTGGATGTAGCCGGGCGCGACATAGCGATCGAAGGCGCCGCGCACATCGCGCAGATCATAGAAGCGATGCGCAAAGGCGGTGACGAGCGCACGGTTGCGCCCGGTTTCGGCGCAGTTGTTGGCCGGATGCGCGCCCGCGCTCGTCGCCAGCGCCAGCGCCAGCGCGGCGGGGCCGAGACCGCGGATCACGCGGGGCAGCCCTCGAACAGCCCGGGGTTGGGGTGGGGATGCGGCATCGTTTGCGGACCGCCGACGCCGATCCCCCACTGGTCCATCACCTGCGGGCCGGGGACAAGCACCCTGTCCTGATGGCCCGCGAAATCGACCTCTTCGAGTTCGCTGGTATATTCGACCGCGAAGCCGCCGGGGGTGACGAAGTAGCTGAAGGTGTTGTTGCCGGCGGTGTGCCGGCCCGGACCCCAGCGGATGTCGTGCCCGGCCTGCTTCAGGCGATGGGCGCCTCGCATCATGTCGTCGATGCCGAGCATGTCGTAGGCGACATGGTTGAGGCACGGTGGCCCGGGCAGAATGGCGATGCGGTGATGCGCCGAATCGCAGCGCAGGAAGACCATGAAATCGCCGAGCCAGTCCGAAACGCGAAAGCCGAGCATGTCGCAGAACCACCGCGCCAGCGCCTTGTGATCGGGCGAATGCAGCACGATGTGGCTGATCCTGACCGGCACGCCCTCCCAGCGCGCCAGATCGCGTCGCGCGCCGCGCGCGACGTCGCAGGATAACTCGAACAACAGCCCGTCGGGCGAAAAGAAGCGAAAGCCGGTGCCGCCGCCCGGACTGGCGAGCGCCGCCGGCGCGGTCAGCCCTTTCGTCCCGGCGGCGGCAAGCCGGGCATGGAGCGTGTCGAGATCGGCGCGGGTTTCGGCGGCCAGCGCGATCACGTCGCAGCGATTGGCGTCGGCCGCACGCAGCCGGACGACCTGATGCTCGTCATGGCCGGGCGCCTTGAACCAGGCCATGCCGTCGTTCGAGAAAACCCGTTCGAGACCCCAGACATCGGCGTAGAATGCGGCCTCGTCGGCCAAATTCTCGACGCCGTAGCCAACATGGCGGATATCGCAAACGCGGGTCATCTGCTGTCCTCTCAAATGGGCCGGGCAACGACCGCGAACATCTGCGCGGTCGCCTGGGCGTTATCGACGGGCGGGCCGCTGCCGATCTGGCCGTGGCAGATGGCGAGGCTCTTCTCGACGATGAAGCGGCAGCGCTCGAAGCGCCGGTCGCGAAACCTCGTGAAGGCTTCCTGCGGGCTCGCCGCGGCGTCGATCTCCTCGGCAAGGACGATGCTGTCCTCGATCGCCATTCCCGCGCCCTGGCCGAGATGCGGCGTCGTTGCATGAACCGCATCGCCAAGCAGCACCACCCGGCCGCTGTGCCACGGCCCTGAAACCATCAGCGTTTCGAGCGGGCGATAGACCACGCCATCGTCCTCGGTGATTTGCGCGGCAAGTGCCTGGATTGCGGGCGCTGTATTCGCCAGCCGGTCGCGCATCCGCGCGGCCAGCCCGGCGGTGTCGTAGCGCGGATTGCCGGGCTCCGGGCTCGTCGCATACATATACATCAGCGTGTCGCTGATCGGCACCAGACCGACGCCGGTTGGGCCGTTATAGACTTGCAGCGCGTCGAGGTCGGCAGGGCGCGGGAAGTTGTAGCGCCACACCGCCTGGCCGGTGAACTGGGGCGTCCCGGCTGCGGGCAGGACCATGCCACGGGTCTGCGAATGCACGCCGTCCGCCCCCACCACGAGGTCGAATTCCGCCGCGCTGCCGTCGGAAAAGCCAACCGCAACGCGGTCATCGCGATCCTCGATCCGCGCGGCGGTCACCCCGAGGCGAATATCTGCGCCCGCCTCCCTTGCCGCGTTGCCGAGCAGCCGGTGCAGCGCCGGGCGGCCGATCCCGAGATTGGCGGGAAGCCCCGGCGCCACCGGGTGCCCCGGCACCCGCGCCACCTTCGCGCCGTTGGGCGCGAAGATCTCGACCGCGTCGAAGCCGACCCCGGCGGCGAGATAGCCATCGAGGATGCCGAGCTGATGCGCGGCACGCAGCACGTTCGATTGCTGGATGATGCCGACGCCATAGACCGACCAGTCGGGATCGCGCTCGATGACGGTGAGCCGATGGCCGCGCTTGCCGAGCGCGATCGCGCTGGTGAGGCCGCCGATGCCGCCGCCGATGATGAGGATATCCCGTGCGTTCATGTCAGTGCGACGGTCCAAGGATATGCTGCGTGTTCAGCCAGTGCAGCATGAGTTCGAGCCAGCCTTCGGTCGGCGTGCCGGCAACGCCTGCGCCAAAGCCGTGGCCGCCGCCGGCGAGGAGATGGAATTCGATCGGCGCGCCGGCGGCATGGTAGGATTCGACCAGCGGGAAGCCGGTCACCCGCTTGAGCAGGAAATCGTCGCCAGCAATCGCGACGAACATCGGCGGGGCATCCGCGGGCACCTTGATCGCTGCCATGTTGGGATAGATCGGTCCGGCGAAATCGGGGCGGTCGGCGCCGGCCTGCTCGACCAGCGAACGGGTCAGAAAACCGCCCGCGGAAAAGCCCATGAAGCCGACGCGGTGCGGATCGATGCCGTATTGCGCGGCATGCGCACGCACCCAGCCAAGCGCCGCGAGCCCGTCGGCATAGGCCTCCGGTGTCGTGTCCGCGGGTGGGGCAAAGCCGCCCGCAACCGTCTCGCCGCGCAGCATGCGCGCCAACTTGTCGGCGAAATCGGCCTGCGATGGCGGCGTCGGCAGCACGCGATATTTGAGCACGAAGGCGGTGATACCGTGACGCGCGAAATAGCGCGCGATATCCCAGCCTTCCTTTTCGATCGCGAGGCCGAGAAAACCGCCACCGGGCGCGATGATGACCGCCGCCGCCTCGGCACGGCCCCCTGGACGAAAGGGCAGCAGCGTCGGGTGGGTGACATTGCGCACCGCGACAAGGCCATTGTCGAGATGCCAGACCTCGCGATCGGGCGTGCCGGCGGCAAACGGCAGCGGGATCGCTCCCGCTTGCGCCGGCGCCGCGATCGCCTCGTGGCTGGGAGCGGGCATCTGCGCCACAGCCGGCGGGGCGAGCATGGCCGCGGCCAGCGCGATCAGGACCGGACAGCGTATCATGCGGCTAGCAGCAGTTCCTTGCGATCCTTCGCCGTCGGGACGAAGGGCAGGTAGGATACCCGCATGCGCACCGCGAAATCGATGGCGTGCGGCCCCTGGGCGAGGCCGCCTGGCCGCAGCACGATGATCCGCGCCTTCTCGCCGAAGTTCCACCGGTCATCGAACACGCTTTCCATCTCGTCGAGGCGGTAGCGGCGGCCCCGCACCTCGAAGCGCACATCCGCGCGCGCGACGGCCTCGCCATCGACGCTGACCGCGATATCCTCGATCATCGAGAGCCCGAGCCCGCGATAATAGGGCAGGCGGCCGAGGAAGGCGAAGCCGATCGTCTCGCCGTCTTCGACGACGTTCTCGAACCGCTCGGGGCAGATCATCTTGTTGTCCATCATGGGATTTTGCTCCTTCAGGCGGCAAGCGGGGTCTTGAGCGCGGGAACTTCGGCCTCGCCGAGCAGCCTCGCCAGCATCACCTGCTGGCGGCGGACCTGCTCGACCGAATCGGGCTCCTCGGCGTCCTCGATCCAGCGGTTGCCTTCATATTCGGAGCAGATGTAGCCCTGATAGCCGCCCTTCTGGAGCACGCGCACGATCTCGTCGTAAGGGATCGAGGGCTCCACATATTCGGGGGTCATCTCGTAGAACTTGCCGTGTATGTTGTGGATGCGCGGCATGTAGTCGAGCATCCGCTTGGGTTCGAACGCGGCGTTGTGGCGCAGCGTTTCGGCCATGGCGATCGCCGGGCCGGTGCCGCCCATCTCCTGGACGTTGAGGATGACATATTCGGACAGGACGCGATCGGCATAGGCCTGCTCGATATAGTCGGCGATATTTTTGGGCACGCCGATGCGCATGAACTTCTCCTTCCACACACCGGGGAAGGCAAAGAGGAACATGCCCATGTCCGGCAGGAAGCCAAGCGCGTCGGACCCCGACTTCTCGAAGGCTTCGGCATGGCGAATGATCCAGGGATGATCGAAGTGAAGCGGCGCATGCACTTCGATCAGGATCCTGATGCCCTTCTCCTCGGCATAGGGCGCGGCGGCGACCAGCACCTCGGGAGCGATCGAGACCAGCGCGCGGATGAACTTCATCCCCAGCCGCGCGCCGAAATCGATGTCGTTGCGCACGCTCGCCACCTGCTCGGCGAAAGGCATCTCGCGGCCCTTGTAGCGCTTGTAGTCGAGCATGAAGTCGTGGCTGACCGGGGTGCAGCCATATTGGGCGATCAGCCGGTGCCAGTTGGCGATGTCCGCATCGGCAACCCCGACCTCGGGCCAGCCCCAGAAGCTCTGCTCGCCGATGATCTCGATCCCGTATGCGCCCAGTTCGGCGCTGGTGCGGATGCAGTCCTCCAGCGTCATTTTGCCCTGGAAGGTCTCGTTCTGATAGGAATAGAGGCTGACGCCCCGCTTGATCGCATTGGTCATGGCTGTCCTTCACCTTTCTGCGCGCGTGCGGGCCACATGGCTGAAGCACGCGGAAAATTGCGCCGCGGCGGCACGCCCCATTGTGCGGGGCCGGCATCCTGATTGGAATGATAATTCGCAAATGGTGCCAGCCTTGTCAAGCCCCAACCCGGCGCTTGACGAAATTTAGAATAAACATATTACTTCATGTAAGCGCATGGCCGGGCCGGTCCGGACCAAGGCGCACGGGTGATCGGCGGAAACGCCATCGCGCGGCCAAAATCGAAACAGCAAAGGGAGACAGGCGATGACCGTGACGGCAAGTCGGACATTTTTCACAAGCGCCATGGCGCTGCTTCTGGCGGGTGCCGGCCCCGCCGCGGCCGCGGCCGATCCTTCCGCCGAAATCGAAAGCCTGAAGGCCCAAGTCGCGGCGCTACGCCTCGTTGCCGAGGCCAGCCGCGATCGCGGCGAGATCGAAAACCTGTTCGCGCGCTACACCTATCTGCACAACGCCTTCCACGATCCCGAAATCATCGCGCTATGGGTTAAGAAGGGCACGCCCGGCATCCGCGCGCAATACAGCAACAACGGCATCTACACGAATTGGGATTCGATCATGGCGTATCACGCCCAGCGTCCCAATCCTAAGGGCAAGCTGACCTTCCACTATATCACGACCCCGCTTGTCGAAGTCGCGGCCGATGGCCGGACGGCCAAGGGACTATGGGTGATGTCGGGTGTCGAATCGGGGCTGACCGATGTCGCCGCCGCCGCGAAAGCGCCCGGCTTCATGTATGAAAAGGGTCTGCTCATCGATGGCAAGCGCGTCTGGATGCACACCGTTCTCGTCAAATACGGCATCGATTTCCTCAAGCAGGACGGCGTCTGGAAGATCTGGCACTTCCACTGCTTCGAGGTGGCGCGTTCGCCCTTCGGGCTTGGCTGGATTCCCTTCGCCGCGCAGTCCGAAAACAATCCGTTCAGCGACGATCTCATGTATTTCGGCGAAAACGGAAAGCCGGTGCTCATGCCCCATCCCGACGGCCCGGTGAGCATGCGCAACAACCCCTATCGCACCGATACCGGACAGACGCTCGATGCGCCGCCGCCGGTGCCTTATCGCACGATGAGCGAAACCTTCGAATATTGAAGGCGGCCGGGGCGCGGGCCCCCGCGCCCCCACACCCTCACTTCGTCGGATAATCCTTGGCATCTTCGAGCACCGGCAGCGTCACCCGGCCACTCGCCGCCCATTCGGTGCCGCGCAGCAGCAGTGTCTGGAGCGGCTGGAAGTGCAGCGACACCTCGTCATGCCCGAGGGTGATGGCGAAAACCCGGCCCGCGCCGTAATCCTCGGTCCAGACCTGCGGGTGGTCCTGATCCATGCCCTTCATCGCGCGCAATTTCTCGGGCGTATAGGCGGCGACCGGGTATTTCGGCCCGGCCAGACGCGGGTCGTAGCCCGCCGAAGCGTCGTGCGCGGTCGCCAGCACATGGATGTGCGCCTCCGGGTCGATGCTCATGTTGGTGTACATGTCATCGTTGTAGGTCCAGATGAACTCGCGCATGCCGCGCGTGATCGGGTTGTCGCGATCGACGATGTGGACCGGGAACGCGCCCGGTGGCGAGCGGCGGCTGCTGCCCGGCACCATCACCGCGCCGACCAGGCGGCGATATGCGGGCCAGTTGTAGCCCCAGGTGAAGGATGAATGATAGGCGACGAGGCCGCCGCCCTGGCGGACGTAGTCGAACAGCGCCTGTTCGGCCGCGGGTGACCAGCGGTGCTCCGCGGGATCGTCATAGACCCAGCGGCTCGAATAGTTGAGCAGCACCACGTCGTAGGCCTTGAGCATGGCGAGCGTGCCGTGATCGAAATCCTCGGTGACGCGCACGTCGAAGCGGCCGCTGTCCTGGAACAGCGTGCGCAGCGCGTTATCGACCCCGGTCCAATCGTGTTCGTAGCTGTTCTGGCCGCTGATGATGAGCACGCGCAGCCGCTTTTCGGCGGGATCGACCGGGATCGAGACGCGCTGGACGGTCTCGGGCGGGCGATAGGCGGGATGGACGATCACCTGCGCGCCGAGCGGCATCGCCAGCGCGAGGGCGAAAGCGGCGGGCGCGAGAAATCGCTTCATTCGCATGTCTCCTGTTTCAGGTCGGCGCGGTGGTGAGATCGGCTTCGGCGGCTCGCTGCCGCTGCGCGCGCTTCGGCCAGAGCAGCACGACCACGCATTGCGCGGTCAGCAGCACCACGGCGCTGCCGTAATAGCTCCAGCGGATCGCCGCGCGCGCGCCCTCGCTGACCGCGGCGGGCGCATAGCCGACCGCGCCGAGCATGAAGGCGAAGCCGGCGGTGCCGATCGCCATGCCGAGCTTGGTCGAAAGGCTGATCCCCGAGGCCAGCAGCCCTTCGCGCCGAACGCCGAACCGGCTCTCGTGGAAATCGACCGTCTCGGCGATCATCGTGAAGGCGGCGGTGATCGTGATCGAGGTCGCAAGGCAGGCGAGCACATACACCGTGAGAAAGGCGGGAATGCTCGCTTCGGTCAGCGGCAGCAGCGCGAACAGCAGCGCCGCCAGCACCAGCACCGCCAGGCTGCCACCGCGCAACCCCGTGCGCGCCAGGATCGGCGGGGCGACGAAGGAGGACAGCAGCAGCATCCCCGAGACCGCCGGCAGCATCACCGAAATCAGCCAGGGCCGGTGCATCACCTCGATCGCGAAATAGGGCGTCGCCGACATCATGATGCCGAAGCGGACGAAATAGACGAGGCAGAAGCCAAAGCAGACCAGCCAGGCGCGGTTGCGCAACATTTCGCCCACCGCGGGCAGGATGGCGAAGCGCGCTGTTGCCGGATCGTGGAAGCGCTCGCGGCAATTGCGGAACAGCGCGAAGGTCGCGATGATGCCGATGCCGGCGAACAGCACCGCCACCGCGCCAAAGCCGCGCTGCGCATCGCCGCCGCCGAACAGCCCGACGAGCGGCATCGTCGCGGCGGTGCCCAGCACCACCGACACCGAAGTTCCGATCGAGCGCATCCCGGCGAGCCTCAGCCGCTCGCCGGTGTCGCGCGTCATCATCGGCATGAGCGCGGTATAGGGGATCGCCTGAAACGACATCAGGATGCCGAGCGCCTTGAAGGTCAGGAAGGCGTAGACGAGCTCGGCGAACAGCGGCCAATGCGGCACGCGGAACAGCAGCACGGTGACGATGGCATAGGGTATCGCGGTAAACAGGAAATAGGGTCGGGTGCGGCCCCAGCGGCTGCGGGTCCGGTCCACCGCGATGCCGACCGCGATGTCGATAATCGCGTCAAGCACGCGCGCGATGAGAAACACCGTGCCGATCGCCGCGGCGGGCAGGTGCACGACATTGGTGTAGTAGAACAGCAGGAAGCCGCTCGCCGTGTTGTAGGCAAGGCTGGTCCCGAGATCGCCGAAGCCATAGCTCAGCCGCTCGCCGAGCCCGATCGGGCGAGCGCTGCGGTCTTCGCTCACAGCCCCAGGGCCGCGCGGGTTTGCGCCAGCGATTGCGCCATCGGCCGGGTCGGCCGATATTCGAGCCCGATCGCGCCGCGGTATCCCATCGCGCGCAATGTCGCGATCACCTGATGCCAGTCGATACCACCGCTCCCCGGCTCGTTGCGCCCGACGTAATCGGCGACCTGCACGTGGTGGACGAGGTGGATGCGGCCCTTGAGAACCGCTGCCATGTCCTCGCCCATCACCGTCGAATGATAAACATCGTAAAGCAGCCGGAGATTGGGGCTGCCCACCGCCTCGATCAGGTCGAGCCCGAGCGTGGTGCTGACCAGATACATGCCGGGATGATCGATGCGATCATTGAGCGGTTCGAGAAGCAGCATCGCGCCTTGCGCCTCGGCCAGCGCCGCGACCCGCGCGAGGGCGGTGACCGCCGCATCGAAATGGGCCTCGGCGCTCACCCCGTCGCGCAGGAAGCCCGAGGCGATGATGATCGGCGGCGAGCCGATGCGCTTGCCCGCGGCAATGGTATCGGCCACCGCGGCGACGAGTTCGTCGTGCTGTGCGGGATCGACCAGGCTGCGGCGCGGGTCGGCGCAGAAGCCGGTGATTCGCACCCCGGTTTCGTCGAGCGCGGTGGCAAGGCGGTCGAGATCCTTGTCGCGCCAGAGGTGGAACTCGGCGGCCTTGCAGCCTGCGGCATGCGCGGCGCGGATGCGGTCGGCAAGGTCGCCGGCCTCGGCGAAGTGCCATTCGATGCAAGGTGCGATGATCATGCGATGCTCTCCTGCCTGCGCTGCCGGCTCGGCCGGGCGAACGCGCATATTATTAGAATTATCATTTCTGTTATGCGGTTTCCGTCCCGTGCACAAGCCCCGATGCTGCGCATGATCCGAAATCCACGAACTGGAATTATTATTCTTGACAGTGATGCGGCGGCGTCATAATCGACGATGACGAAACGCCAGCGCCAGAAGATTTGCGCTCGCGATGGAGGGGAGGATCGTGATGATTCGTCATTTGACGTGCGCCCTGCTGCGTGGCGGCAGCACGATGGCCGGTGCTTGCGCCTTGTCGTTTGCCTCGTTTGCCTCGTTTGCGTCGTTTGCGTCGTTTGCCTCGCCAGCCTTCGCGCAAGCCGCGCCCGCGGCCAGCGGCACGCCGGATGCCGGGGCCGACACTGAAATCGTGGTAACCGCGCAGAAGCGCACCGAAAACGTGCAGCAGGTGCCCGTCTCGCTCACCGTGATCGGCGCTGACCAACTCGCCCGCCGGGGCGTTCAGGACATTCAGGACCTGTCGCAGGCGTCGGCGAGTCTTGAATTCACCGCGCCATCGGCGGCGCCCGGTGGCGGCGGATTCGTCCGCGGCATTGGCACCAACCAGCTCAATGGGGCAACGGTCGCGCCCTCGGTGTCGATCGTGCTCGATGGTGTGGTGCTGGGCAAGGCGAACATCACCGACCTGTTCGATATCAGTCGCGTCGAGGTTCTGAAGGGCCCGCAGGGAACGCTGTTCGGCAGTTCGGTGTCCGCCGGGGTCATCAACATCACCACGACCGCGCCGAAAATCGGTCAGACCTCGGGCTATCTGAACGGGGAAATCACCGTTTCCGATTTCGGCTCGGAATATATGAGGCGGGTGCTGCGCGGCGCCGTCAACCTTCCGGTTTCGGATGATTCGGCGCTCCGTATCGCGCTGCAAACCTACAACAACACCGGGATGACGCACGACACCTTCACCGGTCAGGACGAATCGCTCACCTCCTATGCCTTGCGGCTGCGCTACCTTGCGCATTTCGGCAGCAACGTGACCTTCAACCTGATCGGCGATTACGACCGTTCGACCGACGACAACATCAGCGTGCTGTCCTATCGCGCCGTCACCCCCGGATCGCCGCTGGCGCAGGCGCTGAGCGCCTGCGGCGTGAATGTCGGCCCCAACAATTTCGATTCCTGCCAGAGCACGCCGACCTTCTTCAATGCCAGCGTCGGCGGCGTCTCGGGCCAGTTCGATGTCGCGCTCGGTGGCGCGACGCTGACATCGATCACCTCGTGGCGCGAAAGCTACGACACCAATGCCAATAACATCATCGGCATCGACCCGGCTACAGCCGGACAATACCTCACCAATTGCATTACCTCCGGTGCGAAATACAACTGCCTGCCGGTGCGCGACCTTCTGACCGGGTCGGGCAACAATCCGCAGATCGTACGAAACAATCTGGTCACCCAGGAACTGCGCATCGCGTCTCTGGCCAATCACCACTTCGAGTGGGTCGCCGGGCTCTATTACCAACATACCGCCTATTACGCGAACCAGCCGGGCGAGCTCGACATCGACCTGGCTTCGGTGGGCGGTCCATCCTCGCTGCCGCTGTTCAATTTCGCGTCGCCGGCGATTTCATCGGCGCATACGACCGATATCGCCGGTTTTGCCAACGGCACATATTATCTTGGCGATGCGACCCGCCTGATCGCCGGGCTGCGCTACACCCATTCGCGGGTTTCGGAGAGCGAGGTGAACGCGCCGAACGACAACAGCACGGCCTATTTCTCGAATGCCGCCACCGCCAATGCGGTCACCTTCCGGGCCGGCGTGCAGCATGACTTCACGCCCGCGACGATGGTCTATGCTACGGTTTCGACCGGCTACAAGGCGCCCGAAATCAACGATGGCCTGACCGCGACGAATACCGCGCCGGCCACATACTCGGCGCTGAACGTGCTGAAGCCCGAGCGCCCGACCAACTTCGAGGTCGGTATCAAGCAATCGCTGCTGGGCAACAAGCTGTATGTCGATGCCGATGCCTTCTACACCGACGTGAAGAATTACCAGGCACAATCGACGGTGCCCGGGCCGTCCGGTCTGATCAACAACAACGTCAGCGTTCCTTCGGTCAAGACCAAGGGCGTTGAATGGGAAATCTTCGGTCACCCCATTCGGGGCTCGACGATCGATTTTTCAGGCATCTACAACGTCGCGAAGTATCCCGCCGGGTTCCTTGGCGCCGACGGCCTCGATCTTGGCGGCCATCAGCTGAATTACGCACCGAAGTTCAAGATGACGATATCGGTCGAACAGGAAGTGCCGTTGTCGGAACGCTACTCGCTGGTGCTCGGCGGCGACGCCACCGTGCGATCAAGCCAGTCGATGTATCTTTCGGCCAATCCCGAATTCGTCGTGCCCGGCACGACCCTCATCAACGCACGCGCCAGCCTGAAATCGTCGGCGAACTGGTCCGTTTCCGTGTTCGGGCGCAATCTGGGCAACAAGGTCTATCCGACGCAGCTCTACCCGACCACCGCTTTTGCGGCCGGCGGGCTGTGGCAGGTGATCGACGGCAATTCGCACCGCACGGTCGGTTTGCAGTTCGAGGCCAAGTTCTGAGAATTGGCTTCAAGACGCGCGAAGGAAGCGCGTTTTGGCCACCGCCCGCCCCACGCCGAAGGTGCGGGGCGGGCGGTGGCCAAAAAACGACCACGCCCTGTGGATTATCAGACAGTCCCCGGAAATCGGGCGGGGCCGGACCGATCGGCCTTGCCGTGCCGAGACGCCGGGCGTGCTGCAACCGCTGCTTGACAGCCGCGCCGCACGATATAAAATGAGCATTCCAATTTATAACAGAAGAACACCGCTGGCGGTGGGGAAGCAGGATCGATGATGGCCGCAGACCCGGGACCTGATCGCCGCGCGTTCCTGAGCGGCGCGGCCTTGCTGGCGCTGGCGCTGGGGGTGCCGATCGCGGCGCTCGAACTGTCGCCCGGTGATTCGCCGAGTGCGCGGCAGCAAGCGATTTTGCGCGAAGCCTGCGCGCTGGTTATTCCGCGTAGCGACACACCGGGAGCCGGCGATGTCGGCGTTGCCGATTTCGTCGTGCTGGCGCTGGCGCATGGATTGGAGGACAGCCGCAAGCCGCTGACGGCGGAACTTGCGGCGCGGTATACCGCCGATGTGCGCAGCGATCTGTCATTGCTGCATCTCGAATGGCTGGAAGCCGAACTCGATCGGCGCTCCGGCGGGGATTTCATCCGCCGCCGGCCGGAGCAGCGCCACGCATTGCTTGCCGCGCTCGATCGCGCGGCTTTCGCCGATGCGGCGCCGGTGCATCCGTGGCGCACGATCAAGGCGCTGATCCTGCTCGGCTATTATACCAGCGAGGCCGGCGGCGCGGTCGAGCTTCGCTATGTCCCCGTTCCGGGCCGCTGGGATCCCGACCTGCCGCAGACGCCCGACACCCGGGCGATCTCGAATGACTGGTCGGCGGTCGATTTCGGGTAATCGGGGAAACACGGCAATGGATTTCGACGCAATCGTGGTGGGCTCGGGAATCACCGGCGGCTGGGCGGCCAAGGAGCTGACCGAGGCGGGCCTCAAGGTGCTGATGATCGAACGGGGGCGCACCATTCGCCATCAGATCGATTACGACACCGAGACCAAGGCGCCATGGGACATGCCGTTCCGCGGGCGCGGCGATACCGAGCGCTACCTGCGCGACTACCCGGTGCAGATGCTCAACCGTCAATTCAACGAATTCACCGAAGGCCATTTCGTCAACGACGCGGAAAATCCCTACACCACCGCCGAGGGGACCGACTTCACCTGGTTCCGCAGCTATCAGCTTGGCGGGCGATCGCTGACCTGGGGGCGGCAGTCCTATCGCTGGTCCGATTATGATTTCGGCGCCAACCTGCGCGACGGCCACGGCACCGACTGGCCGATCCGCTATGCCGATCTTGCGCCATGGTACGACAAGGTCGAGGACTTCATCGGCGTATCGGGCGCGCACGAAGGGTTGGCTCAGCTACCGGATGGACATTTCCAGCCGCCGATGGCGCTCAATGTCGTCGAGCAGCATGTCCGCGAAGCGATTCGCGCGCGCTGGCCCGAGCGCTGCCTCACCATCGGCCGGACCGCCAATCTGACCGAGGCCAAACCGGACGAAGGGCGCACCGCCTGCCAATACCGGTCGATCTGCGCACGCGGCTGCTCGTTCGGCGCCTATTTCTCCACCCAGTCGAGCACCCTGCCCGCGGCACAGCGCACCGGCCGGCTGACCCTGGTGACCGACGCTGCGGTGTCGGGGCTGGACTTCGATCCCGCAACAAGGCGCGTCACCGCGGTCCGCTATATGGTGAGCGGACAGCAGCACCGCGCGACCGCGCGGCTGGTCTTCCTCAATGCCGGTGCGTTCAATTCGGTGCATATTCTGTTGAACTCGGCATCGGAGGCGACGCCGAACGGGCTTGCGAACAGCAGCGGCGTGCTGGGCACGCATATCATGGATCACGCCAACACGCTGTCGGCGGTCGCGCTGATGCCGGGCTTCGAGGGGCATACCACCTTCGGCAACCGCCCGAACGGCGTGATCCTCGCGCGCTATCGCAACATGGACCGCATGGACGGGGATGGTCACACCCGCGGCTATTCTTTCCAGGGCGGGGCGCTGCAAGGCACCTGGACTGCCGGCAAGCGCGAGGCGGGTATCGGCCTCGACTACAAGCAGAAGCTGCGCCATCCCGGGGCCTGGCGGATGGTGCTGGTCGGCTTTGCCGATTGCGTGCCGCGCGCGCGCAATCGGCTGACGCTCGACCGCAGCCGCAACGATGCCGCCGGCCTGCCGCTGCTCCATGTCGAATTCGCATTCGGCAGGGAAGAGCAGGCGGCGTTGACCCAGGCGAAGCGCGATGCCGACGAGATGCTGACCGCCGCCGGCGGCAGGGTGATCATGGGGTTCGACCAGCCCGGCCCCGGCGGCACCGCGATTCACGAGATGGGCGGCGCGCGCATGGGACATGATCCGGCGACCTCGGTGCTCAACCGATGGAGCCAGGCGCATGATGCGCCCAATCTGTTCGTCACCGACGGCGCGCAGATGAGTTCCTCGGCCTGCCAGAACCCCTCGCTCACCTATATGGCGCTCACCGCGCGGGCCTGCGCCGCCGCCGTCGGCCAGCTTCGCGAAGGGCGCATCTGACTTGTCCGCACCGGCAATGCCCGCGCACCGGCAGACGCTGGCGCTGATCACGCTGGTGGTGGCGCTGGTGCTGGAGATCGTCGATCTGACGATCGTCAACACCGCGCTGCCGCTGATCCGCGCCGACATCGGCGCGAAGGGCACGGCGGCGCAATGGATCGTCGCCGGCTATTCGCTGAGCTTCGCGCTGCTGCTGATGGTCGGCGGACGGCTCGGCGACAGCTTCGGCTATCGCCGCATGTTCCTTCTTGGCGTTGCCGGCTTCACCCTGGCGTCGGCTGCCTGCGGTGCGGCGGCCACCGGCGGCGAATTGGTCGCCGCACGCCTGCTCCAGGGCGCGACCGGAGCGATCATGGCACCGCAATCGCTGGCGCTGATGCAGGTGCTGTTCAATCCGCTCGAACGGGTGGCCAGGATGGCGATGTTCGGCCTCATCGGCGGGCTCGCCGCGATTGCCGGGCCGATTCTCGGCGGCCTCCTCATCAAGGCCGATATCCTCGGGCTCGGTTGGCGGATCGTGTTCCTCATCAACCTGCCGGTCGGCATCGTCGCGATGGTCCTCGCGCGCAGCTTCCTGCCCGAAGCGCGCTCCTCGCGCCCGGCCGGTTTCGACATCGCCGGCATGGCGCTCTGCGCCGGCGCGATCGCCGCCGCGTTCTGGCCCTTGATCCGTCCGGCCAGTGCGATGATCGGGTCGGCGACGCTGGCCAGTCTCGCGCTTGCCGCGCTTCTCGCAGCTGTCGGCTGGCGCCATTTGCGCGCGCGCGTGGCTCAGGGAAAGCCGGCGCTTTTCGATCCGGCGCTGTTCGACGTCGCCAGTTTTCGCCTTGGCCTCGTCATGGCGATCGCTTTCGCGGCCGCCAATGCCGGCTTCCTGCTGATCTTTGCCTTCGCCTTGCAGACCGAGCGCGGCCAGACGCCGCTCACCACCGGCCTTCTGCACATGCCCTTCGGCTTGGGTGCGATGTTTGGCATCGGCGTGCTTGGACGCAAGCTGCTGCCAAGGATCGGGCGCTGGATTCTGCTCATCGGCGCAACGACCATGGGCATCGCCGCGACCATCGTGCTCGCCGGGATCAGCCTGCTCGGCCTGCCGCTGGCGGACCTGGTGCCATGGCTGGTGCTCGCGGGCGCGGGGATGGGCATGACCTCGGGCTGCATCGGCCCGGTGACCGTCGCGCAGGTCGATCGCGCGCATGCCGGGGCGGCGAGCAGCCTGCTCAAGACCAGCCAGCAGCTCGGTAGCGCCGTCGGGGTGGCGTTGACCGGCTCGCTCTATTTCGGCGGGCGGATCCTCGCTGCCCTGCCCCCCTCGCTGAACGCCGCGGCGGCAATCGCGGTGATGCTCGGCTGCTGCGCGCTCGCGGCGGCAAGGCTTCCCACCGACATCTTCGGCCAGCGTTCGCTGGCGCGCGAGCATTGAAAGGACATCGCACCATGGCTTTTGAATTGTCGGTCAACATCGAATATATGTTTCACGAAGCCGGCGCGCGGCTCGAGGATCGCATCGCCGCCGCCGCCGCCGCCGGATTTGCGCGCGTGGAGATGTTCACGACCGGCGGACGCGACATCGCCTCGCTCGCCCGCGCGCTCAGGGATCATCGGGTGGAACTGGTGAGCGTGGTCGCCGATCCGCGCACCAGGCTCATCGAACGCGAGACGCACGAGGGGTTCCGGGCGATGTTTCGCGCCGCGGCTGAGGATGCGCTGACGCTGGGCTGCCGGCGCATCGTCGTCGGCTCCGGCCCCGGCGTGCCATGGATGCGCCGGCCGCAGCAGCTGGCGATCGTCGCCGAGGCGGTTTCAAGCATTGTCCCGATCGCCGAGGACCTCGACGTCATCATCATGCTCGAAGCGGTCAATACGCGCGTCGATCATCCCGGTGTGCTGTTCAGCCGGACCTGCGATTCGCTCGATGTGCTCAATGCGGTGTCGTCCCAGCGGGTGCGCCTTCTTTACGATCTCTACCACTCGGTCACCGAGGGCGAGGAGCCGGCGCAAATCGTGCCCGGTCTTGTCCCGCTGATCGAGCATGTCCAGATCGCCGACGTGCCGGGACGCGGCGAGCCCGGTTCGGGCCGCATCGACTGGCCGGCGATGCTCGGCTTGCTCGAAACCAATGGCTACCGCGGCCTTGTCGGCGTTGAATGCGTGCCCACCGGACCCTCGACCCCCGCCGCGCTGGCGCACATCGCCGCGCTTTGCGGTGGCGCGGTGGTTGCCTAGGGGATTGATTTTGACATTTGCATCCCGCTAGCCGGCGGGGACGGTCGCAAATGTCAGAATGGGACCACTAGCCGGCACCGATCATCGATCACCCGGAACAGGGCGCGCGCCGGGCAATCGCTTGCGCGCGCACGATCGGCAAGGTCAGCGCTTGAAGGACGCGGCGGCGCGGGGCACATCCTGGCGATGAACACCGCCGACTGGACGGGCGCGCTGGCCCGGGCCGAGGCCCATGCACCGTTTCTCGGCGCGGCGATGGCGCGCCTGCCGCGGCTCACCGCGCTGCTCGCGGCGGGCGAGGGTGAGGCCGCGCTCGCCCTGGCGCATGCGGCGGGCGAGGGCGCGCCGGTTGCCATCGCGCTGCGGCGCGAGCGGCTGGCGCTGGCGCTGGTGCTGGCGATCGGCGATCTTGCCGGCGCCTTCCCGCTGGCGCGGGTCATGGCCGAATTGTCCGCCTTTGCCGACCGCGCGCTTGATGCCGCCATCGCCGATGCCATCCGGCAGCGCAGCGGGGGCGGGCAAAGCGCCGGGTTCATCGCGCTGGCGCTGGGCAAGCATGGCGCGCAGGAGCTGAACTACAGCTCGGACATCGATCCGATCCTGCTCTACGATCCCGCGCTTCTCCCCCGCCGCGCGCGCGACGATCCGGGCGAGGCGGCCGAGGCGATCGCCCGCCACGCGGTGCGCACCCTCGCCGAGGTCGATGCCGAAGGCTATGTCTTTCGCGTCGATCTGCGGCTTCGCCCGGCCTCCGAGGTCAGCCCGCTGGCGATCCCGGTCGAGGCCGCGCTCGCGCATTACGAAAGCAGCGCGCTGGCGTGGGAGCGCGCCGCCTTCATCCGTGCGCGCGCCGCGGCGGGCGACATCGCCGCGGGCGAGAGCTTCCTTGCCGCGATTCGCCCCTTCGTGTGGCGCAAGAGCCTCGATTTCGGCGCGATCGCGGACATCGCGCGGCTGACCCGCCGCATCCGCGCCGCGCATGGCGCCACGCCCTGCGGCCCCGGCTTCGACATCAAGCGCGGGCGCGGTGGCATCCGCGAGGTGGAATTCTTCGCCCAGACGCATCAGCTGATCCACGGCGGGCGCCACGCTTCGCTGCGGCAGCGCGGAACCCGCGCCAGCCTCGATGCGCTCGCCGCCGGCGGGTTCATCGCCGCCGAAGAGGCGCGGCTGCTGGGCGAGGCCTATGACCGGCTGCGCATCGTCGAGCATCGCCTCCAGATGCTGCGCGACCGGCAGACGCACAGCTTGCCGCGCGAGCCGGCGCTGCTCGATGCGGTGGCGCGGCTCGACGGGCTGGCCGACGGCGCGAGCCTGCTTGATGAGCTTGACGCGATCACCGCGCAGGTCGGCCGGTGCTATGATGCGCTCATTGCCGGCGGCGGCGCGCGCGTCGTGCCGGCGCCGCACGGCCCGGCGCTGGGCGCGCAGCTCGCCACGCTCGGCTTTGCCGAACCCGCGGCGCTTGCCGAGCGGATCGGCGGCTGGCGCGGCGGCACGATCCGGGCGCTGCGCAGCGATGCCGCGCTCGCCGCGCTCGACGCGATCCAGCCGGCGCTGCTCGCCGCCTTCGCGCGCGCGCCCGATCCCGAGCGTGCGCTGACCCGCTGGGAGCAGATGGTGGCCCGGCTGCCAAGCGCGGTGACCCTGTTCCAGCTGCTTGCCGCGCGGCCGGCGCTGATGGCGATGCTGGTGCACATCCTGTCGTTGGCGCCGCCGCTCGCCGATGCGCTGGCGCGGCGCGGCGATCTGCTCGAAGCCCTGATCGACGCGAGCGCCTTTGATCCGCCCGGCGATATCGGCGCGATCGCCGCGGCGCTGGCGCGGGGCGAGAGCGATGATGATTACCAGCGCCTGCTCGACCGGGTGCGGCGCCGGGTCGGCGAGCTGCGCTTCGCGCTCGGCGTGCAGCTGGTCGAGGCGGCGCGCGATCCGCTCGACGTCGCCGCCGGGCTGTCGCGCGTCGCCGAGGCGGCGATCACCGTGCTGGGAACGGCGACCGTGCGCGAATTCGCGGCCGCGCACGGGCGCGTGCCGGGCGGCGAACTCGTCGTCCTCGGGCTCGGGCGGCTTGGCGGGGGTGCGCTGACCCCGGCCTCGGACCTCGATATCGTCTATCTGTTCACCGGCGACCATGCCGCCGAATCGGACGGGGCGCGGCCGCTGGGTGCGACCCATTACTTCAACCGGCTCGCCCAGCGCGTCACCGCCGCGCTCAGCGTGCCGACCGCCGAGGGCGCCTTGTACGATGTCGATACGCGGCTGCGTCCGCAGGGCACGCAGGGGCTGCTCGCGGTGAATTTCGACAGCTTCGCGCGCTATCAGCGCCAGCAGGCCTGGACCTGGGAGCATATGGCGCTGGCGCGGGCGCGGGTGGTGTTCGGCTCCGATCGCGCGCGCGCGCAACTTTCGGCGATCATCACCGCGGTGCTGGGCCAGCCGCGCGATGCCGGGCGGCTCAGGGAGGACGTCCTTGCGATGCGCGCGCGCATCGCCGCGCACAAGCCCGCGGCCGGCCCGCTCGACGTCAAGCTGCTGCGCGGCGGCCTCGTCGATCTCGAATTCGTCGTCCATTTCTGGCAATTGCGCGACGGGATCGCGCTCACCCCCGATCTCGCCGGGGCGCTCGCCGCGCTGGTCGTCGCCGGCCGGCTCGATCCCGGCATTCTCGATGCCTATCGGCTGCTCGCGCGGGTCATCGTCGCGGCCCGGCTGCTGGCGCCCGATGGCGCGGTGCCGTCGCCGCCCGCGCGCGGCGCGCTTGCCAATTGCGCGCGATGCGACGATTGGGACGAGCTGGCCCGGCAGCTTGCGGCGGCGCGCGCGGTGGTCGCAGGCCAATGGACTGCAAGCTTCGGACAGGTGCTGGAGGTTTAGCGATGACGAATATACCCGACGTCGGCGACCGCCTGCCCGATATCGCGCTGGTCGATGCCGATGACCGCCCGATCCGCATCGGCGATTTCGGCGGCCGCAGGCTGGTGATCTTCTTCTACCCCAAGGACGACACCCCCGGCTGCACCGCCGAGAACCAGGAATTCTCGGCGCTGGCGAAGGATTTCGAGGCGGCGGGCGTCGCGCTGTTGGGGGTAAGCAAGGATCCGCCCGCGCGCCACCGCAAATTCATCGCCAAATACGATCTCAAGCTGCGCCTCGCGAGCGATGCGGCGAGCGATGGCCTCTCCGATGCGCTCGGCTTCTGGGCGGAAAAGCAGAACTACGGGCGCAGCTACATGGGAATGGTGCGCGGCAGCGTGCTGGTCGATGCCGACGGACGCATCGCGCGCATCTGGCGCAAGGTGAAGGCAAAGGGTCACGCCGCCGAAGTGCTCGCCGCGGTGCGTGGCTGAGCCGGCGGGGGTTGGCGCGGCGATTCGCGCGGCGCTGCTGACTGAAACCACGCGCGAAAGGGTGATGGCCGCGCGGCGGATCGCGCGCGACTGGCGGCAGGGGCGGCTTGCCTTCACCTTCGTGCCGCTGCCCGATTGTCCGCGCCGGCCCGCGGCCCCGCCGCTGGTGCCCGCGAGCCGCCTGCCCAGGCGCGGCCGCGGGCAATCGCCGCGCGCGCGCATCGCGCTGTGGCATGCGCTCGCGCATATCGAATTCGTCGCGATCGACCTCGCGCTCGACATGGCGGGCCGGTTCGGCGCGGTCGCGGGCGCGCAGTTCACCGGCGACTTCCTGGCCATCGCCGCCGAGGAGGCGATGCATTTCGCGCTCATCGACCGCCACCTTGCCGCGCTGGGCAGCCATTACGGCGCGCTACCCGCGCATGACGGGCTGTGGCAGGCGGCGCTCGAAACCCGCCACGACCTTGCGGCGCGGCTCGCGGTGGTGCCGCTGGTGCTCGAAGCGCGCGGGCTTGATGTCACCCCGTCGATGCTGGCGCGCGCGCGCGCCAGCGGCGATGCGCGCGGCGCGCGCATCCTTCAACGAATCCTTGACGACGAGATTCGCCACGTCGCGACAGGCGCCAAACATTTTCTGGCGCATTGCGAAAGGACGCGAAAAACACCCGGGCCGGAATGGAGAATGCTGGTCACCGGGCATTTTCGGGGGTCGCTGAAGCCGCCTTTCAACGACTCGGCGCGTCAAGCTGCCGGTCTGCCGCGCGAATGGTATGCCGCGCTTGCTTCGTAAAAACGCCTGCGGTTAACGGTAAATCCAGAGGCGGCGGGGGGTTTCCGACCATCTCTCACAAATTCATGCCGGGCGACCATCGTTCCGGCGCCGGACGACTGCGGCCTGTCAGCAATGGCGGATCGCCTATCAAGGTAGCTTGCGTGATCGCTTTGGGATCTGCCTTCTTTGTTCGTCGCGCCGCTGCGGTGCTTGCAGCGGGTGCCTGCCTCATCGGCGCTCCGGCGCTTGCCAACAGCAGCGCCAGCGCCGACATCGCCGCGCCGCTGCGCGCGGCGCAGGCCGCAAGGCAGACGGGTCTGGGCGGCGGCGACAGCGAATTCCAGCAATTGTTCAGCTCGTGGCGCTCGATGGATCACGGCAGCTTGATGGCGCCGCATGCCGCGGTGTCGATTCCCTCGCTGATGCCGGTGGACAACCCGCGCTTCACCAGCGGCTTCGGGCTGCGCTGGCATCCGGTGCTCGGCGGCCGCCGCGAACACAAGGGCATCGACCTTGCCGATCCGGTCGGCACCCCGGTGCATGCCGCGGCCGATGGCGTCATCGGCCGGGCCGACTGGTTCAGCTCCTACGGGCTTTTCGTGGAGATCGAGCATGGCGGCGAGATCGAGACCCGCTATGGCCATATGTCGCGGCTGAATGTCGCGGCGGGCCAGTTCGTCCACAAGGGCGACGTGATCGGCTATATCGGCACCACCGGCCGCTCGACCGGGCCGCATCTCCATTATGAAGTGCGCGTCGAAGGGGTGGCGGTCAATCCGCTCCCCTACATGCAGGGCACCGGCAACATCGAGCTTGCCCGCGCGGGCGCAGCGGCGGGTGCCGGCGACACCACGGCCGACAGCGGCGACGATTGATCGCGAAATTCCATGGGCCTCAATAACGGGCGACAACGTCCGAGGGCCAGCCATCCAGGAGAGGACGCGGGAAGGGCGGCAGGCAACTGCCGCCCTTTTCCGTCCGGCGCGCTCAGCGGCCGATCAGCCCCAGCGCGTGCCGGATGAAGGCATCGCGATCCAGCACCCATTGCGCGCCGGCCGGAAGCCGTGGGTCAACATAGGTCCAGCCGCCCGGCGCATAGGGCGCGGCAAGGCTGCCGGTGGTATCGAAGGCGAGCGAGACTGCGCGCTGCTCGCCGCGCGTGGTGGCCTCGGTGCCCAGCACCCGGCTGCCGTCGGGATCGAACGACCGCCCCGCCGGACGCAGCGCGAAGACATAGGGCTCGCGCCGGAAGCTCGCGACCCTTGTGTTGAGGAACACCGAGACATAGACCCGGCCCAGCGCATCGAGCGGCTGCGCCGGCATCCGCCAGCCGCCATCGGCAAGCGGGTTCCAGGGAAACAGCGCGCGGGGCGGGTACAGCATGTCGCCGCGCAGATCGACCAGCGCATCGCGCGGCGCCTGCACCGGGCGCTCGCGGCTGAGCGTCAGCCCGTTGGCGAAGGTGAAGCCATATTCGGAGGCATCGATCAGCGGCATGGCCGACGGCACGGTCGTGCCCGGCGCATTCGACACCGCGACATTCTCATAGATGCGCAGATAGGCCTTGTCCTTGAGCTGGTGACCGCTGGCCTGATCGGCCCAGCCGCGCTGCCCATGCCAGCGCGAATCGACGATATGGGTGACGAGGATGCCGTTGATATAGGTGCCGTGGTCCTGATCGGTTTCATTGCCGACATTGCCGTTGATCGCGCTGTCCTCGATGTAGAGCATGGTCTGGCCGCCCGGCACGAACAGCGCGTTCTTGCCGCCGAACAGCGCCACGCGGCGCAGCACCGCGGTGAACAGGCCCGGCCCTTCGCCCCCGAAGGCTTCGAGATGCAGCGCCCCCATCGCCTGCACCGCGCCGGGAAAATCGAGCGCGATGTCGCGCATTTCGAAATGGATGCGCGCACCGCCGATGTCGAGCGGGCGAAAGTCGATCCCCGCCCAGGGATCGTTGCTGCGGAAAGTGACCTGCACCCCCGGCTCGGAGGATCGCCACAGATACTGGGTGCCATCGAGATTGCCCGCCAGCGCCGGCTGCCAGGGCGCGAAGGGATAGACGCAAGGATGGCCCGCGCCGTCGCGCGCCTCGAACACGAATTCATAGCCGCCCTCGGCGCGGCCATAGAGCGAGGCGGCATCGCGCCCCTGATAGACTTCATGCCCCGCCGCGCGCGAGGCGTCGCATTTGATGGTCAGGCGAATCGCCGGGCGGCGCAGCCCGGCCATCGGCATGTAGAAGGGATAGGCGCGATCGCGCACCGCGGCGGGCGCGGTATCGGCGGCGGGCGGCGGCGGGATCGCCTGCGCCGGGGCCTCGACCCGCTGCGGCGCGGCGCGGCCGGCCCCGGCGGGGCCGCAGGCGGCGAGCAGCAGCAGCAGCGC
>JAGWPW010000064.1 GCA_028870315.1 Sphingomonadales bacterium | reverse complement strand
CACGCCAGCTTGACGAATGCGATTAGAGAACGAACGCGGACGCTAGCGACTTTCGGGGATTTATGCTTAAAGTTGTAATTTTATGATAAGTTATGGTAATAATATTACCACGGTTTACACCGAGAGGGTCGGCGGTTCGAGCCCGTCACCGCCCACCATTTCAACATCCGCTATCCCCGGCTTGCCGTCGGCCTAGGGCTTCGCCCAGGCGAACTTCAGTGTTCAGCTCGCGTTGGCGTCCTTTTTACGCCGCCAGGATGAGCGCCTTGAGCATCGCCGCCTCCCGTCAGGGCAAGGCAATCAAATCACCCGCAGAATGTCGAAGGGTTAATGAAGGGGCCAAACTGAATGGGTAGCTGGGCCGGGGGCGCGAGTTGGACGGTGGCGCCGAAACCCTGCTGCGCAGGGTTTCGAGACCGGCTCTCAGACAAGCTGAGCCAGCAGTAGCGGCACCTCGGCCAGTGCGCGCAGCGCATCGTTGAGATGGGTGCAGCCAGCCGGGCCGCGCAGCTCCTTGAGCACCGTCTCGCGGATCGCGGGCAGCGGTGTGCCGACCAGCCCTGCGGCGTTGGCGACCGCGCCGGGGCATTCGTGAAACGGCAGCACGCGCGGTTCGGGGACCAGCGTCAACAGGCTCAGCGTTTCGGGATCGAGGCTGGCGGTCAGGCGGTATTCATGCAGCGCGGCGCGGGTGCCGTCGGCGCGCGGGGCGCTGTCCTGGAAGGCGGAATCGATGCGGATCGCGTCCGGCTCGCGCCAGACGTCGATGCGGCGGGCGCGGCGCATGCTGACCGTTGCGGTTTCGGGAAACGCATGCCAGCCTTGCGGATCGGCGGGGTTGACGAGGCTGCCGCCATCGGCGGCATCGTCGTGCAGCCGGGTGCGGTCGGGATCAAGGCCGCTGTTGCCGGTCTGGAGGCCCCAGCAGACGTTGGCGCGTTCGTTCATCATGCGTTCGAGCTGTTCGGGCGGAAAGGCAGCCTGCGCGCCTTCGAGCCAGTCGCGGTTCCACAGCGACCACGCCCAGGCCGAAATCAGGCTGACGCCCGAGATGTCGTCGAGCAGCAGATAGAGCGGATCGCCCGAGGCGACCAGTTCGGGCAGCCTCTCGCGCAGCACCATGCGCAGATGGCCGCCGCCGCGCTCGCCGACGAGCGCGCCGAGATGCGGCGGTGCCGGATCGCTTTCGATCGCGAGGATGGTGCGTTGCAGATCGAGCCGCGCTTCCATGCGCGCCTCGCGCAGCGTGCGGCCGGCGCCGCCGCCGGCCGGGGTGAGCCAGTCGCGCGCGCGGCCATGGAAGCGGCGCGTGCTTTGCGGGCCGTCGGTCCAGTCGACATCGATGCTGGCGGTGCGCCGGATCGAATCGGGCCGGCGCGGCGGTGCGGGGTTGGCGGTCTGGCGTGGGGGCTTGAGCGGCAGGGTTACGGTCATGTCTTGGTCTCCACCGGTCACCATGCCAGCCCTGCGGGCGCTGGCAAGCGCTGTGGCAAGCATCGCGGCCGCGAAGGGGCGGCTTGACCCGCCCGCGCCGGTATGAAAAGCAGGCAGGCGGAGAATGGTGATGCCCGAAATTCTCGTCATTCGCGACGCCGACCATCCCTGGCGCGAGCCTGCGCCCGAGTGGCTGGCGCAACAGAAGCGCAGCGACCCCGGGCTCGTCTACAAGTCGCTGCTGCCGCATGCCCCGGGCATGCCCAACGTCCAGCGCACCCGCTATCACCCGCGCCATCACGAGGCGCCGCACAGCCATCCCGAGGACGAGCTAATCTGCGTGATCGATGGCGCGATCCATTTCGGGCGCCAGCAACTGGGCGCGGGCGATGTCGTCTTCGTTCCCCGTGACAAGACCTACAGCCTGCGCGCGGGCGATGACGGCGCCGAATTCATCCGCGTTGGCCTGTCCGATCTGCATGCGGGGTAATCGGCCAAAATCCGCCATTTCCGGCGAATTTTCAAACAGCGCCTAACTGCGGTCGGCCTGCATCGCCTGCAGGCAGGCGGCCAGCAATCTCTCGCCCGAGGCGATCACCTGCGCGCCGGTGATCGGCGCGGTGAAATCACCCAGGCACAGGCTGAAGGCGCAGTTGCCATCCCGATCGAAGATCGGCGCGGCGATGAGCACGACATCATAGTCCGCCTCGGGGTCGATGTGCGCGGGCGCCGCGACCGGGGCGAGCGAGCCCACCTTGCCGGCGAGCGTCGCGCGGAAGGGCTTGCGCGCCATTTCATCGATATCGAGCGCCAGCCGCACGCGGCCCGGCGCGCGCAGCGTCACCTGGAAGCCGCGCTCGCGGATCAGTTCCATCGCCCGCGTCATCGTTGCGGCGAAACCGGGATCGCCGGCGTGCGGGCTGCGGGCCAGCCATTCGGCGATCGCTTCGCGGCTTGCCCAGGCGAGGAAGGGGGCGCCGATCGGCGGCACCAGGCCGCGCCGCTCGCCGCATCTCAGCCCCGGCGCGCGCCCTTGGCTGTCGGCGATCGCGACAAGGCCGACGATCTCGTCGCCGACGGCGGCGGTCAGCAGCACCGGGGCGTCGCAGGCGAGGGCGAGCGCCTGCGCGGCGCGCTGGGCATGCGCGAGGAGCGGCTGGGCGCGCATCGCCGCATCGCCGAGCGCGGCCAGCACCGGCCCGAGAGTGAAGCTTTTCTGCCCCGGATCACGGCGGACATAGCCGCGCGCCATCAACGCATGGAGCACCGCATGGCACGAGGCGACGTTGATCCCGGTCGCGCGCATGATCTGCGACAGGGTGAAGTCGCGATCGGGAAAGCTCGCGAGGAAGTCGAGAATGTCGATCGCGCGCGCCGCCGACAGCGCCGGACGGGTTTCGGCTTTCATCGCTTGACTCATCGGCCCTCCTGCGCAAGCATCTCCATTAGAAAATAATTTTTCACATTGCAATAACGGGAGATCGCAGTGGCGTTGGCAATCGATCTGGGCGGCAAGCTCATCCTCGTCTGCGGTTCGGGCCGCGGCGGCATCAGCGGGGCCACTGCGCGCCAGATCGCCAGGGCCGGCGGATCGCTGGTGGTGCTCGACAAGGATCCGGCGCTGCTCGCCGAGGTGGTCGAGGACGTCACCGCGCTCGGCGGCTCGATCGAGACGATGCTGGTCGATCTTGCCGATGAGGCGCAGGTCGAGGCGGTCATCCCGGCGATCGTCGCAAGGCACGGGCGGATCGATGGGCTTGCCAATGTCGCGGGCGGCACGCGCGAGGACGAATGGCTTCCGCTCGACGAGACGCCGACCGAAAGCTTCCGCCAGACGCTGGCGATCAACCTCGATTATGTCTTCATGCTGTGTCGCGATGCCGCGCGCGCGATGATCGCGAGCGGCACGCGCGGCAGCCTCGTCAATGTCGGCTCGGTCTCGGCGATCGCCGCAGCGCCGTGGCACGGGCCTTATGGCGCGGGCAAATCGGCGATCGGCGCGCTGACCCGCACCATGGCCAACGAATGGCACGAGTTCGGCATCCGCGCCAACACCGTCTCGCCGGGCGGGGTCATGTCGAAGCGCGTGGCCGAGCGGCGGCAGGCGGCGAACGTCGTCCCCGGCGCGATGGCCGACGAGGATTTCGCGCTGCCTGTGGAACTGGCGAACATGATCACCTTCCTCCTCTCCGACCTTGCCAGCGGGGTTTCGGGCCAGACGATCTTCGTCGATCGCTCGCTTTCGACCAAATTCTGCGCCGGCGCGCGCAAATCGCGGAAAGAAGTGGGGAGTGCACGCTGATGGAACTGGGCCTGTTGTATGAATTCGAGGCGCCGCAACCCTGGGAGCAGCCGCATCCCTGGGGACAGCGCAATGCCGAGCGCAAAAGCTATCACGACGCGATCGAGCAGATCGTGCTCGCCGACCGGAAGGGTTTCCACACCGCCTGGTGCGTCGAGCATCACTTCCGCGAGGGCCGCAGCCACATGCCGTGCAGCGAGGCGGTGCTCGGCGCGCTTTCGCAGATCACCAGGGACATCCGCCTCGGCTTCGGGGTCACCTTGCTGCCGCATGAATTCATCCATCCCGCGCGCGTCGCCGAAAAGGTCGCGACCGTGGACGTGCTCTCGAAGGGGCGGGTCGAATGGGGCATCGGCCGCTCGACGCCGATGGAGCAGATCGCCTTCGGGGTCGATATTCCGCGCAGCAAGGAGAAGATGGTCGCCGCGGCGCGAACCATCGCGGGCATGTGGCGCGAGGAATATTACGAGGAGGATTCCGAATTCCTGAAATTCCCGGCGCGGATGATCACCCCCAAGCCGTGGCAGGATCCGCATCCGCCGTGCTGGATGGCGGCGAGCAGCCTTGAATCGGCGCGGATGGCGGGCGAGAACGGGCTGGGCCTGCTGTGCTTCTCGATCATGCAGCCACTGTCGAAAATGGCCGAGATCGTCGGCATCTATCGCGAGGCGGCGGCGCGCGCGGTGCCGCTGACCGGGGTTTCGACCAACAGGATCGGCTCCTACACGCTGGTCCATTGCGCGAAGTCGCGCGGCGATTTCGAGCGCAACAAGCTGTGGGAATCGATGTGGTGGTGGTACACCACGGTTGCAGCCTTCCTGTTGAAATGGGAATTCGCGCATCTCCCGAAGGAGGCGCAGGACAAGGCCTTCCCGCTGCTGAAGAAGCAGGCCGATGGCGATTTCGATATCACCAAATTCGACGAGGAGGACATGGTCATCGTCGGCACGCCCGAGGAATGCCTCGCGAAATTCCTCAAATATGAGGAAGTGGGGGTCGATCAGGTGCTGTGCTACGTCAATTTCGGCCATCTGACGCATGAATCGGTGCTCGAATCGATCAGCTTGCTCGGCGATTATGTCATCCCCGAACTGAAGAAGGCCGGCGCGGCGCGGATCGCGCGCAGCCTTGAGGCCTCGCTGGCGCTGCCCGCCGGGTGAGCGGCGCCGCGCTCCCCGCCGAGCGCGCGGGTCACGCCGCCCCGCCGGATCTCGCCGAGCGCCGCCGGCAGATGACGGCGGCACAGGCGGCGGGAACCTGGGCGGTGACACCGCCGCCCGAGGAGGTCTTTCTCGCGGGCCGGCGCACGCTGGTCTTCCGTCCCCCCACGTCGGCCGCGCCGCGCTGCCGGATGCTTCACCTTCACGGCGGCGCCTTCCGGCTCGGCACGCCCGAGATGGAAGCCCCGCTCGCGGTCGCGCTCACCGCCGCCTGTCCGGTCGAGATCATCGCCCCGCAATACCGGCTTGCCCCCGAGCATCCGTTTCCAGCCGGGCTCAACGATGCCTTGGCGGTGCTTGCCGCACTGCCCGCAGACGGCCTGCCGCTGGTGCTTTCGGGCGACTCGGCGGGTGGCGGGCTGGCCGCCGGGCTGGCCATGCTGGCGGCCGAGGCGGGCATTCGGCTTGCCGCGCTCGTCATGCATTCGCCCTGGCTCGATCTCACCGTCACCGCGCCCAGCTATGACGCCAATGCTGCGACCGATCCCCTGTTCTCGCGCGCCTCGGCCGAGGCGGGCGCGGCGCTCTACCTCCAGGGGCTCGATCCGCGCCATCCGCTCGCCTCGCCGCTCCATGGCGCGCTTGCCGGCCTGCCGCGCTGCCTTGTCACCGTCGGCTCGGGCGAGGTGCTGGTCGATGATGCGCGCCGCTTCCACGCCCGGCTGCGCGAAGCCGGGGTTGCCAGCGAATTGTGCGAGATCGCCGGCATGGACCATGTTGCGGTGGTCCGTTCGCTCGAACTGCCCGGCGCGCGCCGCGTGTTCGCGCGCATCGTCCATCTTCTCGGCGATATTGCCGCGCGATGACGCGCCCGATGATCGTTGGGGCTGGACCTTGCCGCCCGGATCGGCACAACAACACTAGGGCGTTTCCAAAATCATCGAAAGGATCGCAAGGATGACACCAAGAACCGCGCTCGTCACGGGCGCTGCGGCCGGCATCGGCGCCGCCTGCGCGAAACGGCTCGCGGCCGACGGCATGGCGGTCGGCGTGCTCGATCTCGATGCCGGGCGTTGCGCCGGCACGGTGCAGGCGATCCGCGACGCGGGCGGCGAGGCGATCGCGCTTGGCGCCGACATCGCCGAACGCGCGCAGGTGCAGCAGGCGCTGGGCGAATTGCGCGCGGCCTTCGGGCCGGTCACGGTGCTCGTCAACAACGCCGGCGTCACCGATTTCGTCCCCTTCGAGGAGATCAGGGAGGAGCGCTGGACCTTCGTCTTCCGCGTCAATGTGCTGGGCATGTTCATCGTCACCCAGGAAGTGCTGCCCGACATGAAGGCGGCGCATTGGGGGCGGATCGTCAACATCTCCTCGTCCTCGGCGCAGACCGGCGCGATCAACATGGCGACCTATTCGGCCTCGAAGGGCGCGGTGGTGACCTTTACCCGCAGCCTCGCGCAGGAACTGGGGCCGCTCGGCATCACCGTCAACAACATCCCCCCCGGATCGGTGATGGGCACGATCATGTCCGAGGCGAACCGCGACCGGTTCCAGATCCCGACCGAAGTGCTGCTTTCGACGCTTCCCGTGCGCCGCCTCGGCGAGGCGAACGACATCGCCAATGCCGCAAGCTTCCTGTGCGGCGAGGCGGCGAGCTATGTCACCGGCCAGACCATCGGGGTGAACGGGGGCAGGGTGGTCAGCTGAGGCAGGGGTTCCGGTGACACCTTACGGGACCGCAACCCCGATCCCGTCATCCGCCGGCCTTCTCCGGGTGGTGCCCGGTTATGCGGACTTGTTGTGCACCGCGCCCACGGATTCGGGCATCGGCAGCTTGGGCGCTTCGTAGAACGAGGCGATCTTCCAATCGCCCGCCACCTTGCGCAGTGTCAGGTCGTAATAGACGTAAACCTGGATATCGATGCCCGCGCGCGAGCGGCCCATCCCGGTCACATAGGCAAGGACGCGGGCACTCTCGTCGGTCCGGCTGTCGACGCGCAAGTTCGAAAGGATGTGCATGTGGTGCGACATGTCCGCGAAAACCTGCGTGAAAAACGCGCGGATCGCGGCATGGCCGGTATAGCGTGGCAGCAGCAGGCCGGTCAGGTCCAGCACCGCGTCATCGGTAAACAGGCTGACCAGATCATCAACATCGGCCAGCTTGTCCACCGCCGTGCAATAACGCAGCACCACCTCTTCCAGCGTCGCCCTGGCAATCAGATCATCGATGGTCATAGGTAGCCTCTTGCTGGTTTGCGATGGCGCCAATGTGGCTGCCCCGGAAGGAGGGGGCGAAGCCCGGCTTCGCCCCTTCGGAGGGAACGGGCCGAAACTCAGAACTTCACGCCGATCGTCGCGCCATAGGTGCGCGGCTCGATCGCCGAGGCGAAGGCGAACAGCCCAGCCACGGTGAATGCCGCCGAGGTGGTCTGCACGTTGGCGAGGTTGCGGCCGAACACGCGGGCATAGGCGTCCATGCCGTGCAGCTTGAAATCGACCGTCACGCTGGCGTCCACGAGGTTCTGCGTAACGGTGCGCACGCGCGGATCGTTGCCGCTGACCGTCTCAAGGCCGATCTGCGACGGGTTGGCGGGGCTGGCGGTCACCGAGCTGATGCCGCCCACCGAGATCTGCTCGTCATAGGGGCTGATATGGCGCCAGCCGACCGTGGTGACGACCTTGCCGAAGCTGGTCGGCTGGGTGTACTCGGCATTGACCGAGCCCGAGAACGTCGGCGCATAGATCAGCCGGTTCGCCGAGTAGTCATAGTTGACCAGCCCGCCGTTGGCGGTGGGGCAGACCAACGCCGAGGACGCCACCGGTGAACAGGCATTGCCGGTGACAAAGCCGTGGAAGTGCGATTCCATCAACGAAGCCGTGGCGGTCAGCTTGAGTTTGGACGTCACGAGCAACGCGCTGTCCATCTCGATGCCACGGATCACCGCGCCACCGACGTTGCTGGTCACGGTCTGGCTGCCGCCTGCCGCCGCCGGGCCGGGGATGGTGGTGTCCTGCTGCATGTTCTTGTAGTTCGAGATGAACCCGGCGATGTCGAGCGTCGCGCGATGATCGGGGGTGCTCAGCTTGGTGCCGATCTCGAAGGCATCGAGGGTTTCTGGCCCGAAGGGGGTGGAAGCGGTGATGGGATCGGCGGCGCGGGGGCTGAACCCGCCCGAGCGATAGCCCACCGACCAGCTGCCATAGAGCATGACGTTGCTGTTGGGCCGCCAGTCCAGCCCGATCTTGGGGGTGAACTTCGAGAAGTTCGCATTGCCGTTGCCGATCACGCCGGTTTGCAGGAACGAGTTGTCGAGCTGCTTCTGGTCGTGCGACCAGCGGCCGCCGAACGACAGGCGGACGGTGGGGATGATCGTCCAGTCGAAATCGCCGAACACCGCATAGGACCGGGTGTGACCGGTGACGAACTGCGGATCGGGCGAGATCGCGGTGGGATCGGGCGCCGTGTTCAGCGATGGGCCGCCCTGCCACTGGGTGAGATCGTAGGTCGAATCAAAGAAATAACCGCCGACCACATAGTCGAGATTTGGAAGTATCTTTCCTGCGCCACGCAGCTCCTGGCTCCATTGGGTGTAGTGCTGTCTGCGCAAGCTGAAATATAATGTGCCGGTACCGTAGGCCTGGCCCTGGTCCTCGTAGCTGTGGCGCCAGCCGGTGATCGAGGTCAGCTTCACCCAGTCGGCATCGACGTGCATCTGCAAGGTCACCGCCGGTGCGTTATAGGTGGCGTGGCCGGCGGTATCGAAGGTCGTGTAGAGATCGGTGGTATTGTTGCGGTTGCACGCCACCGCGGCGACAAGGCTGCAGAACAGGTCGTTCTTGTTGGTCAGCGTCGAATTGACCGGGTCGAACGACTGCACGAGATCCTCGATCGTCAACTGGCCGTCAAACGTCGATCCGGCAGGCTTGAACAGTAGCGATCCGCCGAAGTTGTCGTCCCTGCTGCCGCCGGCACGACGATCGTAGAGCGCATTCCAGTAGTAGCCGTCGGTCTGATCGTGAAAGTACCAACCCTTCACGCCCCAGGTGCTGCCATTGCCGTAATTGACGATGCCCTTGCCGCTCCAGGTGTTCCACTGGCCATAGGTGAATTCCAGCTTCGCGCCCGGTTCCATGGTGGGCAGGGACCGCTGAATGTTGATCACGCCGCCGATCGTGTTGGCGCCGAACAATGTCCCTTGCGGCCCGCGCAGCACTTCGATCTGGGCGACATCGAACACGTCCTGCAACTGGCCGGTGTTCGTGCCGATGGTGACGCCATCAACCACCACGCCCACCGTCGGTGTCTGCGACTTTTCGATGTTGGCGTATGTCAGCCCGCGGATCGACAGGTTCGCTGCGGCCGCGCCCGCGTTCTGCTGCGTGATCAGCAGGCCGGGGGCGGCGCCTTGCAGGTCGCTCAGGTTCACCGCCGCCTTGTCTTCCAGCATCTGGGTGTTGATCGCGGTGATCGCGATCGGCGTCGATTGCAGGGTTTCCGAGCGGCGGCGGGCGGTCACGATGACCTCGCCGGTGTCGGGGGTGGTGGCGCCGGGCGCCTGCGCCTGGGCCGGGGAGGCGCCGGCAGCGGGCGCGTCGGCGGCAAAGGCATGGGGTGCCATGGCGGCAAACAGCGGAGAAAGGCCAAGCGCAATCCGTGCGCGCCGAATGGTGCTAATCGTCATGATCCCTCCCGATTGCCCTTGCTGGGCTCGCTTCTTTTTTGTTGTACAACACACAAAAAAGAAGCTGGTGTTTGTGAGAGGGGGGCTGCGCGCTTGCTGGAGGAACCGCCTTCGGCTAGCGTGCAAGTATCGGCACGTGCCGTGGCGCAATATCTTGTGCCCGTGGGATTTTCGGTAGCAAATGCCCAAAGTTGTGAACCATGAAGAGCGACGCCGCGAGATTGCCGTGGCTGTTGAACAGGTGGTTCACGAACAGGGCGTATCGGAAGTGACGATCCGCACCATCGCCAAGCGTCTGGGGTGCAGCCCGTCAATCATTTCGTACTATTTCCCGTCAAAGCTCGATATGCTGGTGTTCACCCACAAGTTGATTCGGTCCAACTCCGAAGAGCGGCTGCTGAAGGCCCTGGAACAGGGCGGCGACGCGATCTCCTCGTTCGAGATGCTGTTGCCCACCGACGAAGCCACCTGGCGCGATTGGCATATGTTCTTCGCGTTCTGGGGTCTGGCGCCGACCGAGCATTACGTGACCGTGGAATGGGCTGAAGCCGCCAGCGAGGCGCATGCGATCTTTCGTCGGATTATCGAGCGCGCGCAAGATCATGGGGCGATCGATTGCCGGATCGATCCGGCCGAGCTGGCCACCAAGGTGCAGGTGGCAATTAACGGAATTGCCTCGCTGGTCGCGCAATCACGCTCGCAATGGCCCGCGCAGCGACAACGGGCGACATTTCGGGAACTGTTCGGCGCGCTCCTGGTGAGCGACACGCCCTGACGAGCGCTTCACGGCCCACGATGCGCGCCTTGTCCTAGTCCTTCACCTGGCAGTTGGCGCCGGCTGATTTCAGGCGGTCGCACAGCGCCTGCGCGGCGTCGTCGCTCGCGGTGATCGCCTGAAGTCGATAGACGGTGCCGATGTCGGCGCTTCCCTCGACGACGCGGTGCGATACGCCCGAGAGGGTGTCATAGGCCTTGGCGAGATGCGCCCAGCCCGCCTCGGCCGAGGCTTCGCTGGTATAGGCCCCGACCTGCACGGCAACGCCTCTTGCGGCCGGGGCGATGCTTGCCGGCCTTGCCGATGGCGACGCGGGGGCAGGGGGGGCTGCCGGCGTGGCGCCGTCCGCGCCGCCGGTGGCGAGCCGCGCGCCGGGGCTCTTGCCCTGCGAGACCGAGAAGCTCGAATCGCCGGTGCCCTCGAAGGTCTTGCCGCCCGGGTTGGCTGGCGCGGATTTGATCGGCCCCGGCGGGGCCGGGATGGTGCTGCCATCGGCGAGTTGCGTGGACTGGCTGGCGCGATGCGTCACCCAGAACACGCTGCCGACGATCAGCGCCAGCAGCGCGAGCCCGGCAAGGACGAAACCCCACACCCGGCGGTTATCGATCCCTTCGTCGTCGAAATCCTCGTCCCCCGAATCGAGCCAGGGAAGGCGGTCCTCGCCATGGAGGCCGGGAAGATCGCGCTCATCATGCGCCGCGGCTTGCGGCGGCTCGGGGCCTTCGGGAAAAGGCTGCTCGTCCTCGGGCCCGTCCCTCATGGCTACATCTCCTCCACCGCCGCCACGCCCAGCAGGGCAAGGCCATTGCGCACAACCTGCCCGATTTGCGCGGCGAGGAAAAGCCGCGCGCCGGTGATTTCGCGATCCTGTGCCACGATGAAGCGCTTGTCGGGCCGGTCGTTGCCGAGGTTCCAATAGGTGTGGAACCCGCCCGCCAGTTCATGCAGGAAGAAGGCGATGCGGTGCGGCTCGCGCGCGGTGGCGGCGGCCTCGATCT
The DNA here is from genome assembly GCA_028870315.1 of Sphingomonadales bacterium. Taxonomy (GTDB): domain Bacteria; phylum Pseudomonadota; class Alphaproteobacteria; order Sphingomonadales; family Sphingomonadaceae; genus Novosphingobium. The sequence continues at coordinate 13,057 of JAGWPW010000064.1, read as the reverse complement.
GGCGCGGGAACTGCGCGGCGCGTGCGACCAGCGCCAGTTCCTCGGCGCCCAGCCGGTCGAGCGCGGCATCGCCGGGGGCGAGGCCCTCGGCCGCCGCCTTGCGCAGGGTCGAGCAGATCCGCGCATGCGCATATTGGACATAGAATACCGGATTGTCCCTGGACGCGGCGACGACATGCGCGAAGTCGAAGTCCATCTGCGCCTCGGGCTTGCGGGTCAGCATGGTGAAGCGCACGACATCCTTGCCGACTTCACCGACCACCTCGGCCAGCGTCACGAAATTGCCGGCGCGCTTCGACATCTTCACCGGCTCGCCGTCGCGCAGCAACTGGACCATCTGGACGAGCTTGACCTCGAAGGGGGTGGGCTTGCCGTCGGCGCCGGTCAGCGCGGCGACCGCCGCCTTGATCCGCTTGACCGTGCCGGCGTGGTCCGCGCCCCAGATATCGACCAGCGCATCGGCGCTGCGCGCCTTCTCGAAGTGATAGGCGAGATCGGCGCCGAAATAGGTCCAGCTGCCGTCGGACTTCCTGATCGGCCGGTCCTGGTCGTCGCCGAAGCGGGTCGAACGGAACAGCGGCAGCGCCACCGGCTCCCAATCCTCAAGCTGCTTGCCCTTGGGCGCTTCGAGCACGCCGTCATAGACGAGATCATGCGCGCGCAGCCAGGCCTCGGCCTCGGCCGGCTTGCCGGCTGCCTGAAGCTCGGCCTCCGAGGCGAAGCGCTCATGGGTGATGCCGAGCAGCGCGAGATCAGCACGGATCATCTCGAGCATCGCCGCGACCGCGCGCGTGCGGAACAGCGCGAGCCATTCGCCCTCGGGCGCATCTGCATAGCGCGCGGCGAATTCATGCGCGAGCGCGACCCCGAGCGGCTGGAGATAATCGCCCGGATAAAGCCCCTCGGGCATCTCGCCGCCCGCCGTGCCCAGCGCCTCGCGATAGCGCCAATGCACCGAGCGTGCGAGGACATCGACCTGCGCGCCGGCATCGTTGACATAATATTCGCGGATCACCCGATGGCCGGCGAATTCGAGCAGGCTCGCCAGCGCATCGCCGACCACCGCGCCGCGGCAATGGCCCATATGCATCGGCCCGGTCGGGTTGGCCGAGACATATTCGACATTGACCCTGCTGCCCGCGCCCATCGTCGAACGGCCGTAATCGGCGCCGAGCGCGGCGATCGCGCGCAATTCATCGAGCCAGGCGACCGGCGCGAGCCGCAGATTGATGAAGCCGGGGCCGGCGATTTCCGCCGCGGCCACCGCCGGCAGTTGCCGCAGCTTCGCCGCCAGCGCCTCGGCCAGCGCGCGCGGATTTGTGCCCGCGGGCCTTGCGAGCACCATCGCTGCGTTGGTCGCAAGATCGCCATGCGCCGGATCGCGCGGCGGCTCGATGGCCACCGCGCCGCGGTTCAGACCCGCAGGCAGCGTGCCCCCGGCTTCCAGTGCATCGAGCGCGGCGTCTATGGCGCGGGCAAAGCCCGCGTGAAGCGTGAGAATCCCGGTCATGGGCGGCGCCCTAACCGGATTTCGCGTCCAAGGGAAACGGCGTCGGGAAACGGGTCAGCGGGTGACGTTGTATTTCAGCTGGTCATCGGTCAACTGGAAGCCGACCATCGCCTCGAAGGTCGCGCGCTTCACCGCCTCCTTGACCTCGGGCAGCGACAGCGGATCGATCGCCGCGTCCGCCTCGCCGGCCTTGCGCTTGCCGGTGATGCGATTGCGGATGTCGGTGGGCAGCGTCGCCTCGGTCTTGTCGATGAACACCGTGCCCTGGCCCGCGGCCTCGGCGCGCGTCTGGCCATCGGCGAAATTGACCGTCACCGCGCCGATCCGCTTGGCGATCACGGCAGTGGTTCCGCGCACCACGGTGAGGTAGAAAGGCAGCGTCACGCTGCGCGCGCCATGGCCATCGCGGCGGCTGGCGAGGATCTTGAAACTGACGACGTCGCGCACCTTGGCGCCCGAGGAATCGCAGGCGGCGCGCACATCGGTCATCGCCGCGGTCAGGTCGATCGCGCTCGCCTCGCGCGAGGCGGGGGGATCGAACAGCGTGATGTCGCCGGTGTAATCGGCGATGCCCACCGCCGGGCAGGCGCCGCGCACCGCGGTGATGCCGACGCCTTCATCGACGACGATCTCGCCGCGCGAATGACACCCCGCCAGCGCCGCGCAGGCGACCGCCACCACCGGGAAGGAAAAGCCCGCGAACCGGCGGGAGCGATTGATCATCTGCGATGTCCCCATGCTTTGGCCCGGTCGCCCTAGCGGCCCTCGCGTCGGGGCGCCAGCACTTGTCGTCCCGCCGCGCGATGCTCTAGGGGGAGGCATGACCATCGTTGCGCCGAAAACCCTCAAGTCACCGCCGCCGCCCGCCAGCGGCCTGCCCAGGCTGCGCCTGCTTGTCGCCGCGCCGCGCGGCTTCTGTGCCGGGGTCGACCGCGCGATCGAGATCGTCGAGCGTGCGATCGCCAAATATGGCGCGCCGGTCTATGTCCGCCACGAGATCGTGCATAACCGCTATGTCGTCGAGGGGCTGAAGCAGAAGGGCGCGGTCTTCGTCGAGGAACTCGACGAGGTGCCCGACGGCGCGCCGGTGATCTTCAGCGCGCATGGCGTGCCCAAGGCGATCCCCGCCACCGCCACCCGCCGCGGACTCGACTGGCTCGATGCCACCTGCCCGCTGGTCAGCAAGGTCCACCGCCAGGCCGAGCGCCAGATCGAGGCCGGGCGGCACATCCTGTTCATCGGCCACGCCGGCCATCCCGAGGTGATCGGCACCTTCGGCCAGGTGCCCGAAGGCGCGATGACGCTGGTCGAGACCGTCGCCGATGTCGCGCGGCTCGGCCATACCACCGCCGATTCGCTCGCCTTCCTTACCCAGACGACGCTTTCGGTCGATGACACCGCCGAGATCATCGCCGCCCTGAAGGCGCGCTATCCGCATATCGTCGGGCCGCGCGCCGAGGACATCTGCTATGCGACCTCGAACCGCCAGGCCGCGGTCAAGGCGATCGCCGGCGATTGCGACCTGCTGCTGGTGATCGGCGCACCGAACAGCTCGAACTCGATGCGCCTCGTCGAGGTTGCCGAACGCAGCGGCACGCCGGCGCGGCTGGTCCAGCGCGCGAGCGAGATCGATCCCGGCTGGCTCGATCACGTGGCGACGCTCGGGCTCACCGCCGGTGCCTCCGCGCCCGAAGCGCTGGTGCGCGAGGTCATCCAGTTCCTCACCACCTTCCGCGCGGTCGAGGAGGAAACGCTGGTCGCCGCCGAGGAACACATGATCTTCAAGCTGCCGCGCCAGCTCGCCGGCTGAGGTATCGGGGGCGGCATGGCGGTCTATACGCAGCTCGGCGGCGAGGCGCTGGCCGAGCTCATCGGCCATTTCGACGTCGGCGCGCTCATTTCGGCGAAGGGCATCGCCGAGGGCGTGTCGAACAGCAACTGGCTGATCGAGACCACCGGGCACGACGGCCATGGCGCGCGCTATATCCTGACCGTCTATGAAGCGCGCACCGAGATTGCCGGGCTGCCCTTCTTCCTCGGGCTGCTCGACCATCTCGCGGCGAAACGATGCCCGGTGCCGCGCACCGTTCATGACCGCGCGGGCGCGGCGTTTCGCATGGTACGCGGCAAGCCCGCCGCGCTGATCGAATTTCTTCCCGGGGTCAGCGTCGAGAGCCCGACCCCGGCGCAGGCCGGCGCGGTCGGCGCGGCGCTGGCGCGGCTTCATCTTGGCGCGCGCGATTTTCCGCAGAACCGCGCCAACAGCCTGGGGCCGGCGCAATGGCGGACCTTGTTCACCGCCTGCGGCGAGAGCGGGCTTGGCTCGATCGACCCCGCGCTCGCCGGCACGGTCGCGCGGCAGCTCGAACGGGTGACGGCGGCCTGGCCCGCGGAACTGCCGCGCGGTGTGATCCATGCCGATCTGTTCCCCGACAACGTGCTGATGCTGGGCGACGAGGTGAGCGGGCTCATCGACTTCTATTTCGCCTGCACCGATCTTCTTGCCTATGATGTCGCGGTGACGCATGCGGCGTGGTGCTTCGATGCGGCGGGCCATCGCTTCGATGCCGCGGCCTCGGCAGCGCTGCTTGCCGGCTATGACAGCGTGCGGGCGCTGGGCGCGGCCGAACGCGCGGCGCTGCCGATGCTGGCGAGCGCCGCTTCGCTTCGCTTCCTTGCCACCCGCGCCTATGACTGGCTTCACACCCCTGCCGACGCGCTGGTGACGCGCAAGGATCCGCTCGCCTTCGCCCGGCGCCTCGCCTTCTATGCCGACCCGGCGCAGGCCGGCATCTTCGCATGACGCGTCGCGCGGTCGAGATATTCACCGATGGCGCCTGCAAGGGCAATCCCGGCCCGGGAGGCTGGGCGGCAATCCTGCGCACGGGCACGCATGAAAAGGAGCTGAGCGGCGGCGAGGCGCAGACCACCAACAACCGCATGGAACTGACCGCGGCGATCAGCGGGCTGGCCGCGCTGACCGCGCCCTGCGCGGTCACGCTCCACACCGACAGCCGCTATGTGATCGACGGGGTCACGCGCTGGGTGCATGGCTGGCAGCGCAACGGCTGGCGCACCGCCGCAAGAAAGCCGGTGCTCAACGAGGATCTGTGGCGCGCGCTGCTCGCCGCCGCGGCGCCGCACCGGATCGACTGGCGATGGGTGAAAGGGCATGCCGGCCACCCGGAAAACGAACGTGCCGACCGGCTCGCCTGCGCCGAGGCGCTGAAAATCGGCAAGCCACCGCGCTGACGCCGGGTGGCGCGGCGAAAATCTGTTCATTTCCGCACACCCGGCTTGCTCGCGGGCGTGGTCTGCGCCACGTCCGGGTCATGACGCCCGCGATCTTCGGCCTTGCCGGGCCGGTCCTCAGCGCCGGGGAGCGCGATTTCTTCCGCGATGCCGATCCTGCGGGCTATATCCTGTTCGGACGCAACGTCGAAACCCGCGCCCAGTTGCGCGCGCTCACCGATTCGCTGCGCGCGATCCACGGCCGCGAGCGGCTGTTCGTCTGCATCGACCAGGAGGGCGGGCGGGTGCAGCGGATGCGGCCGCCGCACTGGCCCGCCTATCCGCCCGCCGAGGTGTTCGACCGGCTTTACGAGTGCGCGCCGATCAGCGCGATCGCCGCCGCGCGCGCCAATGCCGAGGCGCTGGGCCGCGATCTTGCCGAGGTCGGGATCAGCGTCGATTGCGCGCCGGTGCTCGACGTCCGGCAGGCGCAAGCGCATGCGGTGATCGGCGACCGCGCCTTCGGCAGCGAGCCGCTGCGCGTCGCCGCGCTCGGCCGCGCGGTGCTCGACGGCCTCGCCGCCGCCGGGGTCGCGGGCGTGCTCAAGCATCTTCCCGGCCACGGCCGCGCCGGCGCCGACAGCCATCAGGCGCTGCCCACCGTCACCGCCACCCCCGCCGAGCTTGAAATCGACCTTGCACCCTTCGTCGCGCTTGCTGGTGCGCCGATCGCGATGACCGGCCACATCCGCTTCACCGCCTGGGATGCGGCGCGCCCGGCGACGCTTTCGCCCTTGGTGATCGCCGGCATCATCCGCCAGCGCATCGGCTTTTCGGGGCTGCTGCTGACCGACGACATCGACATGGCGGCGCTGTCCGGCCCGGTTCCCGAGCGCGCGCGCGAAGCGATCGCGGCGGGCTGCGATCTCGTCCTCAACTGCTGGGCGAAAATGGCGGACATGGTGGGAATCGCCGCCGCGCTGCCGGCGATGGGCGCGGCCACCGCCGCGCGGCTGGCGCGCGCGCTGGCTGCGGCCGATATCGAGCCGGCGCCCGAAACCCACGCCGAACTGCTCGCGAAGCGAGATGCGCTGCTCGCGCCGGTGCCGGGATGACGGCGGCAGAGGACACGCTGTTCTTCGCCGGCGCTGACGGCACCGGGGAAGCGGCGCTCCATATCGAGCTCGATGGCTGGGAGGGGCCGCTCGACCTGCTGCTCGATCTCGCGCGGCGGCAGAAGGTCGATCTGCGCCGCATCTCGATCCTTGACCTCACCGACCAATATTGCGCCTATATCGCGCGGGCGGTGGCGCTGAAGCTCGAACTCGCCGCCGATTATCTGGTGATGGCGGCCTGGCTCGCTTATCTCAAATCGGCGCTGCTGCTGCCGCGCACGGAAGCGGAGGAGCCCAGCCCCGAGGAACTGGCGCTGCGGCTGCAACTGCGGCTCCAGCGGCTCGCGGCAATGCGCGAGGCGGGGGCAAGGCTCATGGCGCGCGATCGTCTCGGCCGTGACGTCTTCGCCCGCGGCGCGCCCGAGGGGCTTCGCGTCGAACGGCGCAGCGTGTGGGAGTGCGACCTTTATGCGCTGCTCTGCGCCTATGGCACGGTGCGCCGACGGGGAGAGCCGGTGGTGCATTGCGTGCGCGCGCGCGCGGTGATGCCGCTCGATGCGGCGCTGGCGCGGGTGGCAAAGCTTCTCGGCGTATCGCCCGGCTGGCGCGAATTGCGCAGTTTCCTGCCCCGGGGCGGCGATTGGGCCGAGCCGCGGCTGGCGCGATCGGCGCTTGCCTCCAGCTTCGTTGCCGCGCTCGAACTCGCGCGGCAGGGCAGGGCCGAGATCGCCCAGGACGCGGTCTTCGGCCCGCTGCTGCTGAAGGCGCGCGCGGCATGAGCGATGATCTGGCGCGCGCGGTCGAGGCGATGCTGTTCGCCGCCGAGGCGCCGATGCGCGAGGCCGAGATTTCCGCGCATCTCGGCGGCGCGCCGGTGGCCGAGGCGCTGCGCGCGCTCGTCGCCGACTATGCGTCGCGCGGCATTCACCTGGTCGAGCGCGGCGGCCGCTGGCATTTCGAGACCTCGCCCGACCTTGCGCATGTGCTGCGCCGTGACCGCGAGGAGCCGCGCCACCTGTCGCGCGCCGCCACCGAATGCCTTGCGATCGTTGCCTATCACGAGCCGGTGAGCCGTGCCGAGATCGAGGCGATCCGCGGCGTCCAGACGGGCAGGGGCACGCTCGACGTGCTGCTCGAAGCGGGCTGGCTGCGCATCGCCGGTCGGCGCGAGGTGCCGGGGCGCCCGGTGATCTATGCGACGACCCCCGCCTTTCTCAGCCATTTCGGTCTTGCCTCGCGGCGTGATCTGCCCGGGATCGAGGAATTGCGCGCGGCGGGCCTGCTCGAACCGGTCGATGCGGTGCTCGAAGCGGCGATGGCGCGCGGCAGCGATGAAAGCGCCGGAGACAGGCTGGCAGAAACCGGACAAAGCGCCTAGATAGGCAGTGACAGGGACGTTACGCGGCCGGGGTGTCACCGCCGGAGTTGCAGGAGTAGGATCGATGTTCGAATTGTCTCTGCCCAAGCTCGTCCTGATCGCGCTGGTCGTGCTGGTGCTGTTCGGGCGCGGGAAGGTTGCCGATCTGATGGGCGAATTCGGCAAGGGGGTCAAAAGCTTCAAGCAGGGCATGGCCGATGAGACGGGCGAGCGCGCCGCCACGCCGCCGCCAGCCCAGATCGCCGAGGCGCCGCCGACGCCGCCTGCTCCAGTCGCCGAGCAGGTCACGCAGCAGCACTGAGCCTCTCCGCACGCCCCGCCCAAACGCCTGCTGAAACGATCGCCACGCTGCCATGCTGTTCGATATCGCGCCTTCCGAATTCGTCCTGATCGCCGCGGTCGCCATCGTGTTCATCGGCCCCAAGGACATGCCGCGCGCGCTGCGCACCGCCGGGCGGTGGATGGGGCGGGCGCGGCGCATGTCGAATCACCTCCGTTCGGGGCTTGAGACGATGATCCGCGAAGCCGAGCTTGAGGAGATGGAGCGCAAATGGCGCGAGCAGAATGAAGCGATCATGAAAGCGCATCCACCGGGCGAAGCTGCGAGCCTGCCCGCGCCCGCCGAGCCCGCGCCGCCGGGCGCAGAGCAGCCGCAACCGCCGCTGGCGCCCGCTGCGCCGCCGCAGACCGGCTAGGCCCAGAGGCGATGCGGCCGTTCAAGATCGCCGACCTCGATGAGACGCAGGCGCCGCTGCTCGACCATCTGATCGAGCTGCGCGCGCGGCTGATGCGTTCGCTGCTCGCGCTCGCGCTCGCGTCCATGGGCTGCTACGCGTTCGCGCATCAGCTCCTCGCATTCCTTGTCCGGCCGCTGGCCGCCGCCTTTCCGCCCGGGCAGGGGCGGCTGATCTACACCAAGCTGTACGAAGCCTTCTTCGTCGAGATCAAGGTCGCGGTTTTCGCGGGCTTCCTGCTCAGCTTTCCGATCATCGCCAACCAGCTCTGGGCGTTCATCGCGCCGGGGCTCTATGCGCGCGAGAAGCGGGCGTTTCTTCCCTTCCTGATCGCCACCCCGGTGCTGTTCACCTGCGGCGCCGCCTTTGCCTATTACGTCGTCATGCCCAATGCCTTCCGGTTTCTGCTCGGCTTTTCGGGGGAAACGGGCGGGCTGCGCTTGGAAGCGATGCCGTCCACCGGTGACTACCTGACCTTCGTCATGCAATTCATCTTCGCCTTCGGCGCCTGCTTCCTGCTGCCGGTGTTCATGATGCTGCTCGATCGCGCGGGGCTGGTCAGCCGCCGGCAGATGGCTGCGGCGCGGCGCTATGTGATCGTCGGCATCGTCATCGTCGCGGTGCTGCTCACCCCGCCCGATGTCGCCTCGGCGCTGATGCTGGCGGTGCCGATGTGGATGTTGTTTGAAGGATCGCTGATGATGATGTGGCTGGGCGAACGCCGTGCCGCAAAGGCAGAGGCCAAAGCCGCGGCCGCGCCCTGACCGCGCTGCCCCGCAGGCGTCAGCCCGCCGCCGCGCCGCATCCGCGACAGCCCGGATCCTTGCCGATGGCCAGCACCCGCAGCCCCGGCGCGAGCGCGTCGATCACCGCGAGGCGGCCCCATTGCGGATCGCCAAGCGTCGCGCGCCCGGCCAGGAGCACGCGCAGCGCCTGAAGCGCGGCAAGGCTGCCCGCCATGCCGACCACTGCGCCCAGCACGCCGTCGGCGGCGCAGCTGTCGCAATCCTCGGCATCGAAGGCATCACCGACGAAGCAGCGGTAGCAGGCCTCGCCCGAAAGATGGCCGGCGAAATTGCCGACCTGCACCTGGAAACGTCCGACCGCGGCGCTGGTCAGCGGCATGCGCTGGGCGACGCAGGCGTCAGAGACCGCAAGCCGGGTCGCGAAATTGTCGCTGCCATCGAGCACGACATCGGCGCCTTCGAGCAGCGATGCGGCGTTGTCGGCAACGAGCCGGGTTGGCGCCGCGGCAACCGCAATTGCCGTATCGAAGCGCGCCACCCACGCCGCCGCGGCTTGCGCCTTGCCGCGGCCGATGTCGGCGGTGGTGAAGATCGTCTGGCGCTGAAGATTCGATTCCTCGACGACATCATCGTCGATCAACGTCAGCCGGCCGATTCCCGCCGCCGCCAGATATTGCAGCGCCGGGCTGCCGATGCCGCCGCAGCCGACCAGCACCGCGTGCGAGCCGGCAAGCGCGACCTGCCCGGCGCCGCCGATCTCGGGAAGCACGATGTGGCGGGCGAAGCGGGACAGGCGCTCGGGAGTCATCGACCGGGCTTAAGGCATGGCCCCGGCGCGGGGATGGCGGCCTTGCACCGGAACAAACCGCGCGCCGGCACGTAGTAGCCCATAGGCGGTGCCACCGCATCGCTTTGCAGGGAGGATGGCATGATCGGACTGATCGTCTGGCTCATCATCGGCGGCATCGTCGGCTGGTTGGCGGGGCTCATCATGCGCGAGAACCATGGGGTAATCGGCAATATCGTGGTCGGCATCCTCGGTGCCTTTATCGGCGGGCTCCTGCTGGCACGCGGCGAGATCAACAACGCGCCGCTGACGATCCGGTCATTCCTGGTGTCGTTGCTCGGGGCGGTGATCCTGCTCGCCATCGTCAATCTCTTGCGCCGCGGCCGCATCCGCTGAACGGCTGTCCGTGCCCGCCGGGCCCAGGCGGGCGCGATGGTCAGCTTTCGAGCTGGCGCAGCAGGCTGCGCACATCGCCGTCCATGTCGGCATCGCGCGTGCGCAGTTCCTCGATCAGCCGCACCGCGTGGATCACCGTCGAATGGTCGCGTCCGCCGAACTTGCGGCCGATTTCGGGATAGCTGCGCGGGGTCAGCACCTTGGCCAGATACATCGCCACCTGGCGCGGGCGCACGACGGCGCGCGCCCGGCGCTTGCTCGACATCTCGTTGCGATCGACACGGTAGAACTGGCAAACGGTGCGCTGGATTTCATCGATGGTGATGCGCTTGCGATTGGCCGAAAGAATGTCGGTCAGCTGCTCCTCGGCGAGCTGGAGCGACACCACCTGGCCGGTAAGCTGGGCATAGGCGATCAGCTTGTTGAGCCCGCCGACCAGCTCGCGCACATTGCGGTTGATCGTCCGCGCGAGGAATTCGACGACATCGCCGGGCACCGCGGTCGCCGAGGAATGCCGGGTCAGGCGATGTTCGAGGATCTGGCGGCGCAGGTCGATATCGGCGGGCATGATATCGGCGACCAGCCCCATCGACAGCCGCGACAGCAGCCGCTGCTCGACCCCGTCGAGCGCCTGCGGCGCGCGGTCGGCGGCGAAGACCAGCCGCTTGCCCTCGGCGAGCAGCGCATCGATCGTGTAAAGCAGTTCCTCCTGCGCTGCCGCCTTGCCGATGATGAACTGGATGTCATCGACGAGCAGCAGGTCGAAGCCGCGCAGCCGTGCCTTGAACTCGATCGTCTGGTTCTGGCGCAGCGCCTGGACGAATTCGACCATGAAGCGCTCGGCCGAGCAGTAGAAGATGCGCGCGCGTGGATGCGCCGCAAGGTAGGCATGGCCAATGGCATGCAGAAGATGCGTCTTGCCCTGGCCGGTCGCGGCCTTGAGATAGAGCGGCGCGAATTGCGGGGTTTCGGGCGCGGCCATGCGCTGCGCGGCATTGCAGGCGAGGATATTGGCGGTGCCGGTCACGAAGCTTGCGAAATTGAGCGTCGGATCGAGCCCGATCGAGCCCATGCTCAGCGTGTCGTTGGCGATGTCGGCCTCGGGCGGGCGTCCGGCCATGCGCGGCGCCGCGCCATCGTTCGCAGGCTTGCGCGCGCCCGGGTCGAGCCGCAGATCGGACAGCGCGCGCAGCCTTGGATTGGCGGAAATGCGGGCATGGCGCACCTCCGAACGGGCGATCTTCCACGCCAGCGACAACCGGTCGGCGAAGCGATCCGCCACCCAGTTCGCCGAGAATTCGGTTGGCAGATAAAGGTCGAGCGTGCCTGTCTCCTTGCAGAACGGGCCGACCTGCACGGGGCGGATCCACTGGCTGTAAAGCTGCTGACCGATCGCCTTCTTGAGCCCGGCGCCGATGTCCGCCCAGTCGGCGGCGAGATCGAGCGCTTCCTGCTCTTCTGCATCCCGTGGCACGTCAGACTTCCCCCTCGGCGAGCCCGCCTCGGCGCGCCGCCCACCCGAAACCGCTACCATCACCCGTCCGCTCCTGCCCCGTTCGCAACGCGCAAATACCCCCTGCGCAAAGGACTGCCACCCGCGCATCCCCTGTAGCGGCCATACGCTGCCGCCCTGCGATGGCGCGGCTGCCGACGGCAGCGACCCATCGTGTGACTTTCCGTGATGACCCGGGAAAGCTTGTCACCCCCCGGCGTGATGGTTTCTAGGGACGGTTCGCGGGGGAGTTCAAGGGCGAGACGGTAAAAAAAGTGAAATAATGGCTCTTGACAGCGGCATTGCGCGACAAATCCGTCTTTCCCGATAAAATACTGATTTTTATCAGTAAAATTATACGGAATTTCGCGAATCGCGGGAATGCCGGGGGTTGCGTGCGCAGGGGCAAAAAGCTTTGCAACCGTGCTTAACGCGGGGCCGGATTTTTGACCGAGGCGAAACGCTGCGGGCTTGCGCGAATCGCACCGGCGGCGGCGGCGAGTCGCCCCGCCGACGCCGACGCACGGGCAATCACCGTGCGCCGCCGTGCTGGCGGGTGGCTCGCGAGGAGCGGGGTCGGTGGTGCCTGAAGTCCGCCGCTTGCGGCGGAGTTTCAGGAGCGGCGTTCAGAGCGCGGCCAGCCGCCTGGTCAGGCGCGAAAGCTTGCGTGCCACGGTGTTGCGATGCAGCACGCCGCGCGCCACGCCGCGCGCCATTTCGGGCTGCGCTTCCTTGAGCGCCGCTTCGGCTGCGGCGCGATCGCCCCCGTCGAGCGCGACTTCGACCTTCTTGACGAAGGTACGGATGCGCGAGAGGCGGTTGCCATTGATGATCGCGCGGCTCTCGTTGCGGCGGATGCGCTTCTTGGCTTGCGGCGTATTGGCCATGTCGGTCCTGTCGGGTCCTTAGCGGATGGGGTGGAGCGCGCGCCGCAACGGGCGGTGCGCGGGAAAGCGGCGCGCTTAGCGGCAGCCCCCTCCAAGGTCAAGCAAATCGCGTCCGCCGCGCGCAACGCCTGCACAAAATCCGCCTCTTGAGGCGAGCCGAAGATCAGCCAAGCCAATATTCAAATCGGTCCGGCTATTTCTGGCAGGCAGGACACCAGAAGCTGCTGCGGCCGCCATGGACCGCGCGCAGCACCGTCGCGCCGCAGCCGCAGGCTTCGCCGGCGCGGCCATAGACCCGCCAGCTTGCCGCGAAATAGCCGAGCTCGCCGTTTGGCTGGGCATAGTCGCGGATGGTCGATCCGCCGGCGGCGATCGCTTCCTCCAGCACCTCGCCGATCGCCGTAACCAGTCGTGCCAGCGCCGCCCGGCCCAGCGTGCCGCCCGCGCGCGCGGGGCGAATCCCGGCGCGGTGCAGCGCCTCGCAGACATAGATATTGCCCAGCCCGGCGACGATGCGCTGGTCGAGCAGCAGTGTCTTGACCGGCGCATTGCGGCCTTCGAGCTTCGCGGCGAGCCAGGCCGGGCTCAGCGCGCCGCCCAGCGGTTCGGGGCCAAGCGCGGCAAAGCGCGGCCAGTCGTCGAGCGCCGCGCTGGCGACGACGTCGACAGAGCCGAACCGCCGCGCATCGTTGAGCGCGAGGCAATGGCCCGCCCCGGTTTCGAGCAGCAGATGATCGTGACGGTCGGCGGTTTCGGGGTTGGTCCGCCAGCGCCCCGACAT